>DASPZP010000262.1:0-16228 GCA_035636195.1 Anaeromyxobacteraceae bacterium
CCGACCGGCACCGCGTCGAGGTTGATGTTGATGCTCCCGTCGCGGTTGGCGAAGGCAGCGCCCACCTTCATCCAGATGCTCTTCCCGTTGCGGTCGAGAATGGCGTAGACGGCGAGGGGCTTCTTGCCCCCGCCAGTCGTCGAGTCGGTCATGTTCGTCTCCGTGTGAGCCGCGAGGCGCGGCAAGAACGCGGAGAGCAACGGGTGTGCCGGGGGCGAACGCGCCACGACGGGCGAGATTCCTTGGGCGCTGCGGCCAGGGCACGGACGCGGGGGTCGCCAGATGGACCGGCCCCTCTCCCCAACCCTCTCCCCGCTGGCGCGGGGCGAGGGGGACCACGCTGCCCCTCTCGCCCGCCGGGGCGGGGCGAGGGGAGGGGAACCTCGCTGCCGTTCCCGCTGAGTGGACCTCAGTTCATCCCCGGCCCTGGGAAGTGCGGCGTGTCGCCCAGGTCGATGGCCCCGAAGCGGGCCTCGTACTTGGCGAGGTTGTCCTGCAGCGCGTGCACGAGGCGTTTCAGGTGCTTGGGCGTGGTGATGGCGCGCGCACGCACCACCGCCTTGGACGGCTGCGGCTGGAGGTAGAGCAGGTCGAGCGTGAACTCGGTCTCGGTGTGGTTCACGAGCGCCATGTTCACGAAGACGCCGTTGGCTGTGACGGGGTCGATCTCGATCTGGAGCTGGATGGCGCCTGGTGGCGTGGGGGTGGGCTTGTCGGCCATCCCTCCAGCATCACCGAAAGAGGCGCGGACATGAAGCGCCGCGATGCGCGTCCCGCAAGGTCCCGGAAGAGAACTGGCCCCTGGACGGCCTCTCCGGGTACACGAGAAGCGTGACCGCGCCGCCTGCCAGCGCCCCTGCCGCGGCCACCGCGCGGCCTGTCTCGGCCGCCGCGTTCGACCTGCCGGGCGGCCCGGACGCCGCGCTGCTCCTGCACGGCCTCACCGGCACGCCCTTCGAGATGCGCCACGTGGCGGAGCGCCTGAACCGGGACGGCCTGCGCTGTGTCGGGCCGATCATGGCGGGCCATGAAGGCGGACCACGGGCGCTGGCGAGGCTCGACTGGCAGGCCTGGGTCGAGGGCGCCCGGGGCGAGCTCGACGCGCTCCGCGGCGCGCGCCGCGTCCACCTCGTCGGCTGCTCCATGGGCGCGCTCGTCGCCTGCGCGCTCGCCCACGCCGCGCCCGAGCGCGTGGCCGGCCTCGCGCTGCTCGCGCCCGCGCTCCACCTCCAGCGCGCCGGGCAGCTGGCGGCGCTCCTCGGCCGGCTGCCGTTCGCGGCGTGGCTGCCGCCGGTGCCGAAGGCCGACTCGGACGTGCGCGATCCCGTGGCCCGGCGCGAGAACCGCACGATGTCCGGCGTGCCGTTGCGAGCGGTGGCGGAGCTGGCTGCGCTCTCCCGGCACGTCGATCGGCTGCTCCCCGCCATCGCGGTGCCGGCGCTCGTGGTGGCGGCGCGGGAGGACCACACGGTCCGGCTCTCCGGCGCCGAGCGCATCGCGCTGCGTCTGGGCGGGCCGGCGCGGCTCCTGGTGCTGGAGCGCAGCTTTCACCTGGTGGGCATCGACGTCGAGCGCGATCGCTGCGCCGACGAGGTGGCCTCCTTCTTCGACGGCAGGCCGCCTGGCGCGGCGACGAGGTTCCAACGATGACGACGGAGCGGAGGCTAGCCTCCTATGTGATGGCCATCGACCAGGGGACGACCGGCACCACCGTCCTCATCCTCGACAAGCGCCTGGCGGTGCGCGCCAAGGTGAACGTCGAGTTCCGGCAGATCTTCCCCAAGCCGGGCTGGGTCGAGCACGAGCTCGACGACATCTGGGGCTCGGTCCTCGGGGCGGTGCAGAAGGCGCTCCGCGAGGCCGGCGTGCGCGGCGCGGAGATCGCCGCGATCGGCATCACGAACCAGCGCGAGACGGTGGCGCTCTGGGATCGCCGCTCCGGCAGGGCGGTCCACAACGCCATCGTCTGGCAGGACCGCCGCACCACCGAGGACTGCCTCCGGCTGCAGAGCGAGGGGCACACCCCGCTCATCCGCGAGAAGACGGGGCTCGTGCTCGATCCGTACTTCTCGGCCACCAAGCTGTCCTGGCTCCTCCAGAACGTGCGCGGCGCGCGCGAGAAGGCCGAGGACGGCCACCTCGCCTTCGGCACCATCGACAGCTTCCTCGTCTGGCGCCTGACCGGCGGCCAGGCGCACGTCACCGACGCCTCGAACGCGAGCCGCACGCTGCTCATGGACCTGCGCACGTGCGCCTGGGACCGGGAGCTGCTCGCGCTGTTCGGGGTGCCGGACCGGATCCTGCCGGAGATCCGCTCGAGCTCGGAGGTGTACGGGGAGACGAGGAACGTGCGCGCGCTGCCGGACGGCATCCCGGTGTGCGGCATCGCCGGGGACCAGCAGGCGGCGCTGTTCGGACAGGCGTGCTTCGCGGCCGGCGACGCGAAGTGCACCTACGGCACGGGCGCCTTCCTGCTGCAGAACGTGGGTCCGGAGCCGGTGGTCTCGCAGCACGGGTTGCTCACCACGGTCGCCTGGCGCGTGGGGGGCGAGACGCAGTACGCGCTGGAGGGTAGCGCCTTCATCGCCGGCGCCGCCGTGCAGTGGCTCCGCGATGAGCTCAAGATCATCGAGAAGGCCTCGGACGTGGAGGCGCTGGCGAAGACCGTCAAGGACTCGGGCGAGGTGGTGTTCGTCCCCGCCATGGCCGGCATGGGCGCGCCGCACTGGCGTCCGGAGGCGCGGGGCCTCATCTCGGGGATCACCCGCGGCACCACCGCCGGCCACCTCGCCCGCGCCTTGCTGGAGGGGATCGCCTTTCAGATTTACGATCTCGCCCAGGCCATGATGAAGGACGCGGGGCGCGCCGCTCCTGCGTTCAGGGTCGACGGGGGCGCCTCGGCCAACGACCTCCTGATGCAGTTCCAGGCGGATCTGCTGGGTGTTCCGGTGGAGCGGCCCCGGATGATCGAGACCACCGCCCTGGGGGCAGCCTTCCTGGCGGGGCTGGCCGCGGGCGTCTGGTCCTCGCGTGAGGAGATCAGCAAGAGCTTCAAGGTGGGCAAGCGCTTCGAGCCGAAGATGAAGGCCGACGAGCGGGAGCGCCACCTCGCCAGGTGGCGCCGGGCGGTGAGCGCCGCGTGACCCGCGGGTGCGCGGAACCGCGCACGCAGGGCCAATCCGACGTCGCCCGGGCACGATCGCTGGACCCCTCACCCAACCCTCTCCCCTGTCAGGGGAGAGGGGGAGATCCGGTTGCCCCGTTGCTCCCACCGCCGCCCGGCGTGGTACACCCTGAGCGTGGCTTCTGCTCCACGCTCCGCCTCCCGAAATGGTTTCGCATTCACGCCGCGCGCCGCCCGCGCGCCGGTGCGGCTCGCCGTGCAGCACCGCGGCCAGGGTAACGGCGAGCCCCTCCTCGACGAGAGCGAGGACCTCTCGGCGAGCGGCGTGTTCGTGCACTGCGACGAGCCCTACACGGTCGGGACCGCGGTGAGCCTGGAGCTCTTCCTCGAGGACGGGCACCTCCAGGTCGAGGGGCGCGTGGTGCGGGTGGGCGCCAGCCGGAGCGGGCGGGTCGGGATGGGCATCCTCTTCACCCAGCTCGACGCGCGAGGGCGCGCGCGGATCGAGCGCCTCGTGAAGGGGACGCGGGACGGTTGGGGCTGAAGCGGACCGGAAGGCCGCCTCAGGGGAAGAGGCGATCGAGCGCCTCGGTCACCGTCTCGACCGGCTCGACCGAGAGCCCCTCCGGCACCTCCGCGTGCCGCGCGTTCCCGGCCGGCACGAGCGCCCGCGTGAATCCGAGCCGGGCTGCCTCGGCCAGGCGCGCGTCGGACTGCGCCACCGCCCGCACCTCGCCGGCCAGGCCCACCTCGCCCAGGAGCAGCGTGCGGCCATCGAGAGCGCGGTCGCGGAAGCTCGAGGCGAGCGCGGCCACGGTGGCGAGGTCGGCCGCGGGATCGTCCAGCGTGAGGCCGCCCGCCACGTTCACGAACAGGTCGCAGCCGAGGATGTCGATGCCGACCTTCTTCTCCAGCACGGCGGCGAGCAGCGCCACGCGGTTGGAGTCGACGCCGAGCGCCGTGCGTCGCGGCGTGCCGAAGGTGGTGGGCGAGACGAGCGCCTGCACCTCGACGAGGAGCGTGCGCGTGCCCGACAGCGCGGCCGCCACCGCGCTCCCCGGAGCACCCTCGGGCCGCTCGGAGAGGAAGAGCGCCGAGGGGTTCTGAACTTCGCTGAGGCCGCGGGCCTTCATCTCGAAGACGCCGATCTCGCTCGCCGAGCCGAAGCGGTTCTTGTGCGCGCGCAGGATCCGGTACGGGTGGGCCCCTCCGCCCTCGAAGTAGAGGACCGTGTCCACCATGTGCTCGAGAACGCGGGGGCCGGCGATGGCGCCGTCCTTCGTGACGTGACCGACGAGGAAGGTCGGCGTCTCGGTGGTCTTGGCGAAGGCCATGAAGCGCGCCGCCGTCTCGCGGATCTGCGTCACCGTCCCGGGCGCGCTCACGAGCTCGGGCAGGTACTGCGTCTGGATGGAGTCGATGGCGAGGATGGCCGGCCGGAGCTGCTCGGCCGCGTGCAGCACCTTGCCCGCGTCCGTCTCCGGGAAGAGGTGCAGCGCCGCGGCGGTGACGCCCAGGCGATCGGCCCGCAGCTTCACCTGCCGAGCCGACTCCTCGCCGGTCACGTAGAGGATGGGCCGCCCCGCCACCACGGCGGCGAGCCGCTCCAGCGCGGCGAGGAGGAGCGTGCTCTTGCCGATGCCCGGGTCGCCGCCGAGGAGGACGAGCGAGCCGGGCACGACTCCACCGCCCAGCACGCGGTCGAGCTCGCCGATGCCGGTGCGCAGCCGGCACTCCTCGCTGGCCTCGACCTCGTGCAGCGGCGTCGGCCGCGCGGCGCGCGCGACACCGCCGAAGCTCCGCGGGACACCGCGGTCCTCGGGCGGCGGGAGCTCCTCGTTCAAGGTGTTCCAGCGCCGGCACGCCGGGCACTGGCCGAGCCACTTGGGCGAGGCGTGGCCGCATTCACCACACGCGAAGACGGTCTTCTGCTTGGGGGCGAGCTTGGCCACGGGTCTTCCTCGAATGGTCTCCGGCGCCGGCATCCTGGCATGCGGCCCCGACATCCGTTCAGTGGAGGCCCTCGTCAACCCGTCCGCGTCATGCGGTTGACGAGGGAGCTCCCGACTGACAGGGTGGCGCCTCATGTGCACGGAATCCTGCGGGTCCCCGAAGCCGCTCCCGCCCGGCATCATTCCCATCTCAGGCGAGGAGGCGCGCCGCCTCATCCGCCCCTCCAGCGGCCCTGAATTCGAGGCCTTGCTCGCTCGGGCGAAGGCGGTGCGGGAGGCGGTGCACGGCACCGGCGTCTCGCTGTGCGGGATCGTCAACGCGAAGAGCGGGAACTGCGCCGAGGACTGCGGCTTCTGCCAGCAGTCGGCGCACTTCAAGGGCGCCGGCGCGCCCGAGTACCCCATGATGACGGCGCGCGAGATCGCCGATCAGGCCCGGGCGGCCGAGGCGGCCGGCGCGCGGGAGTTCTCGGTGGTCACCTCCGGCACCCGGGTGTCGAGGGAGAGCGAGCTGCGCACGCTCGAGGAGGCGATCCGGCTCATCCGCGCGGAGACGACGGTCGAGCCGTGCGCGTCGCTCGGCCTCATGCGGAAGCCGGAGCTCGAGCGGCTCAAGCAGGCCGGCCTCCTGCACTACCATCACAACCTCGAGACGTCGCGCAGCTTCTTCGGGAACGTCTGCACGACGCACGGCTACGACGAGCAGCTCGAGACCATCCGCGCCGCGAAGGAGCTCGGCTACCAGCTCTGCACGGGCGGCATCCTCGGCATGGGCGAGACCCCCGAGCAGCGGGTGGAGCTCGCCGAGACGTTGCGCGAGGTGGGCACCCACTGCGTCCCGATGAACTTCCTCAACCCGCGGCCGGGCACCCCCATGGAGCACGTGAAGGCCATCACGGCCGAGGAGTGCCTGGCGGCCATCGCCGTCTTCCGGCTGATGCTGCCGGCGGCGCACCTCTTCGTCATGGGGGGACGAGAGGTGAACCTGGGCCCGGACCAGCACCGCATCTTCGACGCCGGCGCGGACGGCACGATGGTGGGGAACTACCTCACGAGCGCAGGCACGCAGCCGCACGAGGTGGTCGAGATGGTGCGCGGCAAGGGCTACGACCTGCGGCCCACCCCCGAGCCGGATCGCTGGGCCTTCCACGGCGACGCGCCGCGCGAGACGCGCTGGAACGAGCGGGCGGTGGAGGGCGAGCGGAAGCGGCCGCTGCCGGTGATGCGGTGAGCGGCGCGCTGTCCTGGATCGACCGCGAGCTCGCGGTCCTCGAGGAGAAGGGGCTCCGGCGCGTCCTCGAGCCACTCCAGGGGCCGCAGGGGCCCATCATCCGCGTGGAGGGCCGCGCGCTCGTGAACCTCTGCTCGAACGACTACCTCGGGCTCGCCTCCGATCGGCGCCTCGTCGCGGGCGCGGTGTCGGCGGCCGAGCGCGAGGGCGCCGGGGCGGGCGCGGCGCGGCTGGTGGCGGGAGACCTGCCGGTCCACGGAGCGCTGGAGCGGCGGCTCGCCGCGTTCAAGCGCGCCGGGGCGGCGCTCCTCTTCTCCTCCGGCTACCACGCGAACATGGGCGTGCCGGCGGCGCTCACCGACCGCGAGGACGCCATCTTCTCGGACCGGCTCAACCACGCCTCCATCATCGACGGCTGCCGGCTCTCGCTCGCGAAGACCTGGCGCTATCCGCACTGCGACGTGGGCGCCCTGGCGCGGCTGCTGCGCGAGACGAAGGCGCGCCGCAAGCTCGTCGTGACCGACGCGATCTTCGGGATGGACGGCGACGCGGCGCCGCTGGCGAAGATCGCGGAGCTGTGCGAGCGCGAGGGCGCCATGCTCTACGTCGACGAGGCCCACGCCACGGGCGTGCTCGGTCCCACCGGCGCGGGCTGGGCGGAGGCGGAGGGCGTCCGACCGGACGTGCTCATGGGCACGCTCGGGAAGGCGCTCGGTAGCTTCGGAGCCTTCGTGGCGGGCTCGCCCCGGCTCTGCGACTGGCTCACCTCGCGCGCGCGGACCTTCATCTTCACGACCGCGCTACCGCCCGCCGCCTGCGGCGCGGCGCTGGCCGCGCTCGACGTGGTGGCGGCCGAGCCCGAACGCCGGGCCCGGCTCGCGGCGCTCGCGGCGCGCATGAAGGACGGCCTCGCGGCGCTGGGGTTCGACGTGTCGCGGGTGGTGGCGCCCATCTTCCCGGTGGTGCTGGGAGACGAGGCGCTGGCGCTGGAGGGCTCGCGTCGCATGCGCGAGCGCGGCTTCTTCGTGCGGGCCATCCGGCCGCCGACGGTTCCGGCGGGGACGAGCCGGCTGCGGGTGACCCTGACGGCGGGGCACACCGAGGCGCAGGTGGACGGGTTCCTGGCGGCGCTGAAGGAGGTGCTCGCCGAGGTGCGCTGCCCCTCTCCGCGCTAGCGGGGGGCGAGGGAGGCGGCGGCCGGTTACATCGGAGCGATGCCTTCGCTCGGCCGCGTTCTGCTCCTCGCGGGCGTGCTCCTCGTCGTCCTGGGGCTGGTGGTGCTCCTCGGCGAGCGCGGTGGGCTCCGCGTCGGTCGGCTCCCCGGCGACCTGCGGGTGGAGCGCGGGAACTTCCGGTTCTACTTCCCGCTGGCGACGTCGCTCGTCCTGAGCGTGGTGCTGTCGCTGTTGTTCTGGCTCTTCGGGCGGCGCTGATGCGTCATACCCGCTCGACCTGGTAGCCGCGCTCGCGCAGCGCGCGCAGGATCTCGTCGACGTGATCGTGGCCGCGCGTCTCCAGGGTCAGCTGGAGCGTCGTGTCGCCGAAGCGGTGCGAGAAGGCGCGGGTGTGGTGCACCTCGATGACGTTGGCGCGGTGGCTCGCCACAGCCGCCGAAACCTTGGCGAGCTGTCCCGGCTTGTCGGGCAGGTGCACGATCACGCGCACGAGGCGGCCCTCCTTGGCGAGGCCCCGCTCGATCACGCGCGCGATGACGTTCACGTCGATGTTGCCGCCGGAGACGAGCGCCACGACGCGCTTCCCCTCCAGCCCACGCACCTTGTGGTTGAGGAGGGCCGCGACCGCGACCGCGCCGGCCCCCTCGGCGACCGTCTTCTCCTTCTCCAGCAGGTACAGGATGGCGCTCGCGATCTCCTCCTCGGAGACGGTCACGATCTCGTCGACGTACTTCTGGACGTGCTGGAAGGTGAGCTCGCCCGGGCGCTTGACCGCGATGCCGTCGGCGACGGTGCTGGCGGCCTCGACCGTGACGAGCCGCCCCTCCTCCAGCGAGGCGAACATGCACGGCAGCACCTCGGTCTCCACGCCGATGACCCGCACCTTGGGCAGGCGCGCCTTGAGCGCCACCGCCATCCCCGAGATGAGGCCGCCGCCGCCCACCGGGACGAGCACCGCGTCGAGGTCCGGCACCTGCTCCAGCAGCTCGAGGGCGACCGTCCCCTGGCCGGCGATGACGGCCGGGTCGTCGAACGGGTGGACGAAGGTCAGCCCCTCCACCTGCTCCAGCCGACGCGCCTCGGCGTAGGCTTCGTCGTAGTTCGAGCCGTGGAGGACCACCCGTGCTCCGTGGCCGCGCGTGTTGGCGACCTTGAGCAGCGGGGTCGCCTCCGGCATCACGATGGTGACGGCCACGCCCAGGCGGCCGGCGTGGAAGGCCACCGCCTGCGCGTGGTTCCCGGCGCTCGCGGCGACGAGCCCCTTCGCCCGATCGGCGGGGGTCAGGGTGAGCAGCTTGTTGAGGGCGCCGCGCTCCTTGTAGGCGCCCGTCATCTGCAAGTTCTCGAGCTTCAGGAAACCCTGGCAGCCGATGGCGCGCGAGAACGTCTCGCTGCGAGCGCACGGCGACAGGTAGATGTGCTCCGCGATGCGCTGGCGCGCGGCCTGGACGTCCTCGAAGGTGACCATCATCGGGATCGCAAACGGTAGCGCCGATCACGCGTTGCGGCAAGGCGGCTCGGGTTGCGCTGCGGCGGCGGGGGACGAGCCCCCGCCCTACACCAGCTCATCTTCGTTCGAGTAGGGCGGGGGTTTATCCCCCGCCGTGCGGCTATCTCTGCTCCAGCCGCCGCGCGAGCTCGACCCGATTCCGGACGCCCAGCTTGTCGAAGATGGTCTTGAGGTGGCTCTTCACGGTCTGCGAGGCGATGCCCAGCCGCTCTGCCACCTCTCGTGACCGGAGGCCGTCGGCGACGAGGAGCGCCACCTCGCGTTCACGCTGGGTGAGGCCATCCGCGACCGGCACCGGGACCTGCTCTCCCGGCGTGGGCACGACCGTCGGCACGCCCTCGCGCCAGAGGTGCAGCTGGGTGCGCCCCTTCCCGACGGCCGTCACCTCGACGCGCAGGCGCTCGCCGATTCGCTCCATGGTGAGGCAGCGCCGGGTGCCCGGCTCGCCGGTCTGAGCGCCCTCGGCAAGCCCGCGCAGGTCGGCCGGAAGAGCCGACCCGTCCGCGACTCCCGTCCAGAAGGACCGCAGCAGCTCCTCCGCCTGGCGGTCGCACTGCAAGTGAAAGTCAGGATCGGAGTAGGCCGAGGCTCCCCTCGGCGTGGCTGCGCGTGACGTCGCTCGCAACATGACTCGCCCCCAGTTGGCTGTCCGGAGTCTACACCGGTCCCGTCCCACCCACACCGTACGGAAACGGACCGAGGGTCTATACCTGAAAATTGGGGCTACCCTGGCTGGGGCAGCCGGCGACGCAAGTGCCTGATTTCAGGGCAGCCAGGGGGGCTGCGGCAAGGTTCAGCGCAGCTCCACCTCGAAGCCGAGCCGACGAGCCGATTCGAGGAGCTCATCGGCGGGCTTGACGCGAAGCGCGAGGCGAACGGTCGTTTCGGACTCGGTCGGGATGATGGCCCGGATCGTCACGGCGCACTTCCCGGCGTGGCGCCCGAGCAGCGTCTTCAGCTCCCGCGCCTTCTCGGGGGCGAGCAGGGCGGCGTCGATGCGGAGCGCCACTTCGGTCGTCTTCTGCGATCGGACGGTCGAGAGCAGCTCGATCTCGGTGGCCGTGATCTCCGCCCGGGGGTTCTCCTCGTCGCGCGTGTTCATCCGGATCTGACCGTGGACGATGATCGGCTCGTCGCGCTTCACCAGCTCTTCCCAGTCGGTCCAGCCCTTCTGCGCCGGCCGGTTCCCCTGGGCGGGCCGGCTGCCCCAGCAGATCACCTCGGCGGTCCCGGTGAGGTCCTCGAGCGTGAAGAAGCCGAAGCGGGTGCCCTTCTCCTTGTTCTGCTTTTCCCGCAGTGAAGCGACCACGCCCACCACCGTGATCTTGTCGTCCTGGCGCTTCGTCCCGACCTGGGCGCAGTTGCACGACGCGTAGCGGCGGGCCTCCTTCTCGGCGCCGGCGAGCGGATGGCCGGTGAGGTAGAACCCGAGCGCCTCCTTCTCGAACGAGAGGCGCACGCGCTCGGGCCACTCCTCGACGGTGGCCTCGCCGACCATGTCGCCGGGCATGGGATAGCGGGGCCTCACCTCGACCGCGGCCGAGAGCGCGCCGAAGAGGCTCTTCTGGCCGGAGAGCCGGTCGGCCTGCGCCGCCGAGCCGGCCGCGAAGGCGGACTCGATGCCGTAGAAGAGCCGCCAGCGCGGCACCTGCTCGAAGTCGAAGGCGCCGCACTTCACGAGCGCCTCCACCACCTTCTTGTTGATCCTGCGCGCGTCGACCCGGGTGGCGAAGTCGTACAGCCCCTGGAACGCCCCGCCCTCCTGGCGCGCCTTCAGGATCGCCTCCACCGCCGAGTCGCCGACGCCCTTCACCGCGCCGAGCCCGAAGCGGATCTTGCCCTTCGTGTTCGCCCGCTCGCGCCTCGACTCCGACTGTCCTGAGCGTAGCGCCGCAGGCGCAGAGTCGAAGGACTCCGCCTGGCCCGAGCGTGGCGCCGCGGGCACGTGGTCGGAGGACCCAGGGTGAGCGGAGAGGGGGATGGCGCGGAACGCCGCCGCGCTCTCGTTCACGTCCGGCGGGAGCACCTCGATCCCGCTCTGGCGCGCCTCCGAGATGTGCAGCACCACCTTGTCGGTGTCGGAGGCCTCGCTCGAGATGAGCGCCGCCATGAACTCGACCGGGTAGTGCGCCTTGAGCCACGCGGTCTGGACGGTGAGGAGCCCGTAGGCCGCCGAGTGCGACTTGTTGAAGCCGTAGGCGGCGAACTTCTCCATCAGGTCGAAGATGCCGCCCGCGACGGTCGGGTCGATCTGCCCCGCCGCACACCCTTCCATGAAGCCGGTGCGCTCCTTGGCCATGACCTCGGCCTTCTTCTTCCCCATCGCGCGGCGGAGCAGGTCCGCGCGGCCCAGGCTGTAGCCGGCCAGGACCTGCGAGATCTGCATCACCTGCTCCTGGTAGACGATGACGCCGTAGGTGTCGCCCAGGAGGAGCTCGAGCTTCGGGTGCGGGTAGGTGACCTTGTCGCGCCCGTGCTTGCGGTCGATGTACACGTCGACCATCGTCCGCCCGTCCTCGAGCTTCTGGTCGAGGGGGCCGGGGCGGTAGAGCGCGCCGGCGGCGATGACGTCCTCGAACCGCGAGGGCTTCATCTTCATCACCATCTCGGTGAAGCCGGAGGACTCCATCTGGAAGACGCCGGAGGTGTCGCCGCGGCTGATGAGCTCGTAGACGACCGGGTCGTCGATGGGGATCTGGTCCGCGGAGAGCCCGACCTGGTCCGGGTGGTTCTGCTGGATGAGGCGGATGGCGTCATCGATGACGGTGAGGGTCTTGAGGCCGAGGAAGTCGAACTTGACGAGGCCCGCCGCCTCCGCCTCGTCCTTGGCGAACTGGCTCACGAGCTGGCCGGAGTCGGGGTCCTTCGTGACCGGCACGTACTCCCAGAGCGGCTGGCCTGCGATGACGACGCCCGCCGCGTGCAGGCCGGCCTGGCGGTTCAGGCCCTCGAGTGACATCGCGATGTCGAGGATGTCCTTCTCGGTCACCTGCTGCTGGCGGCCCTCGGCGTCGAAGAACGAGTGGACGACCTTGGGCTTCTGGTAGAGCTCGGCCAGGCGCGGCTCGGCCGGGGTCTTCTCGGAGCCGAAGACGAGGTCCTTGAGCGGTGGCGTCTTGCCCTGCACCGGGTCCGGGACGAGCTTCGCGATCCGGTCGCCCTCCAGGAAGGGCAGCCCCATCACGCGCACCACGTCGCGGATGACCGAGCGTGCCTTGAGCGAGCCGAAGGTGATGATCTGGCCGACGTTCTCCTTCCCATACTTCGCGGTGACGTACTGGATGACCTCGTCGCGCCGGTTCTGGCAGAAGTCGACGTCGAAGTCCGGCATCGACACGCGCTCGGGGTTGAGGAATCGCTCGAAGAGCAGGTTCCAGCGGAGCGGGTCGAGGTCGGTGATGCGCAGCGCCCAGGCGACGATGGAGCCCGCCCCCGAGCCGCGGCCGGGGCCGACCGGGATCTGCCGGCCCTTCGCCCAGTTGATGAAGTCCTGGACGATGAGGAAGTAGCCGGAGAACCCCATCGACTGGATGACGGAGAGCTCCATCTCCAGCCGGGCGCGGTAGCCGTCGGCGTCGAAGGCGTACCGACCGTGGATCTCGCGGAAGCGGCGATCGAGCCCCTCGCGCGCGAGCTTGGCCGCGTACTCCGCCTCGCTCAGGCCCTCCGGCAGCTGGAACTGGGGGAGGTGATTCTTCCCGAGCTCGAGCTCGACGTTGCACAGCTCGGCGATCCGCATCGTGTTGGCGATGGCCTCGCCCATGCCTGGCAGCGCCCGCGCCATGTCTTCGGACCCGGTGATGAAGAGCCCGTCCGTCTCGTGGCGGAGGCGCTTCGGGTCGGAGAAGGTCTTCCCCGACGCGATGCACATGAGCACCTCGTGCGCCTTGGCGTCCTCCCGCTTCACGTAGTGCGCGTCGGCGGTGGCCACGAGCGGGATGCCCTCCGACTCGGAGAGCTCCTGGAGCCGCGCGTTCACCTCGAGCTGCTCCTTCATCCCGTTCGACTGCACCTCCAGGAAAAACGAATCTGGCTCGAAGATGTCCCGGTACTCGCGCGCGGCGCGGCGGGCGCCGTCCATGTCGCCCTGCCGGCACAGCCGCGGCACCTCGCCGGCCAGGCAGGCGGTGAGGCCGATGAGGCCCTTCGAGCGCTCCTTCAGGAGCTGCTTGTCGATGCGGGGGTCGTAGTAGAAACCCTCGGTGAAGGCCATCGACGACAGGTAGCGCAGGTTGGCCCATCCCTCCTGGTTCTTGGCGAGGAGGATGAGGTGTCGGCCGATGCGCTCGGAGCGATCCTGCCGCCCCTTCTCGCCCGCCACGTAGGCCTCGAACCCCAGGATCGGCTTCACCCCGGCGGCCTTCGCCTGCTTGTAGAAGTCGACCGCGCCGTAGAGGTTGCCGTGGTCGGTGACGGCGACGCTCTTCATCCCCTTCGCCTTGACGGTGGCGAGCAGGTCCTTGATGCGGATCGCGCCGTCGAGGAGTGAATAGAGCGTGTGCAGGTGCAGGTGCGTGAAGTCGGCCAAGCGGGCGTGCTCCGGGGGAGGGGAGAACGTCATAGCAGGGGGGGCTGACGGGGCGGAAGCGCTGACGGGGGACGCCGCAAGGCGCGGACGAGCCGGATCTATACTCTTCGCATGAGCTCCTCCTCCCGTGACATCTACACCGAGCCGGAGATGGACCCGGTGACCCTGCGCAACCTCGGCCCGCTCGCGCCGCTCGCCGGCGTCTGGGAGGGCGCCGGCCTCGACCACCACCCGGTCCGCGAGGGCGGCGCGGACGATCCCTATGTGGAGCGGATGGAGCTGCAGCCCATCGACCCGCAGCCGAATGGGCCCCAGCTCCTGTACGGCCTCCGGTACCACCTCAACATCTGCAAGCCGGGCGAGGAGGTCACCTTCCACGACCAGGTCGGCTACTGGCTGTGGGAGCCGGCCACGAAGACGGTCATCCAGACGCTGTCGATCCCGCGCGGCCAGGTCGCGATGGCCGCCGGGAAGGCGGCGCCGGACGCGCGGCGCTTCACGGTGCGGGCCGAGCTGGGCTCGCGGACGTTCGGCATCTGCTCCGGCCCGTTCCTCGACGACGCGTTCCGCACACTCGAGTACACCGCGACCATCACCGTGAACGACGACGGGACGTTCACCTACGAGCTCGACACGGTGTTGCAGGTGGCGGGGCGGCCGGAGCCGTTCCATCACACCGACCGCAACACGCTGCGCAAGGTTGCCGAGCCGGCGCCGAACCCGGCGGCGCGGATCGCCGAGCGCGGCTGAGCGCTCGGGCGCCGCGGCCGCGGGTTCGACTACCGCCGCCAATCATCTCTGATTCGGCGTTGATTCGGCGTTCGACGGACGGCGCCTACCGCACCGCGTACGCTTGCTACTCGGACCGAAACAACCGTTCCAGGGACCCGACCGAAGCCTCTCGGTCCGCTGGCCCCGAAAACCCGAAGGGGAGGCCAGCAAGGATGAGCCGGGCTCGCCGCGATCCTGCCGGGAGGTCCGCCTCGGAGAGCGGTGGTGCTGCCAAGCTGCTCGGGACCGGGTAGGCGAGGACGGTGTCGACGCGCGGCGCCGGCGAGAGCGCGGCGTACGCGAGTGCCTGGTGCACGTCGGCGCGGTGAGCGTCGCGAAGCTCCTGTGGGAAGCTGTCCCAGCCCACCCTGCGCACATCCATGAGGTGCGGCTTGTATTTCGCGTCGACGAAGACGTGGTGCTCCGGCGTCACGAGCACGAAGTCAGGGACGAGGTGCGAGAGGGTTCTCGGACGTCCATGCCACGCGAGCGCGCGCCGGGTCTCGCCACGTCTTCCGGACAGCAGCTGCGCGCCGAGCCGGCGTGCCACGTCCTCGAGCCAGCCCTCGACCCACGCCTCCCACAGGGCGTCAGCGCGCAGGGACCACGGTAAGCCGTCGAGGGTCTGCTCACCACCGAGCCCGCGCTCGTCGGCGACCCATCCCATCGCCTCCCAGGCCGCTGCCAGCCAGCCAGACCTGAGGGCCTGTCCGCCAGCGGCGAAGGAGGCCGCCGCGGGGCGGGTCTCGGCCCCGGGGCCGAGCCGATGCAGCAGGAGCAGGGCTTCATCCAGCAGCGCGCGCCCGACCGGCGCATCGGCCGCGCGCTCCAGCTCTCGGCGGACGCGCCCGATGGTCCAGCGCATGGACGCGAAGAGCCACGTGTCGTCCGAGAGGTCGGGGAACGTGCAGCGGAAGCGCTGCCACGCGCCGGAGGGGAGCGAGACGCGCGCGTAGTCGCCCCAGTCGACCGTCCCCCGTGGTCGCTGCGGACCTCGTGGGCGAGCTCGAACCGCCGCGCTGCATGGCGCAGCACGTCCGCCATGCGCACCAGCACGGGCCCGGCCAGGATCCAGGGTGGCACCTCGCGCGCGGAGCCCGGCACCAGGGCCGCTCCTCCGACGTCGGGCTCGACGCGGAAGGAGACGCCGCCGAGCACACGTCCGAGACCTTCCCACTCAAACCGCGATCGCACGACGATCCCCAGCGCCACCCGACGTGTCACCGCAGAGCGGAGGGGCATCGCGCCGAGCCGCGCCCCGGGGACGAGCCGCAGCCCGGCTCCCGCGCGCGTCGTCGAGACCTCGGGGTGCAGGTCCAGCCGGCCGAGCACGTCGGCGTTCGCCCCGAGAAATGGCTCGATCCGCCCGTCGTGCGAGATCTCGGGTGCCACGAGGGCGTGAGGGACCTGGACGGCCGCGCCGTGGTCGACGGTGCGGAGTGGCTCGGGCGCGCCACGGGTTCGTTCCCAGATGCGCGCCAGATCGGCGCGAGCGCGGCCGCGCGTGGTGCGGCCGCGCGGTCGGCTGGGGCTCATGCGCGCACGGTCTCGAGGCTGGCCTCGATCCGGTCGGCGAGGCCGGCCACCTCGCTCGTGGCCGGCCCGAGCAGCCGCTCCTCGACGTAGGTGCGGAGCAGCGGCAGCAGTTCATGGCGCAGGCGGCTGCGAATGCGTGCCCCGCGCTCGGCGAGTCCCGCGTCCGGCCTCGGGTCGAGGAAGTAGGCATGGCCCGGGACGAGTAGGTCTGCTCAGCGTGAATGAAGTTGTGCCGACGGCAGAGCAGGCGAAGTTCGCCGACGGTTGAAGATCCGCCGCGCGCGAGCGGGACGATGTAATCGTACTCGACGCGAGTCGTGGAGCCGCAGATGCCGCCCGAGGCGATCGGCCACTGACAGCGGCCGCCGTCGCGGAGCCACACTGCGCGCTTGACCTCGGCC
>DASPZP010000263.1:0-14403 GCA_035636195.1 Anaeromyxobacteraceae bacterium
CGACGCGCGTACGTACGAGGGGAGGTCGGGCTTCAGATCCATCATCCGCTGCGCGGCGGCCGCGGCCTCCTCGAACCGCCCGAGCTCGAGCAACGCGTCGGAGTGGAGGCCGTGCGCCGCGGCCAGGCCGGGCTCGCGCGCCACGAGCGCCTCCGCGAGCGCCCGCGCCTCCTCGAAGCGGTGGCCTTCCAGGAGGACGAGCCCGCGGAGGAGGAGCGCGCGGGCGGCGCCCGGACGAAGCGCGAGCGCTGCGCCCGCTGCGTCGTCGGCGCCCAGGTAGAGGTTGGGGTGCGCGTCGAGGCGGGCCTTCCTCACCCACGCCTCGCCGAGGTCGAGCCACGCGTCCGCGGACCGGGGCGCTCGCCGGAGGCGGGTCTGGAGCTCCACGATGCGCCGGTCCACCGGGGCCGCGCCGGTCGGGGCGCGCATGGCCAGCGGATGACCCTGCGTGAAGTGGGCCGCGGCCTCGTCCCGGCCCCGGCAGCCCGGGGTCGAGAGGAGGAGGGCGAGCGCGGCGAACGGAAGCCAAGAGGAGGGCATCGGGCACCTCGATCGCGCGTTACGGCGTGGGCTTCCCGTGTCCCTGGTCCAGGCCCTGCCAGGGCAGGGCCAGGAACGGGAACTCGGTGAGGAATGTGGCGTCGTTGTGATCGACGCCGTCCGAGATCGGGATCTGGAGCTTCGTGAGGAGCAGCGAGAGGAGGACGTCGGTCACGTCCGCCTGCTCGTGGTCCGTCCCCGGGGCGATCGGCCGGCCGTTCGGGAAGGCCGAGTCGGTCGCGAGGTCGACGCGGAGCACGTCGCCGGTCGCCGAGAGCGGCACGTGGTGCGCGCCCGGGGTGGGGATGTCCTTCAGGTTGATCACGTCGAGGATGTCGGTGCGGTTGGACTTGAAGGGGGTGGGATCGGCGCCGAGCGCCGCGTAGATTCCCACCGCCTCGGCGTCCCGGACGATGATCGGGTTCAGGAAGTAGGCGCCGAAGTGGGCCACGTCGTCCTTCGGGTGGGTGCGGTTGTAGAAGTCCTTGTCCTGGTAACCGATGATCGCCTCGTTCACGAGCGGGAGGCCGAGGCGCGACACCTGCACCCACGGCCCCTCGGGCCGCGCCGATCCGTCGCGGCGAAGGACGTTCACCTTGCGGCGGCTCGAGGACGCCCACAGGCCGACCGTGGTCGCGTCGCCCGGCGTGCTTCCCGGTGTCTTGCCGTCGGCAGTGAGCAGCTGGGTGGGGATCTCGAGCGCGATGCTGTGGGTGTTGAAGCCGGCGATCCCGTCCTGCGCGGTGCCCTTCGGCCGCAGGTTCGCGAGGTCGAAGATGCCCCCGAGATCGACGTAGAACCCGTCGTCGCGCGGGCCGGCGAAGACCCGCCCCTCGCTCCCGCCCTGGCCCAGCGGGCGGATGAAGGTGGCGGCGAACGCGTCGTCGTAGACGGGCGAGGTGTACGGCGCGAGGCCGAGGGCGTTCGCCACCTGCTGCGTGCGCGGCCCGATGCGAGGCGGCGCCACCGGCACGTCCTGGGCGAGGACGCGGGTGTCCCGGTCGCCGCTCCCGGCGCGCCGGGAGATCCGGGTCACGGTGTAGGTCTGGTCGAAGGCGCCGGCCAGCTGTGCGAAGAACTCCTTTCCGCCGCCTGGGGCGAGCGCGAGGGCGGCCGGGTCGACCCGCGCGATCGGCGCGGTCTTGAAGCGGAACTGGTAGGTGACCACGTCCTCGAGCGACTGGTTGCCGCGCGCGAGGTGGACCTCGTAGAGGACATCGTCCGAGAACTTGTGGAAGTTGGGTCCGCCGGCCGGCTCCTCGAGGGGGATCCAGTTGGCGATGATCCAGAGCTTGTCGTGCGCGCCCGGTGACACCCACGCGTACAGGTCGGTGTTGTCGGCCTCGGGATCGGCGCTGATGGCCGGCGCCTCGCGGTGGCTCGACGCGTGGGCGGACCCGGCGAACAGGGCCAGCGCGGCGGCGAGCGTGAACAGGGTACGGCGCTCCTTCGAGTGCATGGGATTCCTCCGTCGGTTGGGTCGGGATCAGCTCGAGAGGCCCCAGGTGAGCGCGGCCACGGCCGGGCTTTGGTCGTCCACCTCGATCACGCCGGGCGTGAGAGGCTCGTCGCTCACCACGAGCGAGAAGCCGGTCTTCGGATCGACGAGGGTCACCGTCTGACGCCCGGCCGCCTCGTCTCGCGACACCTCCACGGTGGCGCTCTCCATCCAGGCGCCGTCGGCGTCCGGCGCGGTGGGCCCGCCTCTGCCGCCGCAGCCCACCGCGACGAGCGCACCGACGAGGGGCAGCGTCTTCGTCTTCCGTTGCATGTGTGACCTCCTTCGTGCCGCGGGTACGGAGCGCGGAGGAGGTCGGATCTCTGGAGAGGCGGGGGGACCCTTCGGAGTCGCGAGATCAGCCGGCGACCTTACCGACGAGGACCACCTGCGTCGGCGACGGGCTCCCGCCGGCGGGCTCGAGCGAGACGGCGAGGGCGTCGGGAGGCGGGCCTCGCAGCAGGCCAGGGTCCACCTCGCCGGCCGCGCCGCCCGGGGTCTGCTGCAGGAAGCCGGCCGGCCGAGGAGGCGCCGCCCCGCGGATCACCCAGAGCTGGAACGTCTTGCCGGGCGGCGGCGCGAGCGAGGAGGAGGCCACCACGGCGCGCCCTTCGGCGACGTTCACGATCGCGACGCCGCGGCCGCGCTGACCGGGCTGCGGCTCGAGTGACACGAGCCTCGTGCCCGGGCGATCGAGCAGCGCCAGCGCGTCGCCCTGGAGCGCCCCGGCGGCGGCCAGCGCGCCCACCTCGGCGCGGAGCCGATCGCGTTCGCCGGCGAGCGCCTGAAGCTCTGCCCGCGCCTGGCGGGATTCGGCCCGCTGGCGTCGGGACTCGAGCCGCTCCAGTTGCAGGAAGGCGAGCGCCGCCACCGCGGCGGCAGCGGCCGCCCAACCCCAAGGTCCGATGCGCGCCCTCTGCGGCCGGGAGGTCGCACCGGTGCGCGCCTCGATGGCGCGCCAGATGCCGGGATCGGGCCGCGACTCCGGCAAGACCCTCGAGAGCTCGGCCGCGGTGGCGCGGGCGCGGTCGACGGCGTCCAGGCAGCCTTGGTGCGGCCCCGGACCGGCGAGGTGCTCCTCCACCGCCGCTCGCTCCTCGCGTTCCAGCGCCCCGAGCGCGAACGCCCCCGCCAGCTCGACGACCTCGGCGCAGGTCATGACCCACCCTCCGCGAGGTGGGCGGCGAGCTTTTCCATGGCGAGCCGGAGCCGCGTCTTCACGGTGCCGAGCGGCTCGCCCACGCGGGCGGCGATCTCGACCTGCGTCAGGCCGCCGAAGTAGGCGAGCTCGACCGCCTCGCGCTGCGGCGCGGGCAGCATCGCGAGCGCGTCCTGGACGCGGGACCTCAGCTGCCGGGCCTCGGCCAGCTCGATCAGGGGAGGAGGAGGGACGACCGGGTCTTCGGCGGCCCGCTCCAGGGCGTGCCGGGCACTGCCGCGGGCGCGGAGGCGGTCGAGCGCGCGGCTCCGGGCGATGAGCACCGCCCACGCCTCGCGGCTCCCGCGCGCCGGGTCGTAGGCGGAGGCGCGCCGCCACAGCTCGAGGAAGGTCTCCTGGACCACGTCCTCGGCCTCCCCGCGGTCGCGCAGCAGGTGGAGCGCGACCGCCATCACGCGCCCGGAGCAGGCGTCGTAGAGCGCGCGGAGCTCGCCGAGGTCCATCCCCGCGATGGCGGCGGCTGCCAGGATGAGCAGCGCGAGCGCGGCGAGCCCCGCCGGGTCGATCATGGCGTCCCAGCATGAAAGGCCGCTGCGGACGGCACAACGCCCGCCGGGGGCGCACCCCGCGACGCCCGCCCGCGACGCCCGGCACTGGTCGCCTGGGCATGCTGTCCCATCGTCATGATCGTCTCCCCGCCCCCCGGTCCAGGTACGGAGCAGGCCGAGATCTGGATGGGGGTCTTTCCCTCTCGACTCTAGATCGGAGGGCGACGCGCCACCGCGTACAGGATCTCCCACGTGGCGGGCACGCCCCGCTCCTCGCCGTGACGCTCGGTATAGAGCCGGGCCATCCGTTGCAGCGTCGCCGGGCCACGGGCGGCGCGCTCCGCCATCGCGTTCCCGGCGCCGATACGGCGCAGCGCGCGCACGAGGGCCAGCGGGTCGTCGTGCCACTCCACGACACGCTCGGACTCGAGCCGCTCCGCGCGGAGGCCAACCTGGACGAGCGCCGACTCGAGGTCCTCTGGGCGGTGGAAGCGGTGGGCGTCGTCTTGTCCCGCCCCGGAAGGCAGCGCCTCTCGCCAGGCGGCGGCGAGCTCGTGCAGGGTCGCCCCACCGAAGAGGGCCAGCGCCACCAACCCTCCCGGCGCAAGGACGCGGCGCATCTCCCCGAGGGATGGACCGAGGCTCTGGAGCCACTGCAAGGAGGAGGTGGAGACGACGAGGTCGAAGCGGCCGGCCGGGAACGGGAGCGCCTCCGCGTCTCCCACCGCCACGGCCGTGCTGCGCCGGCGCGCGGCGCTCGCCATGCCATGGGCGAGGTCGACGCCGCACAGCGCCGCGGTGGGCCAGCGTCCGCGCAGGGCCGCGAGGAGGGCGCCCGTCCCCGCGCCGACGTCCAGGATGCGGCGTGGCGCGGTCGAGGCGGCTGGCAAGAGCGCGGCCAGCCGCGCGCGCACGCGCTCCTGCACCGGCGTGTGGGCGTCGTAGACGTCCGCACCTCGGGTGAAGGCCCGCTGGACGCGCGCCTTGTCGATCCTCGCGGCGCGGCTCATGCGAGCTCCGCGGCGAATCGGAGCACGAGCTCGGCCACCACCGCCGGCCGGCTCAGCTGTGGTGCGTGGCCCAGCCCGGGGAGCAGGCAACGCCGGGCGGAAGGGAGCTGCCGCTCCAGCCACGCCGACGCGGCCGGCAGGCAGATCGGATCGCGCTCGCCGTGGAGGAGCAGGGTCGGGGCGCGCACCGCGACGAGCCGCGGCCGTTGATCCGCCGCCAGCAGAGCCTCGAGGCCCGCAAGTGCGGTCGCGGGGGTGAGCGTGCTCTCGCCCAGCACCGCGTCGGCGAGTGCGCGGCGCTCGGGCTCCGGGAGCTCGTCGGGTGTGAACATGGCGTCGAAGAAGCGGCGCAGCGTCGGCTGGAACCGGTGGCGGAGGCGCGCCGCGAGCGCCTCCACGCTCGCCGGCAGCAGGCCGTGTGCCCAGTCCGGGGCCGACGTGAAGCGCGGGGTGACGCCGACGAGCGCGAGGCCCGCCACCCTTCCGGCGAGGACGGGCCACGCCTCGAGCGCGATCTGGCCCCCCATCGACCAGCCGACCAGCACCGCGTCGCGCAGGTCGAGCGCGTCGAAGGCCCGCTCGAGGTCGTGCGCGTGGCTGGCGAGGTCCTGCCCGCCGCCGGTGGTGGAGGCCCCATGTCCGCGCAGGTCGAGGGTGATGACGCGGGCGCCCGCGGTGAGCGGTTCCACCACCGGCGCGAAGGCCGCCGAGGACATGGCCCACCCGTGGACGAGCACCATCGGGCGGCCGGAGCCTGCTTCGCTGAAGTGGAGCTCGACTCCGGGCGCAGTCGTGAGGTGTGGCACGGGGCGCCGGAGCGTAGCAGCGCCCGCTCCATCGTCAACCTCGTACCCGGCACTCGGTTGACAGGTCGGGTCATCCGCACGAAGCGGGCAGGCGAGCGCTCCATACCCGGCCGCTCGCGCCCCCGGCCGACCTCCGGTATCCTGCCCGAGATCAAACCCGGTGACGCTGCGCGTCGCCCGCTCCGCCGAGGCTTGCATGGTGAACGATTACCGGTACGACGACCGGACCGTCCTGGGGTTCGTCCTCTCCTCCATCTTCTGGGGAGTGGTGGGCCTCCTCGTCGGGCTGCTCCTGGCGGTCCAGATGTTCGCTCCCGGCGCCAACGTCGCGCCATACCTCACCTTTGGACGGCTCCGCCCCGTCCACACGAACGGCCTGGGGTTCGGGCTCGGCCTCGGCGCGTTCCTCGGCCTCGGCTACTACATGGTGATGCGGCTCTGCCGCCGGCCGCTCGTCTTCCCGCGGCTGGCCCGCCTCCAGCTCTGGCTGTTCAACGCCGGCATCGCTGCCGCCGCGCTGTCGCTCATGATGGGCTACACCCAGTCGCTCGAGTACGCCGAGCTGGAGTGGCCGCTCGACATCGCCATCGTCGTCCTGTGGGTGATGTTCGGGGTGAACGTCTTCGCGACCATCATCAAGCGGCGCGAGGAGCAGATGTTCGTCTCGCTCTGGTACATCCTCGCCACCGTCATCACGATCGCGGTGCTGTACATCGTGAACAACGCCGCCATCCCGGCCACCTTCGGCAAGAGCTATCACCTCTATGCCGGCGTGAACTCGGCCAACGTCGAGTGGTGGTACGGCCACAACGTGGTGGGCTTCCTCTTCACGACGCCCATCCTGGCCATGTTCTATTACTTCCTGCCCAAGTCGACCGGGCTGCCCGTCTTCAGCCACCGCCTCTCCATCGTCGCCTTCTGGTCGCTCATCTTCGGGTACCTCTGGACGGGCGCGCACCACCTCGTCTACACGCCGCTGCCCACCTGGCTCCAGACGCTCGGGATCGTCTTCACGATGTTCCTCATCGCGCCGTCGTGGGGCTCGGTCGTGAACGGCTACTACACGCTCGGGCAGGACTGGAACCAGCTCCGCCAGAACTACCTCGCCAAGTTCTTCCTCCTCGGGATCACCTTCTACGGCCTGCAGACGGTGCAGGGGCCGACGCAGTCGCTGCGGGCCGTCTCCCAGCTCATCCACTTCACGGACTGGGTCCCCGGCCACGTGCACATGGGCACCATGGGCTGGGTGACGATGGTGACCACGGCCTCGATCTACTACGTCGTGCCGAAGATCTACGGCACCACCATCTTCAGCGAGAAGCTCGCCAACGCGCACTTCTGGCTGGTGCTGGTGGGGCAGCTCATCTTCTCCGTCACGATGTGGATCACCGGCATCCAGCAGGGCGCCATGTGGAAGGCGATGGAGGGCGGCAAGCTCCGCTACACCTTCATGGAGGGGCTCGCCCGTAACTATCCGTACTACCACCTGCGCGCGCTCGGCGGCGTCGTCTTCATCGCAGGGATGCTCTGCTTCGTCTGGAACGTCCTGAAGACCCTCCAGAAGGGCAAGGCGCTCGAGAGGAGCAGGGCGCTCGATGCGGCGGTCGAGCCCGTCGCCGCGACCCAGGCCTAGAGGGAGCGCCATGAACGCGAACGCGATCTACACGAAGCCGGTCCTCTTCTCGGTGGCGGCGCTCGTCGCCATCCTGGTCGGCACCGTCGCCACCCTGTTCTACCCGATGCTGAGGCAGGACATGCACCCGCGCCTCGAGGCCCTGCGGGCCTTCACGCCGCTCGAGCTGGCTGGCCGCGACATCTACCAGCGCGAGGGGTGCATGGGCTGCCACACGCAGACCGTGCGGCCGCTGGCGAGCGAGGTGGCGCGCTACGGCGACTACTCCAAGGCGGGCGAGTTCGCCTACGACCGTCCGCACCTCTGGGGCTCGAAGCGCACCGGGCCCGACCTGGCGCGCGAGGGAGGCCTCCGGCCCAACGACTGGCACGTGCGCCACTTCGAGAACCCGCGGGCCATCGTGCCGAAGTCGAACATGCCCTCCTACGCCTTCCTCTCCGGTGCGAAGCTCGACCCGCGGAGCGTGAAGGCGCACTACGCCGCGCTGGCGAGCGCCTATTCGCCGGGCGAGTTCTCCGCCAAGGACGAGGACTTCGCCGCGCTGGCGGGGAAGACCGAGACGGAAGCGCTGGTCGCCTACATGCAGTGGCTCGGGCACGCCGTCCCGCGCGCCTGCGCGGTGGGCGACCTCGCCGCCGCGAACCCGCTCGCCGGAAAGCCGCAGGCCATCGCGCGCGGGAAGGAGCTCTACGCCAATGACTGCGCGCAGTGCCACGGCGACGCGGGCGAGGGCATCCCGGGCGCCATCCCGAGCCTCGTCGACGACGAGTTCCTGGGGGTGAAGGGCGATCCGGCCGACGGCGCCTACTTCGGGATCATCAGCTGCGGCAGCGCCGCCAAGAAGGCCATCGGGCGCGAGGGCAGCCCGGAGGGCGGCATGGCCGCCTTCGGCGGCCAGCTCTCGGACGACGACGTCTGGTCGGTGGTCGCCTTCATCCGCGAGCAGCAGAAGCAGTCGAAGCACTAGGAGGACGCCATGACCAACTCCGACCTCGATGAGAGCCTGGACGCGCTCCAGAACAAGGCTACCGCGCACCACGTCCCGCTCGGCTGGTATCTCCTCCTCGCCGGCCTCGTCTCGTGGGGGCTCTACTACTTCTTCGCCTTCAGCCCGTGGTTCAGCGGCTGGGCGCAGGAGGACCAGCTGAAGGGCGGGACCGCGCTCGAGATCAGCGTGACGAGCACGATCGCGTACACCGCCATCCCGGCCACCGCGCTCGCGCTCCTGGCGTGGGGCATGTCGCGCCGGCGCACGAAGGCCCCGAAGTGAGCGGCGGGGCGCTCGCCTATCTGCTCTTCGGAGCCGTGCTGGTGGCGCTCTTCGCCGCCATCGTGGCGCACTACTACAGCCGGGGCAGGCGGGCGAAGGTGGAGCAGGCGAAGTACAAGATGCTCGAGGATGACGACGAAGCGCGGTGAGGTCTCGCGGCTACGGCCGTGGCGGCGCCTGGCCGAGCTGGCGCAGGCCGCCGTCGCGCTGAGCCTGCCGTTCCTGCGCGTGAATGGGGAGAGCGCGCTCCGCTTCGATCTCGCCTCGCTCCGCCTGCACGTCTTCGGGGCCACCCTCTGGATGGACGAGCTCTTCGTCGTCCTGGCCGCCACGCTCTTCGTCTGCTTCGCCTTCCTGCTCGTCACGGTCCTGTTCGGCCGGGTCTGGTGCGGCTGGGGCTGCCCGCAGACGGCGCTCGTCGATCTGAGCGGTTTCCTGGGCCGCGCCCGTGATCGGGGGGGATGGCGCCTCGGCGCCGCCTACGCCTCCATCGGGCTCGGCTCGGCGCTGGTGGCGGCCAACCTCACCTGGTACTTCGTCCCCCCGGGAGAGTTCCTGCGAGACCTCGCGTCGCTCTCGCTCGGGCCCACGCTGTCCGGGATCTGGTTCGCGCTCGCGGCGGTGCTCTTCGCCGATCTCGCCTTCTGGCGGCATGGCTTCTGCGCCACCACCTGCCCTTACGCGAAGCTGCAAGGGGCGCTCCTCGACCGGCACGCGATGGTGGTCGCCTATGACGTCCGGCGCGACCAGGACTGCATCGACTGCAAGGCCTGCCTGCGGTGCTGCCCGGTCGGCATCGACATCCGGGACGGGCTGCAGTCCGCCTGCACCGCCTGCACCGAGTGCATCGACGCCTGCCGGCCCATCATGGCGCGGCTCCGCAAGCCGCCCGACCTCATCGGCTACTCCTTCGGCGTGGCCGGTACGCCGCGCCGGCTCCTGCGGCCCGCCTCGATCGCGCTCGGCATCCTGACCGTCGCCGCGCTGGGCCTGACAGCCGCGGTGGCTGCCGACCGGCAGCCGCTCGAGGTCACCCTCGCCGGCAGCGACTTCGCCCCGCGCCGCACGGCGGCGGGCGAGGTGTACAACGCGCTCACCCTCGCCCTGGAGAACCGCGGCCGCGCGCCGCTCGTGCTCGCGCTGTCCGTCTCGGTGCCGGGGGCGGTCGGAGCGACGTTCGAGCTGCGCCCCGACACGGTGAGGCTCGCGGCGGGCGAGCACCGACGGTTGAGGGTGATGGCGGTCGGGCGCGGCCTGCCGCCGGGCGCCGCCAGCTTGCCGACACGGCTGAGCGCCACCTCCACGGACGGCGCAGGCGCCACGCGCGAGCTCACCCTCACCGTGCCTGAGGCGAGCCGGTGAAGCCCGTCATCGCGATCGTGTGCCTGCTCGGCTTCGGGGCAGTGGCGGGGGCGATCTGGGTGGGGCGCCACCTCGCCGAGCCGACGGTGGTGGCCGATCCGTACGAGGCGGGCCTCCACTACGACGAGGCGCACCACCAGCACGACGCCGCGGCGGTGGGGGCCCGCGCCGCGCCGACCTGCGACCTCGCGCAGGGACCCTGCGCACGCGCGGTGGACGGCGCGACGATCGTCCTCGAGATCTCGCCGCGGCCCGTGCGCGCCATGACCGACGTCACGTTCACGGTCGACGCGCGGCGCGGCGCCCTGCCGGTGTCCGACCACGTGGTCGAGGTCGCGCTCTCGATGCCGGGCATGTACATGGGGGCGAACCGGGTGCAGCTCGCGGCGCTCGGGGGTGGCCGGTACCAGGGACGAGGCGCGATCGTGCGCTGTCCGAGCGGAAAGCGTGCCTGGTCGGCAATCGTCAGCGTCGCCGCGCGTGAGCCGCGCACGTCTGCGTCCATCCGCGCCGATTTCAACTTCGACGTGGCGGATTGACCCATGGCGCCGGATCTCGCGCTGGCCGTCACGACCGGCCTGCTGGGCGGCTTCGGCCACTGCGCCGGGATGTGTGGGCCGCTCGTCGCCTCCATGGGCGTGACGGCTGCGCGAGGCGGGGCGCGCCGCGCCCTCGCAGGCCAGCTCCTCTACAACGCCGGACGCGTCACCACCTACGCCAGCCTCGGCGCGCTGATGGGGCTCACCGGCTCCTTCGTGAACACCGCAGGGCGGATGGCGGGGCTGCAGAACGTGATCTCGGCGCTCGCCGGGGCCGTGATGGTGGCGATGGGGCTCGGCGCGGCGGGGTTCGTCCCGGCGGCGCGACGGCTCGAGGACCGCGTGGCGGGGCGCCTCTTCCGCGGCGTGCGGGCGCTCCTCGAGGGCGGCGGCACCGGGCGGTACTACGTGCTCGGGCTCTCCTTCGGATTCCTGCCGTGCGGACTGTCCTACTCGGCGTTCATGGGCGCGGCCGCGACCGGGGGGCTGCCGCAGGGGCTCCTCTTCGCGCTCGCCTTCGCCGTGGGCACCGTCCCGGCACTCCTCCTGGTCGGCGCCGGCGCGACGGTCGTCTCGGTGCGCCTGCGCGGCGTCCTGTACCGGCTGGGCGGGGTGGCCGTCGTGCTGGTGGGCCTCGTCTTCCTGGCGCGCGGATTGGGGCTCCATGCTCCGCTGTGAGCACTGCCTGCTCCCGTTCCCGGAGCGGGAGGCGGTGCACGTCGGAGACCGGGTCTTCTGCTGCACCGGCTGCCGGGGGGTGTACCAGCTCATCTCGGCCGAGGGGCTGGGGAGCTTTTACCTGGGCCGGCGGTGGGACGAGCCGGGCCTGGCGGCGGATCCGGCGCGGCCCGTCGATGCCAGCGCCTTCCGGGAGGCGGTGCGCAGCGTCGAGGGCGGCCTGGCCGAGCTCGACGTCTACATCGACGGGATACGCTGCGCCTCCTGCGTCTGGCTCAACGAGCGGCTGCTGGCGCGGCTCCCCGGCGTCACCTCGGCGCGGGTGAACTACGCCACGCACCGCGCGCGTGTGCGCTTCGACCCGGCGGCCGCGCCGCTCGAGGCCGTGCTCTCCCGGATCCGGGCGGGGGGCTACGAGCCGAAGCCGTACTCCGAGAGCGAGCGGCAGAGGGCGCAGGACGCCGAGACGAAGGACCTCCTCGTCCGGCTCGGCACCGCCTTCTTCCTCGCCTCGCAGCTCATGATCTACTCGGCCGCGCTCTACGCGGGGTACTTCCAGGGCATGCAACCCGGGCTCCGGCGCGCGATGGAGGTCATCTCGCTCGGGCTCACGCTGCCGGTCTTCTTCTACGCCGGCGCGCCCTTCCTGCGCTCCGCCTGGCGCGGCCTGCGCGCGCGCCGGTTCAACATGGATTCACTCATCGTGCTGGGGTCGGGGGCGGCGCTCCTCTACAGCGTCCACCAGATGACCCGCGGCGGCGAGGTCTACTTCGACACCGCCGCCATGATCGTCACGCTCGTGCTGGCGGGGCGCTACGTCGAGGCGCGCGCGCGCGGCCGCGCCTCGGAGGCGGTGGCGCGGCTGGCGGGCCTCCTGCCGCGCGAGGCGCGCGTCCGATCTCCTTCTCCCTCGGGGGGACAGGGACGGGGGGAGGGCAGGGGAGAGGGTCAGGTCGCCATGGTCCCGCTCTCGGCCGTGGCCGTGGGCGATCTGGTGGAGGTGGTGCCCGGCGAGCGCGTGCCGCTCGACGGCGAGGTGGTGGAAGGTTCGTCGGAGGTGGACGAGGCGCTCGTCACCGGCGAGGCGCGCCCGGTGGCGAAGGGCCCGGGCGCGGGGGTCATCGGCGGCACGCTCAACTTGCACGGCGCGTTCACGTTCCGCGTCGGGCGGGTGGGCGAGGCGACCGTGCTGGCGGGGATCATGCGCGCGGTCGAGTCGGCCCAGGCCGACAAGCCGCGCTTGCAGGCGCTGGCGGATCGGGTGACGGGCTGGTTCGTGCCCGCCGTGCTGGTGCTCGCGGCGGCGACGGTCGGCGTGCACCTGGCGCGCGGCGCGCCGGCGCAGCAGGCGCTCATGACGGGGGTGGCGGTGCTCGTCATCGCCTGCCCGTGCAGCCTGGGGCTCGCCACGCCCATCGCCATCCTGCTCGCCAGCGGCGAGGCGTCCGGGCGCGGCCTGCTCGTCCGAAACGGCGACGTGCTGGAGCGCGCTGCGGCCGTGACCGAGGTGGTGCTCGACAAGACCGGCACGCTCACGCGTGGCAAGCCCGTCCTGCGCGAGGTGGTGTGCTGGCCGGGGGGCCACCTCGGTCGGGACGAGGTCGTCCGGCTCGCCGGCGCCGTGGAGGGGAAGTCGGAGCACAGCCTGGCCCGCGCGATCACCCAGGCAGCGCGGGCGCTGTCCGGCCCCGGCCTCCACGTCTCGGAGTTCCGGGCCGTCCCGGGGCGGGGCGTGCGGGGGATCGCCGGCCGCTCGGTCGTGGTGGTCGGAAACGGCGCATTCCTCGAGGAGGAGGGCATTCCGGTTCCGCCGGAGGCGCAGCGCTCCGCCGCGCCGTTCGAGGCCGAGGGGGACACCGTCCTCCACGCCGCGGTGGACGGCGAGCTCGCCGCGCTGCTCGTCGTCTCCGACGTCCTGCGCGACGAGGCCCCGGCGGCGCTCGCCGAGCTGCGCGCACTGGGGCTGCGGCTCTCCATCGTCAGCGGGGACGGCGCCGCCACCACCGCCGCGGTCGCGCGGCGGGCGGGGGTGGAACGGGTGGTGGCGGGGGCGACGCCCGTCGCGAAGGAGCGCGAGCTGGCGCGCCTGCAAGGGGAGGGCGCCCGGGTGCTCATGATCGGCGACGGCCTCAACGACGCGCCGGCGCTCACCCGCGCGGCGGTAGGCGTCGCCATGGGCCGCGGCACCGACGTCACGCTGGAGAGCGCCGGGGCGGTGCTGGTGCGCGACGACCTGCGACTCGTGCCGGCGCTCGTGCGGCTGGGCCGCCGCACGACGCGCATCATCCGCCAGAACGTCTTCTGGGCCTTCTTCTACAACGTGGTCGCCATCCCGCTCGCCGTGGCGGGGCTCCTCCACCCCATCGTCGCGGCGGGCTGCATGGCGGCCTCGTCGCTCTTCGTCATCGGGAACTCGCTCCGGGTGCGCACATGGACCTCGGCTTCCTGATCGCGCTCTCGCTCGCCTTGGGCGTGGCCGCCTGGCTCTTCTTCCTGTGGTCGGTGCGGAGCGGCCAGTACGACGATCCGGAGGGGCCGAAGTACCGGATGCTGGAGGACGATCCCGACGAGCGGAAGCCTCCGCCGGCGCCTCCCACCCGCCGCGCGCCACCGGCGGCCAAGGGTGAACATGATTCGTGAGCACGCGAGCTTCGCTCGACGGGGCGAGGGCGCAGCCGCTCATCATCCATCTCATCTCCTCCCAGCTCGTCGTGCGGTGCAGACCGGCGGGCGGTCTCGGGCAGTGAAGTGAAAGGCAGCGAACGGCGCGCGCCTGGGTGCTGGGCGGGCGGCGCCGGACGATTGCCGCGTGCGAGGCGGCGTCGCGCGATCGAGACGGTTCCCGCAAGATCGGCATACAAGAAGAGGCGTTCCTCGACTCCCTCTTCCCCGGCGGGGCAAGGGCTGGTGAGAGGGGCAGCCGCTGGACGGTCATGGCGTCGCGCTGCCAGCCACCCTACCCAACGGGGAGTGAATGAGCGCTTGACCCGCTCCTGAGCGAATCCGGCTCACGCGAGCGCGATGCCGCGAAACGACGGCCTACGAAGCGCCCCGCGCCCGTGCGCCTGCCGCAAACTCCTCGTCGCTCCCCCGGCGCAGGGGCCCAGGCGAAATCGCGCTGGTGAGCCCGCCAGGCGCCTTCCCGGAGGCTGCGAGATCCGGTGTTACAAATGGAGTACCTTCACTGGAGGTCTCCATGCACTACAGCGCTCCATCCTCCCTCGACTCGGCCGCCCTCGCGCGGCGCCTCGGCGAGCTCGCCGGTTGCGAGCGCGAGGTCCAGGTCGAGTTCCTGCTGCACCTGGCCGAGTTTGACACCCGCCGCGCCTGGGCCGAAGCGGGGCACCGTTCCTTGTGGGA
>DASPZP010000264.1:0-2582 GCA_035636195.1 Anaeromyxobacteraceae bacterium
GCGCCCACCACGGCGTTCGGCATCGCAGTGGCGAGCGGCAGGCCGCGCTCGCGCCAGGAGAGCGCCACCTGGTGGGCCTGCACCTTGCTCTCCTCGTACACGGTGAGGAAATGGCCCGGATGGCGATGCGACTCGTCGCTGGGTATCGGGGAGGTGGGGCCGAGCGCCCAGACGGTGGAGACGTAGACGGTGCGCGGGACAGCGGCCTCGTAGGCGGCGCGGAGCACAGCGTCGGTCCCCTCGACGTTGACCCGGCCCATGCGCTCCCGCTCGGCGGCGCCGGCGCCGAGCTCGTAGACGCCGGCGTTGTGCAGGACGGCGTCGAACCCGGCCAGGCGCTGGCGCAACCCATCCGCCCGCGTCACGTCGCCCGGGACGAGCTCACCGCCCTGGGCCGCGATCCAGCGCGCCGGCGCGCTCGCCGGGTCGCGCACCAGCACCGAGAGCGACCAGCCGCGCCGCCGCACCGCCCGGACCAGCGCCTGGCCGATGAAGCCGGTGCCGCCGGTGAGGAAGAGCCGCATGGAGACCCCCCGATCCGCTCGCAGTGGGCGCCTGTAGCGGGAAGCCCCCTCTCCCCGACCCTCTCCCCCCGGTGGGGGGGAGAGGGAGGTGGGGCTACCCGAGTGCCATACCGTCGGTGGCGCCTGGGTGCCGCTCGACGCGAACTTCTCGAGCTTCCGCAGCAAGCAGATTCTCGAGGCGTCTGCCCAGCCGATACCGCTTGCAGTGTCGACCACCGGAAGGCGGAGCTCGCGCATCAGGTCGCTGTTCGACCGCCCGGGCCGGCGAGCTCGGTCCCTGCCCGCAGCAGCTCGAGATATCGTGTGTACCGGTACATGCGATCCCGCTTTCGTCCCGTTGTCTCCTGAAGGATCCCGAGCGTCTCGAACAGTTCGATGCTCTTCGTCGCCGTCGGCTTGGTCGTCTCGAGCATCTTCACGACCCCAGGGATCGTGACGACGGGGCGGCGCGGCAGGAGCTCGAGCAATCGGGCAGCGGTGAGGGACGATCCCTTTGCGACGAGGACGCGCTCCCGGTCGCAGGCCACGAGCCGGTAGAGGTCGCGTGCCCCCGTGGCGGACTCCTCCGCAATCTCAGCGACTCCTTCCAGGAAGAACCGGCTCCACGCCTCCCAGTCGCCGGTCCGCCGAACCTCGTCGAGCAACCGGTAGTACTCCGGCCGACGACGCTTGAAGTGGAGGCTGAGGTACAGGAGCGGGGCGCCGAGAAGCTTCCAGTGCTCGAGCAGCAACGCGATCAGCAGTCGTCCCACGCGTCCGTTGCCGTCCAGGTACGGATGGATGGATTCGAACTGCACGTGGACCAGCCCCGCGCGGACGAGCGGCGGGAGCAAGTCTTCGGCGTGGATGTATCGCTCGAGCTCACCCAGCAGCCGTGGGACCTCCTCCGGCGGTGGCGGCACGTATGCCGCGTTGCTCGGCCGCGTGCCTCCCACCCAGTTCTGGCTGCGGCGCACCTCGCCTGGCTGCTTCGACGCCCCCCGGACGCCCTTCATCAGGCGCCGATGGACGCCGTGGACGAGCCGCATGGAGAGCGGCAGCCCCTTGGGCCGGGCGAGCTCGCGGCGCGCCCATGCGAGCGCGTCGAGGTAGTTGCAGACCTCCTCCACGTCGGCCCCGGGCTTTGTCCCCTCCGCCTTGGCCTCGAACGTGAGGAGGTCGTCGAGCGTGGCCTCCGTGCCCTCGATCTGCGACGAGACCACCGCCTCCTTCCGCACGAACGCGTAGGTGAACCAGTCGAGCGACGGCACCATGTCGCTCGCCAGATCGAGCCGCGAGAGCGCGTGTTCCGCGCGGGAGAGGACATCCCTCACGGGGTCGAGCGCGAGCGGCGGATCCGAGGGCGGAAGCGGACCAGGAACGAAGGCGGCCACCGTCTCGCCGGCCACCGTGCTCCTCCGAGTCTCGCCGACGGTTCTCGCCATGCTGTCCTCCGCTGGGGTCGAATTCTTTACCACCGACGACGAAAGTAAAGTGCGCTTTCCTTTAGGCTAATCCGCTATTCGCCCCCGCGTAGGGCCCTGTTCACGAGATTCACGTCGAAGCACTCCGGGTCGAAGGCTCCCCCGATCCAGGCGAGCGTTTCGTCACGATCCGGGTGCTCGGCGTTCGCCAGAACCTCGACGATCCGCCAGTACCCGCCAACCCCACCCACATCCTCGGGTGGACAAGCGCGCTCCCCTCCGACACAGACGGGGTGCATCAAGCGCTCGTCGCGCTCGAGCGCCTTCTCGAAGACGATCTCGTGGCGCCAGTTGTCGCCAAAGTCGTACCGGTACCGAAGCTTCTGGCCTCTCACCCTCGCCACGAGGCTCCCGAGCGCCACCTCGTGCTCGTCATCGATCTCCAGCCCGCCATCTTCGTCGAAGGCCGGGTCCGAGAACGTTCGGTCGCGAAACGTGAACTCGTGGCTGTGCGAGTTGGTCCATCCCATTGCCGCTTGCACCACCCGGTGGAGCGCATCGAGCCTCAAAGTGGCAGGCACGTGTACGCGGCGCCAGATCGGCGGACTGATTCCCTCGAGCGTGATCTTGAGCTGGAATACCTTCAACGGCGCAG
>DASPZP010000265.1:0-2133 GCA_035636195.1 Anaeromyxobacteraceae bacterium
CCGCTACGGGGAGTACACGATCGGCGGCCGCGCCAGGACGAAGCGATCGATGGCGTCGACGGCCCAGCCCGGGACGTTGAAGAGCTTCACGCCGCAGCCGGCGGGCTGGCGGCCGCTGATGGCGCTCTTCTCGCGGATGAAGATCACCTCGCCCTCCACCTCGATCTTGCGGCCATCGGCGAGGCCCAGCCTGACCTGGAGCCGCGTCCCGGTGGCGGGCGGAAGCATGGTCGAGATGAAGACGCCGCCGGAGTCCACCCGGCGCGTGGAGCCGACGTAGAAGTTGTGCTCCGAGACCAGGCTCACGTTCACGTCGACCCTGGTCATCTTCGGTCGCTGCCGCGGCTCGTCGACCAGCTCCTCGTCGATGAGCGCCATCAGGTCGATGTTCGGGCGCGGCGCGGGCCGGCCGGCGGGCGGGGCGACGTCAGCCAGCGGTGGCGTCCGCGGCTGAGGGGGAGGCGGAGGCGGTGGTGGCGGGACCGCTCGCGGGGTGCCCATGGCGGGCGGCGCGAAGGCGGTCGGGGCTGTGCCGGTCCCAGGGGCCCGCTCGACCACCGCCATGGGCCTGGCCAGCACCTCCGCCCGGGCGAGCGCGCGCTCGGCGCCGGCGACCGCGGCGAGCGGCTCCACCACGTCGCGTGAAGGCGCCACCACCACCACCCGCACGCCCACTCGCGCCGCGTTCGAAGCGGCGGTGAGCGCCCCACCCCAGGTCGCGTCGGGCGAGGCCGGCAGCATGAGCACGATGACATGGGGCGCCACCCCGCGCAGCATGGGCTCGAGTAGCTCGGGAGACGGGAGGCAATAGAGCGCCCAGCCCGCACGGTCGAGGTGCAGGTGCAGCGCGGCGGAGACGTCGGCGTCCTGCCCGACGACGAGCGCGCGCGAGGCGGCGGGGCCGGCTGGCGTCACGCGCTGCGGCCCCCGGTCTCGATGAGGATGCGGCGCTCCAGGTCGGCGCGGAAAGTGGCGTTGTCGAGGGCGGTGTCGAGCGAGACCCGCTTCTGCTCGTGCAGCCGGTACAGGTACTGGTCGAAGCTGTGCATGCCGAGGTCGGCCCCGGCGGTCTCCATGTAGTTCTTGAGCTCTTGCACCCGCGCCCCGCCCTCGCGGATGGCCTCGCGCACGGTGGAGGTGGCGAGGAGCGCCTCGACCGCCGGGATGAGGCCGGCGGCGTCGGCGCGCATGAGCAGGCGCAGCGAGACGACCGCTTGCAGGTTGTCGCCCAGGCGCGCGCGCACGGTGTCCTGCTCGTCCGCCGGGAAGAGCCCGACCACCCGGCCGATGGAGCGGGTGACGTCGGGCGTGTGGAGGGAGGCGATGACGAGGTGCCCGGTCTCGGCGGCCTTGAGGCAGATGTCGGTGGCCTCGCGGTCGCGCAGCTCGCCCACCATGATGACGTCCGGGTCCTGCCGCAGCGCGGCCCGGAGCGCGTCGGAGTAGCTGGCGGTGTCGGCGCCCACCTCGCGCTGGATGATGAGCCCCTTCCCGGCCTGGAAGATGAACTCGATCGGATCCTCCACCGTCACGACGTGGAGACGCTCCTGCTGGATGATGTGGTTGATGATGGCGGCGATGGTGGTGGACTTGCCGTTGCCGGTGGCGCCGGTCACGAGGACGAGCCCGCGACGCGCGTCGGCGATGGTCTGCACCACCGGCGGCAGGTTGAGCGAGGCGAAGTCCGGGATGGCGAAGGGGATGGTGCGCATCACCGCGCCCCAGCTCCCGCGCTGCTTGAAGATGCTGGCCCGGAAGCGCGACACGCCCGGCAAGGAGTAGCTGCGGTCGACCTCGCGGAAGTCGAGCGGCGTGAACCCGGAGCCCGGCGCCTGCAAGATCAGGTTCGCGATGGCCTCCGTGTCCGCGTGGGTGAGGGGCGGGTACTTCGCCGCCAGGAGCTCCCCGAAGACGCGGTACGTCGGCGGATAGCCGACCTCGAAGTGGACGTCGCTCGCCTGGCGCTTGACGGCGAGCTGGAGGAACGAGTGAAACATCTCCTCGCTCATCGGACCGGTGGTCTGCCCTTCCATGGGGAAGGACTCTAGCGCAGAAGCCGAGGCCCGGGCAGCCAGCCGAGCGGCGGCGGGCACGCCGGTGCAGCGGCGGGCCGGCCTCCCGGGTGCGCATCCC
>DASPZP010000266.1:0-8867 GCA_035636195.1 Anaeromyxobacteraceae bacterium
CTGCCGGATCTTGTCCGGGCTGGCCAGCGAGATGCGCATGGCCGAGAACGACAGCGGGTCCTTCGGCTTCTCGAAGAAATTGAAGATGTCCTTCACGGCGACTCCCTGAAAAAGTTCTCGAGATGACAGCAGGCCCCTCCCCCCGGCCCTCCCCCCGCCAGGCGGGGGGAGGAGGAGAGAAGGCTAGGCGGTCTTCTTCTCCGGCCGCGGGGCGAGCGGATCGCCCGTCGCAGCGGCGGCCTCCTGCAGCTCGCGCTCGCGCAGCGCATCCGGCGACTCGAGCAGCTCGACGTCGAGCGCGAGGCTCTGCATCTCCTTGATGAGCACGTTGAAGGACTCGGGCAGCCCGGACTCGAGCGTGTTCTCGCCCTTCACGATGGCCTCGTACATGCGGGTGCGGCCGACCACGTCGTCCGACTTCACCGTCAGGAACTCCTGCAGCGAGTACGCCGCGCCGTAGGCCTCCATCGCCCACACCTCCATCTCGCCCAGCCGCTGACCGCCGAACTGGGCCTTGCCGCCCAGCGGCTGCTGCGTGACGAGCGAGTACGGCCCGATGCTGCGGGCGTGGATCTTCTCGTCCACCAGGTGGTGCAGCTTCAGCATGTACATGACGCCGACCGTGACGTCGTGGTCGAACGGCTCGCCGGTGCGTCCGTCGAAGAGGACCGACTGCATGGTGCAGTCGCCGGTGGCGAGCAGCCCCGTCATCTCGTCCTCGTGGGCGCCGTCGAAGACGGGCGTCGCCACGTGCACGCCGCGCATGAACTTCTCGGCCAGCTTCGGCAGCTCCTTGTCCGGCAGGTCGTCGATCATCTGCGCCATCTTCTCGGTCCGGACGTCGTCCGTCGGGAAGACCTTCTTCAGCCCCTTGCGCAGCTGGTCGGGCCCGAACTTCTTCTCGATCATGTCCTCGATGCGCTTGCCGACGTTGAGCGCCGCCCAGCCGAGGTGGGTCTCCAGGATCTGGCCCACGTTCATGCGGGAGGGCACGCCGAGCGGGTTGAGGACGATGTCGACCGGGGTCCCGTCCTCGAGGTAGGGCAGGTCCTCCTCGGGCAGCACGCGCGAGACGACGCCCTTGTTGCCGTGCCGGCCGGCCATCTTGTCGCCGACGGCGAGCTTGCGCTTGATGGCGACGTACACCTTCACCATCTTGATGACGCCCGGCGGGAGCTCGTCGCCCTTCTTCAGGCGGCCGATCTTCTCCCCGAACAGCAGCTTGATGAGCTCGCGCTGCTCCTCGAAGTTCTGGACGACCTTGCGGACCTTCTCCTGCACATCGGAGGGGGCCGCGATCTCGCCCCAGTAGCGCTGCGGGACGGTGTCGAGCAGCCCGTCGTCCAGCATGTCGCCCTTCTTGAGGAGCTGGTTGCCCTGGTCGTCCACCAGCCGGCCCGAGACCTCCTTGCCGAGGAGGAGCTTGCGGATCTTGCCGTAGGCCGAGTCCTGGATGATGTGGATCTCGTCGTTCTGATCCTTGAGGAGGCGGGCCTCCTCCATCTCCTCGATGGCCTTGGCGCGCTCGTCCTTGTCGACGCCCTTGCGCGAGAAGACCTTGGCGTTGATGACGGTGCCCTGCACGCCGGGCGGGACGCGCAGCGAGCTGTCGCGGACGTCGCCCGCCTTCTCGCCGAAGATGGCGCGCAGCAGCTTCTCCTCGGGGGAGAGCTGCGTCTCGCCCTTGGGCGTGATCTTGCCGACCAGGATGTCGCCCGGCTTCACCTCGGCGCCGATGCGAATGATGCCCGACTCGTCGAGATCCTTCAGGGCCTCCTCACCGACGTTCGGGATGTCGCGGGTGATCTCTTCCTTGCCGAGCTTGGTGTCGCGCGCGATGCACTCGAACTCCTCGATGTGGATCGAGGTGTACACGTCCTCCTTGAGGAGGCGCTCGGAGAGGAGGATCGAGTCCTCGAAGTTGTAGCCCTGCCACGGCATGAAGGCGACGACCACGTTCTGCCCGAGCGCGAGCTCGCCCATCTCGGTGGCCGGCCCGTCGCCGATGACGTCGCCCTTCTTCACCCGCTCGCCCGGCTTCACGATGGGCTTCTGGTTGATGCAGGTGTTCTGGTTCGAGCGCTGGTACTTGATGAGGTTGTAGATGTCGACCTCGTTCGCCACGTCGGTGGTCGAGGTCGGCACGTCCGCCTTCACCACGATGCGGCCGGCGTCGACCGACTGCACCACGCCGTCGCGCTTAGCCACCACCGTCACGCCCGAGTCGCGGGCCACGATGAACTCGATGCCGGTGCCGACCAGCGGGGCGTCGGTGCGGAGCAGCGGGACCGCCTGGCGCTGCATGTTCGAGCCCATCAGGGCGCGGTTCGCGTCGTCGTTCTCCAGGAAGGGCACGAGTGAGGCGGCCACCGAGACGAGCTGGTTCGGCGACACGTCCATCAGGTCGACCTCGTCCGGCTTCGCCTGCACGTACTCACCGTGCTTGCGGCAGGAGACGGCCGCGCCCTGGAAGACGCCCTTCTTGTCCACCGGCGCGTTCGCCTGGGCGATGATGTGCTGCTCCTCCTCGAGGGCGGAGTAGAACTTCACCTCGTCCGTGACGCGGCCCTTCTCCACCCGGCGGTAGGGCGTCTCGACGAAGCCGTACTCGTTGACGCGGGCGTAGGTCGAGAGCGACGCGATGAGGCCGATGTTCGGGCCTTCCGGCGTCTCGATGGGGCAGATGCGGCCGTAGTGCGTCGAGTGGACGTCGCGCACCTCGAAGCCGGCGCGCTCGCGGGTGAGGCCGCCCGGCCCCAGCGCGGAGAGGCGGCGCTTGTGGGTCACCTCGGAGAGCGGGTTCGTCTGGTCCATGAACTGCGAGAGCTGCGACGACCCGAAGAACTCCTTGATGACGGCCGTCACCGGCTTCGCGTTGATGAGGTCGTGCGGCATGAGCGTCTCGATCTCCTGGAGGCTCATGCGCTCGTTGATCGCGCGCTCCATGCGGACGAGACCGATTCGGTACTGGTTCTCGAGCAGCTCGCCCACCGCGCGGACGCGGCGGTTGCCGAGGTGGTCGATGTCGTCGATGTCCTTGTTCGGCTTGCCGTTCTTGAGGTCGATGAGGAAGCGCACCACCTCCAGCACGTCGCGCTTCGTCAGCACCTGGTTGTCGAGCGGCTCGTCGATCCCGAACTTGTAGTTGAGCTTGAGCCGGCCGACCTTCGACAGGTCGTAGCGCTCGGCGTTGAAGAAGAGGTTCACGAACAGGTTCGTCGCCGTCTCCGGCGTCGGCGGATCACCCGGCCGCAGCCGCTTGTAGATCTCCATGATCGCCTCTTCGGGCGTGGAGATCTTGTCCGCCATGAGCGTGTCGCGGAGCGACGGCAGCACGTTCAGGTTGTCGATGAAGAGGACGCGCAGCTCCTTGATGTCGCGCTTGCGCAGCTCCTCGATCTTCTCCTCGGAGATCTCCTCGTTCACCTCGAGGAGCACCTCGCCGGTCGTCTCGTCGACGACGTCCTCGGCGGAGATCTTGCTGTGCACCTCCTCGGCGTCGATGGGGAGGGACCGGAGCTTGGCCGACATCAGCTTCTTGATCGCGCTCTCGGTGTACTTGCGGTTCTTCTTGACGATCACCTCGCCGCTCTTCGGGTCCTTGATGTCGCGCGTGGCGCGCTGACCCTTCAGGAGCTCGGGGTTGAGGTCCTTCTCGTACTTCCCCTTCCCCTCGATGCGGATGGTCTCGGTGTCGTAGTAGTACTTGAGGATCTCCTCCGCGGTGCCGCGGAAGTCGACCGGGTCCTTCTTGGCCGTGTCGGGCACCGCGCCGAGCGCGCGCAGGAGCACGGTCGCCGGCAGCTTGCGGCGCCGGTCGATGCGCACGAAGAGCAGGTCCTTGTGGTCGAACTCGAAGTCGATCCACGACCCGCGGTACGGGATGATGCGGGCGTTGAACAGGATCTTGCCCGAGCTGTGGCTCTTCCCCTTGTCGTGGTCGAAGAACGCCCCCGGCGAGCGGTGGAGCTGGCTGACGACGACGCGCTCCGTCCCGTTGATGATGAAGGTCCCGTTCTCGGTCATGAGCGGGATCTCGCCGAAGTAGACCTCCTGCTCCTTCACGTCGCGGATGGACTGAGCGCCGGTCTCCTCGTCCTTGTCCCAGACCACGAGGCGCACCACGACCTTGATCGGCGCGGAGAAGGTCATCCCGCGCTGGTGGCACTCGTCGACGTCGTACTTGGGCTTCTCGAGGTGGTAGCTCACGAACTCGAGCGAGCTCGTCTCGTTGAAGTCCTTGATGGGGAAGACCGACTTGAAGACCCCCTGCAACCCGGTGTCGTCGCGCTTCTCGGGCGGGACGTCGGCCTGCAGGAACTTGTCGTAACTCGACTTCTGGATGGCGATGAGGTTGGGGATCTCGGCGATCTTGTTGATTTTTCCAAAATTCCGTCGAACGCGAAAATTGTTCTGAACGGTCAGCGCCATACGCGATCGATCCTCTCGGCCTTGACTACTCGGCCCGCCAGAAATGGCTCGAGCCGGCTGTCCGGCCGGCGAGCCGCCTCGCCCCGGCTCTCACCGGGGGTTGCCCTGCGACGTATTTGATGGGGTGCCGGGTTGTAACGGTAACCCGGCGCCCTGTCAAAGATTCCAGAATAGGGGTACGGCGGGGCAGGCCCTCGCCTGCCCCGCCGCACTCCCGCGAAACCCTTACTTGATCTCGACCTTGGCGCCTGCGCTCTCGAGCTTCTTCTTGAGCTCGTCGGCCTCGGCCTTGGCGATGCCCGCCTTGACCTCCTTGGGCGCGGCCTCGACCAGGTCCTTCGCCTCCTTGAGGCCGAGGCCCGTGATCGCGCGGACCTCCTTGATCACGTTGATCTTGTTCGGGCCGGCGTCGGCGAGGACGACGGTGAACTCCGTCTTCTCCTCGACCGGCGCAGCCGCGGCGGCCCCGCCGCCACCCGCCATCATCACCGGCGCGGCGGCGGCCGAGACGCCCCACTTCTCCTCGAGCTTCTTGACGAGCTCCGCCGCCTCCATGACGGTGAGCGTGCTGAGCTGGTCGACGATCGTGTTCAGGTCTGCCATGTCTGTTCTCGTTTCCTGTCTGGGCGGGGATCAATGCCCTGCCCTGCGTTCGAAGCGTACCCGCGCACGTGCTCGGTGCCCGGGCGGTTGACGTACCGTGGGTTACGACTTCCCGAGCTGTTCCTTGCGGGCGTTCACGACCTGGGCGAGCTGCTGGCCCGGGGTCCCGATCATCCGCGCGAGCTTGGTGGCCGGCTGGGCGATCATCATCGCGATGGTCGCGCGCAGCTCCTGGAGGCCCGGCATCTTCGCGAGCGCCTTCACGCCGTTCGCGTCGATGACCTTGCCCTCGACGACCGCGCTGCGGATCGCGAAGTTCTCGCGGTCCTTCGCGAAGTCGACGACGATCTTCGCCGGCGCCACCACGTCCGAATACGACATGATGAGCGCGGTGGGCCCGACGAACTTCTCGACGAGCGCCTCCACCGGCGTGCCCTTGGCGGCGCGCTGGGCGAGGGTGTTCTTCACGATCTTGTAGTCGATCTGCGCGTCACGGAACTTCTTGCGCAGGTCGGTCACGGTCGCGACGTTCAGCCCTCTCGGCTCCGCCAGGATGGCGGTCTTGGCCTTCATCATCAGCGCGTGAAGCTTGCCGATGACCTCTTCTTTTTCAGTCCGGTTCAAGTGTCCTCACCACCTTTCCGACCGCCCCACCCTCCCGGGTGGCGACGGTTCACTGGGTCGGGGCACGGGCCGGACGGCCGGTACGTCGACCCCCTGGCCAAGCAGGGGACGCTACGACAACGTTCCCATCGTCTCGGCGGGTCGGGTGACTTCACCCGTTTGACCGCGCTCCCCTTCGACCTCTCGCACTCGGGGGGCGTGGGCCCGCTGTCTTGGACCAGGAAACCCGGCGGCACCATGCCGCCGGAACCCTAGGTATTCGCGGCTAGGCGTGGGCGGCGGAGAGCTCCGCGGGGTCGAGCTTGATGCCTGGCCCCATGGTGCAGCTCACCGTCACGTTCTTCACGTAGACGCCCTTCGCCGTCTGCGGCTTCGCCTTGAAGATGATCTCCATGATGGCGTTGAAGTTCGCCTTCAGCTTCTCGGGCTCGAAGGAGGCCTTGCCGAAGGGGACGTGCACGATGCCCGCCTTCTCGACGCGGAACTCCACCTTGCCGGCCTTCTGCTCCTTCACGGCGCGCGCGATGTCCATCGACACCGTGCCGACCTTCGGGTTCGGCATGAGGCCGCGCGGGCCGAGCACCTTACCGAGGCGGCCGACCACGCCCATCATGTCGGGGGTGGCGAGCACCTTGTCGAAGTCCATGAAGCCGCCCTGGATCTTCTCGGCCAGGTCCTCCGCCCCCACGATGTCGGCGCCGGCCTCCTGCGCGTCGCGGGCCTTGTCGCCCTTGGCGAACACGGCGAGCCGCACCGCCTTGCCCATCCCGTGCGGCAGCACGACCGCGCCGCGCACCACCTGATCGGCGTGCTTGGGGTCGACGCCCAGGTTGATGGCGGCGTCCACCGACTCGTCGAACTTCTTCGTGGCGGTCTGCTTCACGAGCTGGAGCGCCTCGTCGAGCTTGTAGCGCTTCTCCCGATCCACCTTGGCGGCCGCTGCCTTGAACTTCTTCGCGATGTGAGCCATGTCGTGTCTCCCGGTCGTGCGCGGCGCTAGCCGACGACGTCGATCCCCATCGAGCGAGCCGTGCCCTCGACCGTCCGCATGGCGGCCTCGAGGCTGCCGGCGGTCATGTCCTGGATCTTCATCTTGGCGATCTGCTCCACCTGCTTGCGCGAGACCTGGCCCACCTTCTCCTTGCCTGGCTTGTGCGCGCCCGAGCCCTTCTTCTTGTCGGTGTGCAGGCCGGCCGCCTTCTTGAGCAGGATGGCGGCGGGCGGGGTCTTCAGCAGGAAGGTGAAGGAGCGATCCTGGTAGATCGTGATGATGACGGGGATGATGAGCCCGTCCTTCGCCTGCTGCTGGGTCGCCGCGTTGAACTGCTTGCAGAACTCCATGATGTTGACGCCGTGCTGGCCGAGCGCGGGGCCGACCGGCGGCGCCGGGTTGGCCTTTCCCGCCGGGATCTGCAGCTTCACCTGCCCTGTGATCTTCTTCATGGTTGCTCCTCGTGTGGTCTAGCGGGCGTTGACGCGCCCTCCCACTCCTCATTCACCGCGGCGGGGGACCGACCCACCGGCGCTCCGCGCCGGCGGGTACCCCGCCCGCCCTACGTCTTTTCAACCTGCATGAAGTCGAGCTCGACCGGCGTGGCGCGGCCGAAGATCGACACCAGCACGCGCAGCTTGCCCTTGTCCGGCTTCACCTCTTCCACCGTGCCGTTGAAGTTCGAGAACGGTCCGTCGATGACGCGGACCTGATCGCCGTCCTCGAACTGCACCCGCGGCTTCGGCTTGAGCGTGCCCTCGGAGATCTGGCTCGTCAGCCGGGCCACCTCGGCGTCGGTGATCGCCGGGACGTCGCGCGGGTTCTTGGCGCTGCCCACGAAGCCGGTCACCTTGGGGGTGGACTTCACCATGTGCCAGGTCTGATCGGCCATCTGCATCTGGACGAGGATGTACCCGGGGAAGAACTTGCGCTTGGAGGTCTTCTTCTCCCCCTTCACCATCTCGACGACCTGCTCCATCGGGATGAGGACCTCGCCGAAGCACTCGGAGAGCGGCGCCGACCTGCGGACGAGCTTGCCGTCCTCCTTGTCGTCGTACTCCACCCTGGCCTCGCCGTGCTGGCGCAGGTACTCCTCGAGCGACTTCTTCACCTTGTTTTCGAAGCCCGAGTAGGTGTGGACGACGTACCACTTCTTCGCCATGGTCCCGAATCTCCGTTCTGCTCCGCTGCGATCCCGAAAAATGCGACGGGCGGGGCCTCGGCCCCGCCACCCTGCTCGACCTGCCTGACCGCCCCCGCCCGCGTCCGCTAGTAGACGAGCGAGCTGATCTTCGCCCAGACGTAGTCGAACAGCCCGAGGATGACGGCCGCCGCGAACGTCGCGACGACCACCGCCACCGTGGCGGCTCGCGTCTCGCGCATGGTCGGCCAGGTCACCTTCTTCAGCTCGCTCGCGACCTCGAGCGAGACGGTCTGCGTGCGGGGGACGCGCCAGGCGACCACCGCCGCCGCCGCCGCGATGACGAAGCCCACGATGGTGGTGAGCGACCAGTCCTCGCCGAACACGGCCGGGTCGTTCCAGCGGGCGTACGTGAAGACGAGCGCCAGGATCTTCTCCAGGAACACGCCCAGCGCCAGCGCGGCCAGGACGAAGAAGATGACCACCATCCTCTTCGGGTCGATGCCGGTTGCCTTGCCTTCCGCCGCCATGATGCCTCGCCTCGGTGCTTCGGGTTTGCTGCCGGTGAGTTGGCAGGCCAGGAGGGATTCGAACCCCCAACCCGCGGATTTGGAGACCGCTGCTCTAGCCGTTAGAGCTACTGGCCTGTGAGTCGCATCGGGGGGCGACCGCCCGCCCTACTTGGTTTCCTTGTGTCCCTGGTGCTTGCGGCAGCGGGGACAGTACTTGGAGCGCGCGAGCTTCTCCTGGGTCTTCTTCTTGTTCTTGGTCGTCGAGTAGTTCCGCTCTTTGCAGACGGTGCACTCGAGGGTGATGATCGTGCGATTGCCAGCCATGTGACTCTCTCGTTTCGTGGCGGAGGGGGTCCGACCCACCGGCGCTTGCGCCGGCGGGTGCCTCGCCCGCCCTGCCTATTATTGGATGACCTCTGCCACGACGCCCGCGCCGACCGTGCGCCCACCCTCTCGGATGGCGAAGCGCAGCTCCTTCTCCATGGCGATGGGCGTGATGAGCTCCACCTCCACCGACACGTTGTCGCCCGGCATCACCATCTCGACGCCCGCCGGCAGCGTCATC
>DASPZP010000267.1:0-4434 GCA_035636195.1 Anaeromyxobacteraceae bacterium
TGCGGGCCGCGACGGTCATGCGTGTGAGCAGGTGATCGCCCACTCGACGCTGGCGTAACGGATCCACGCGCCGCGCGACTCTCGGGAAGACGCCACGTGCACATGCCGTGCTCCGGAGCGCGTCACGAGGTGATCGTCATGTGCAAGAAGACCCGAATGATGTTCCTCGCCGCGGCGCTCTCGATGGGCGGGAGCGCACTGGCCGACGATTCTGCCGCTCGGGCGAAGAGCCAGGACGAGACCAGCTACGACGACAGCACGATGCGCCCGCGCGAGACGGCCTCGAAGTCGAAGGCGAGCGGCCGCGACGTGAAGTACGACGAGAGCACGATGGAGCCGGGGGAGGTTACCGGAGCCAACGAGGACGCGAACCGCGAGCAGCGCGACTCCCTCGAGTACGACGACAGTCACATGAAGCCGTCGGAGAAGTAAGCAGGCAGCCCGCCGGCGCGTCCCCCCGCTCAGTCTTAGGCCCTTCTTCGGCCCTTCCCCGCGCTCGCGGGGGAGGGCCGTTTTCGCATGGTCGGCGCGTCCCGCAAGATAGAGGAACCCCTCCCCCCGCGATGGCGAGGGGAGGGGTGGGGAGCGGCGCCGCTTCCTCAGGTCATCCGCGCGAGCAGGTGGTCCCCAACGCGCAGCGCGTTAGCCATGATCGTCAGACCAGGATTCACCGCGCCCGACGAGGGGAAGAAGCTCGCGTCGACGACATAGAGGTTGTCCACGTCGTGGGCCTTGCAGTTCACGTCGAGCGCCGAGGTCCTCGGATCACGCCCGAAGCGGATGGTGCCGTTCTGGTGGGCGACGCCGGCGAGCGGGATGCGCTGGCCCACGTGGAGGCTGCGCGCGAAGAGGCCCTGGTGGCACTCCTTGCCGTGGATGGGGCACGCCCGCTGCTGCTTCATGAGCTCTCGGAGCTTCGCGGCGAGCCGCTTGTGGCCCTCCTCGTTGTTCGGCTTGTAGGCGAGCACGATGTTGCCATCGCGGTCGAGCGTGACCCGATTCTCGGGGTCGGGCAGGTCCTCGGAGGTGAGCCAGAAGTCGAGCGAGTGGCGCGCCATGAGCTCGAGTGTGAAGCCGGGGACCAGCGGCGGGGCGCCGCCCTTCAAGGCCTCTCCATCGAGCTTACCGACGAAGGAGATGTGGCCCATCGGGTAGGGGAAGTCCTCGGATCCGAAGTAGAAGTCGTTCACCGAGAGCGACTTCTGGAAGACGGTCGGGTTCGGGCAACGCGAAATGGCCATCAGCACCGAGTTGACGTGCCCCATGTAATGGCGGCCCACCACGCCCGAGCGATTCGCGAGCCCCTGGGGGTGGTTGTCGTTTGCGGACCGTAGCAACAGGGCGGCCGAGTTGATGGCGCCGGCCGACACCACGACGATGGCGGCGGAGAGCTCCAGCCGCTCATCACCGCGCTTCACGATGACCTTCGTCACCTCGCGCCCCGACGAGCTCGTCTCGAGCCGCTCCACGTAAGCGTTCGTGAGCAAAGTCACGTTCTCGTGCCGCAGCGCGGGATCGACTCCGAGCACCTGGGAGTCGGACTTGGCCTGCACGAGGCACGGGAAGCCGTCGCACGTGTTGCACCTGATGCAGCGACTCGCGTGCGGCCGCTTCTCGTCGAGCATGATCCCGAGCGGCGTGTGGAACGGCTTGAGGCCCAGTCCGGCGAAGTCTTCGCTCAGCTGCTGGAGGCGCGGCTCATGGCTCACGGCCGGATGCGGGAACGGCGCGCTCGCGGGCGGGTCGGTGGGATCCTCTCCCCGCTCGCCGTGCACGTGATACAGCAGCTCCGCCTTGGTGTAGTACGGCTCGAGCTCCTCGTAGGCGATGGGCCAGGCGGGAGAGACGCCGCCGTGGTGCCGGAGCTCGCCGAAGTCCTCCTTCCGCAGCCTGAAAAGCGCCGCGCCGTAGAACTTGGTGTTACCGCCCACCCAGTAGTTCGTGTGCGGGTGGAGGTCCTTGCCTTCCGAGTCCTTCCAGACCTCCTTCGTCTGATACTTGCCCTCCAGATTGACGGAGCGCGAATCCCAGTTGCCCTTCTCGCGAGGCACGTAGTCACCGCGCTCGACGAGGAGGATGCGCTTACCGGAGGGCGCCAGGTGCTGCGCCAGAGTACCGCCGCCGGCGCCGGTGCCGATGATGATGACGTCGAACGACTGGGGATGGGACATGACAGGACCTCGGGGAAGGCGGGGACGAAGGACGCGCCCTTCGCATCACAGGTCGTTCGAGGCCGGCCGCCGTTACAGGTCCGGCCGTCGTCGCGCGGCAAAAAGAACGGGGTCCCCGAATGCTCCCGGGGACCCCTGCCTGCGGACGAGAGTCGAGCGAAGCTACGCTGCGCTGCGCGACTCGGACTCCTCCGCCGAGGCGCGGAGCGCCTCCGTGCCGATGGCGATCGCGGCCCCGAGCAGGACGATGTCCTTGAGGAGGAAGCCATGCGCGGGGTGGGTGGCGCCGAGGGCGCCCGGCGTGGTGAAGAGGAACGATAGGGTCGTGAGGAACGTGCCGATCGCGAGGGCGCTGCCGATCGCGGAGAGGCGCGCCGACGCAGGGCGGACGGCGATGAGGGCGGCCGTCAGGAGCTCGATCGAGCCGATCAGGCGTGAGACGCCCTGATCGGTCAGGACCCCATACAGCCACCCCATGAACGGGCTGTTCGAGACGAGCGGCTTGATGGCCTCGGCCTCGGCGGCGGTGAACTTGAGCGTCCCGAAAAGGACCAGCACCAGCACGACTCCGTAGCGGAGTGCCTGCGTGCCGATCACCTCCAGGGCGCGCGCCCTGGTGTAGCCGAAGATTTGGCTGACCGGAGACTGCGTGGGGGCTTCGACTCGGGTATTCATGAAATCTCCTTGCATCGTGGGAAGCGTTCGAACGGCGATCCGCCTCTTGAGTACGCGCCGGGGCGCGCCCGTTACAGGCCATCCTCGCGAGCCCCCGAAAGCGGTCCTGTAATGCCCCGCGTCCCGGCGGGACGCGATCGATGACCGTCGCACGCCGTGCGGTGAAACGAGGGACAGTCATGCACGTGGACGCATCGTCATCGGTGCCGGGCAGGCCGGCACGCCGCTCGCGCAGCGCCCGCGCTGCGCACGTGGCGCGCTCGGCCGGCAGGCTCGCGTCGGTCCCATGGCTCGACAACCACCGCATCATGGAGCTGAAGCAGCTCCCCTCGCACCTCATCATCCTCGGCGGCGGCTACATCGGGTGCGAGTTCGCGCAGATGTTCCGTCGCTTCGGGTCCGCCGTGACCATCGTTTCGGGGCGCGAGTCGGGCGGGTAGTTCTCGCCGCGCGCCACCTTTGTCGTCGCGTGGTCCTCGACGGTGGCCACAACCCCCAGTAGTCAACGTGTCCGCCGAGCACGATGACCCGCGCGCCGTACACCGACTGCTCCTCATAGCAAGTGCGCGAGGGTCGCGTCCGCGCGCGGGCACGAGGAGCATACAGCTCGACCAGCCGTAGGCCCGCTGGCGTTACATGTCGGGAGCCACGAAAGCTTCGAGGGCCCCAGGGTGGAACCCTGAAGCCCTCGAACTCGTCGCAGGTGTGGGCTTTCGTAGCTTCTTCAGTTCGCCGTCACCGCGCTCGAGCGAGGCGTGATCGTCACGCGGATCACCTGCTCGACCCGCGGGTAGGCGAAGCCGTCGTGCACGTCCTGGATGCGCCGCACCGGGCTGCGCTCCGAGGGTCCGGTGTTCGGCGCAGCCTGGCGCGGTGCCTGGTTCGGGCCGAAGCCCGGCTCCTCGTTCACCTCGGTCCCGGCGTCCCACAGCTGGAAACGACCGGTGAGGTCGCCGCGAACCGGCTCGCCGGCCTCAAACAGGGCGATGCCCTCGTCTCCTGGCGCGAAGAACAGGTCGTTCGATTGCCCGAACATGGTGGTGACGGTGAGCCGGTGTCCGGGGCTAGCGGCGAAGCTGAACTCGTACGCCTTGCCTGGGAGCGCCGGGCCCGGCTTGTCGTCGCCCACGGGCGTGTTGAACACGCCGCTCGCCAGGACGCCCTTAGCCTTTCCGATCGAGGCGGCGAGGCGCGACGGGTCGCCGTCCTCGGCCTGGGCCTCGAGGCCGACGCCGCGGTCGAGCTTGCCTTCCGCGAACACGACGCGCTTGCGGGTGTGAACGACCCACAGGCCGGGGGAGTGCGGCGCGGGTGCCGTTGCTCCCGTCGCCGAGCGGAGCGTGTCGGTGGTCGAGACGTTCTCGATCCGGACGGTGAACATGGTCTTCGCGGATTTGTTGGCGCTCATCTCGTCGGCACTCGCCGAGGTGACGGCAAGGCCGGCCATCAAGAACAGGAATGAGAAGCGGGTCATCGGGATCCTCTTTCGCGGTGGTGAGTCGTGGACAGGCTAGTGAGCGAGAGCGCCCGCCTGGTCGCATCGAGCGACACCCTTCAGTCGTCCGCGTCCATCGCGTGTTACAGCGCC
>DASPZP010000268.1:0-2717 GCA_035636195.1 Anaeromyxobacteraceae bacterium
GAGGTCGAGGGCGGGCGCTCCGTCCTCGCTGCGCCCCAGGATGGCGCGGACCTGCTCCTCGAAGCGCGGCTTCCCGTACGAGGCGAGGCCCATCACCTTGTACTCGCCCTCGTTGACCTCGAAGCCGAGGAAGGCCGTGAACGCGGAGTAGAACATCCCGAGCGAGTGCGGGAAGCGCAGCTCGCGGAGGCTCTCGATCGCGCAGGAACCGTCCGGGCGCGCGACGCCGCGGCCGACCGAGAGCGTGGCCCACTCGCCGACGCCGTCCGCGGTGAGGATCGCGGCCTCCCGGGTGGGCGCGGTGAGGAACGCCGCCGCGGCGTGGGACTGGTGGTGCTCCGTGAAGAGGATCTTCTTCCCCGGCACGCCGAGGCGCGACGCGATGACCCCCTTCACCCAGGCCTTCTCGCCGAGCGTGTTCTTCATCGCGTGCGGGAAGCTCCGCCACGAGCGGGGAAAGGCGCGCAGCGCGGTCACCACGATGCGCTCCACCTTGAGCATGGGCTTCTCGTAGAAGACCACGGCGTCGAGCTCGGCCGGCTCGAGGCCCGCCTCGCCGAGACACCACTCGATCGCCGCCAGCGGGAACGCCGCGTCGTTCTTCCGCCGCGAGAGGCGCTCCTCCTGGATCGCGCAGACGGGAGCGCCGTCCACCACGAGCGCCGCGGCGGAGTCGTGGTAGTGGGCGGAGATGCCGAGGATCCGCATGGCTTTCAGTACTGGCGCTCGAGCGCGGCGCGGCCCTCGCGGCGGATGGGCTCGCTCCAGCCGGGGCGCTCCCGCCGGGCGGCGCGCTTCGCGAGGAGCGCGAAGATGGGCAGGATGAGGAAGTACTGCGCCACGAGCACGAGGGTGCCGAGCAGGCCCGCGACCGCGCTCGCGACGCGCAGGTACCCCTTCCAGAGCCGGGACGCGCGCGCGAGCCAGAGGTGGCGCCCGTGGCGCGCGGGCACGAGGCGTTCGAGCTGGGATCGCGTGTAGTCCATGTGGAAGACCTCGTCGCGCAGGATGCGCCGGAACACCTCCCGGGTCTCCTCGTCCGGGACGACCTCGCGGTACACGGCGAACCGGCCGGCCGCGGCCTTCTCCGAGAGGTGGAGGAACGCCAGGAGCGGCGCGTCCCGCTCGCCATCCACCCGGAGATCGTCGAGTCCACGCTCGCCGGGCGCGATCCAGTTCGCCTCGAACACGCCGGCGCGGCCGGGGTCCGCCCCCGCGAGCAGGCTGCGGCCTCGCGCCAGCAAGAGCTCGGCGTGCCGCTGCTCGTCCGAGGCGTGTCGGAGGAACAGCCTGCGCAAGAGCGGATCCGCGGTGAGCTCCGCGGCGCGCGAGAGGTCGCGCCCGCCATCCGCTTCGGTCGCCGCGAAGGTGAGCAGCTTGCGAGCGCGACGGCGCGTGTCGCTCCAGACCCAGCGGTGGACCGGACGCAGGGCGCGCTCGAGAGGGGTGCCGCGGTGCTCGTGCACGGGCATTACATGCCCGGTGCGCGGTCAGCGGGTCAGGCTCCGAAGGGGACCTCAGTGCGGGAAACGAGGGGAGGCTCGGCGGCGTTCACCGCGCGGCTGGCGATCGCGGCGGCGGGGGTAGCCCTGGTGGCCTGGTCCCTCTCCGCCGACGCCCACTGGGCCGAGCGGCACGTGCTCGGCGCGTACTGCGCCACGAACGTCGCCACCTGGGTCCTGGCGCGCGGGATGCGCTGGCTCGCGGGCGCTCTCGGGCTGGGGCTGGTGGCTGCATCGGCGCTGGCGCGACGACTCGGGTCGACCTCGCTGCGCGCGCGCGCCGGCTCGCTCGTGGGCATCGCGCTCGCGGTGGCCGCGTCGCTTGGCGTCACGGAGCTCTACATGCGCCGGCTGCACGGCCGGCTGCACGGCCGGCTCTCGCTCGGTGCGCAGGCGACACGAGCAATCGAGCGGGACGCTCCGATGACCCGGGTCGATCCCCGCCTCGGCTGGTCGTACTTCCCGGGCCGCACCACCTGGGTCGAGCTCGGCGAGCGACGGATCGCCTACGCCATCGATGCCGACGGCGACCGCGCGGCCTCGGCCGGGGAGCTCTCCGATCCCGCCCGTCCGACCGTCCTCTTCTCCGGCGAGTCCATCGCCTTCGGGTACGGGCTCGCCTACGAGGAGACGTTCCCGTTCCTCGTCGGGCGTGGGCTCGGCGTCCAGATAGCGAACCTGGCGGTGATCGGCTTCGGCAACGACCAGGCGTACCTGCGCGTCCTCGACGCGCTCGCTCGCTACCGCCGCCCGCTCGCCGTCGTGACGCTCTTCGTGCCGGACCAGATCAAGCGCAACGCCGACGTCTGGCGTCCGCGGCTCGCGCTCGGCCCGGACGGCGCGCTCACGCTGGTGGCGCCCTCGACCGGCCCGCGGATCACGAGGCTCCTGCAGCAGCTGCCCTATCGAGGCGGCGAGGCGCTCCGGGTCACGGCCGCGATCCTGCGCGCAACCGCCGAGGCCGCACGCGCGCGCGGCGCGTTTCCGCTGTTCGTCGTGACGAACTACGGCCGCGCTTGCAAGCGCGAGGACGGCGAGGAGGCCTGGGTCGTGGACGAGCTCTTCGCCCGGCAGGGCCTGCCGTTCGTCCGCGTGGACCTCGGGTCCGAGGACCGGCTGCCGGGACTCTTCGAGGATCACCCGAACCCGCGCGGCGCGCGGGCGATCGCCGCCGCCGTCGAGCGGGCGCTCCGGGCGGCGCTCACCTCCTCCGGG
>DASPZP010000269.1:0-9568 GCA_035636195.1 Anaeromyxobacteraceae bacterium
GCCGTGAAGCGAGCCGCCAGCTCGTCGAGCCTGCCGGCCGCGTCGCCCTTCACGGCCGCGATCCGGGCGCGCAGGGCCTCGAAGTCGTAGCCCTCGTAGGCGCGGGCCCGGCTGCCGCGGTAGGCCTCGGAGAAGCGACCGAGCGCTCCGCCCAGGTTGGCGTTCCCCAGCGCGGCGGCGATCGACTCGCGGAATTCCTTGCGCATGTTCAGGCCCTCCCGGCCAGGTCGTCGACGAACGCGATGACGAGCCGCTTCGGCCCGTGCACGCCGATGGTGAGCACGCGCTCGATGTCGGCTGTCCGGCTGGGACCGGTGACGAGGGCGAGGTAGCGGGTCTGGGCCGGCGAGAGCCGCTCGAAGAGGGCGGCCAGGTCGGGGACCAGCCGCCCGGTCGGGACGAGCGCCACGTGCAGGGGCGGCAGCATCGAGACGAGGCGACCCTCGATCCCGTCGGCGGCCTGGGCCAGCGTGCCGGTGTTCGCCACGGCGTAATCGGCCTCGCTCACGCCGACGCGAGCGGTGGCGGCCAGCTCCCGGGTCACGTCGAAGCGCAGCCCGGGCACGTCGCGGGAGAGGGCGGGGCGGTCCGCACCCGCGAGGAAGGGGCCGGCGGCCCACAGCGCGTGCGCGCCGGGTGCTGCCGAGACACCCTCCTGGCGCAGGAGGTCGAGGACGAAGTGGAGCGCCTGCGCCTTGTCCCCGAAGCGGTGCACCTCGGCGCTGACCGCGGCTGCTCGCGCCCGGAACGTGTCGAACATGCGCGCCTCCTGAGACTGGTCCGTGGAGTGGAGCACGGCGGCGCCTGGCGGGTCGAGGTGCATCGTGCCACCGGTCGTGTGGGGGTGGTGACCGGCGGCGCCGGGGAGGTGAGCGGTCGCGGCCCTTCGACTACGCGCCGCCTCCGGCGTCGCTACGCTCAGGGCTGACGGATGGTGGTCGCAGTCGACTTGCGCCGTGGCACGCCGAAGCGCGAAGCTGCGCCCGGTACCCGCGTGCGCATCCTCATCTCGCTCATCGAGGCGATGTCGGTCTTCCTCGTCGCCTCGTACGTCTACTGTGCGTCAGCCCCGGCGCTGCCGCTGCGCTCGGACGGCTCCCGCGGCCGGGCGCTGCGCAGCCGCGTCAGCCTGTACCTCTTCTTCTCCGCCGTCGCGATCATGGGGAACTACCTCGGCGTCCGGATCGAGGGTGGCCAGGCGATCGCCAACACCCGCGCGGTCGGGTCGGTGCTGGCGGGGATGCTGGGAGGGCCGTTCCTCGGCATGGCGGTCGGCGCGACCGCCGGCCTACAGCGCCTCCCGATGGGCGGGGTGGCTGCGCTGCCCGGCTGCATCGCGACCATCCTGGAGGGGCTCATGGGTGGGATCCTCCACCTGGCGCTGCGCCGCCAGCCGGAGCGTCTCATGAGCTGGCGGAGCGCGGCGGCGGTGACCGCTGTCGGGGAGATCTTGCACCAGCTGATCGTACTGCTCTTCGTGCGTCCGCTCCCGGTCGGCCTCGAGATCGTGAAGGTGATCGGCGTCCCCATGGTGCTCGCGAACTCCCTGGGGACTGCGCTCTTCATGATGGTGTTCCACGCCCGGCAGATCGCGGTCGACCGCATCGCCTCCGCCTCCTCCGCCATGGCGCTGCGCATCGCCGAGCGAACCACCGGGCTCCTCGCCCGCGGCTACGGCACCCAGGTGGCCGGCGAGCTGGCCGCGATCATCCGGCAGGAGACCGGCGTCGGCGCGGCGGGCATCACCGACGCCGAGAAGATCCTGGCCTGGGATGGACTCGGCGCGGATCACCACGTGCCGGGCCGGCCCATCTTCTCTCCGTGGACGCGGCGCGCCCTGGCCAGCCGCTCGGTCGTCTTCGCCGACGGCGTGCACGAGCATTTCGACTGCCCGCTCTCGGCGAGCTGCCCGCTCCACTCGCTGGTGGTGGTGCCGCTCTACCTCGACGAGAACGTCGTCGGGACGGTGCAGCTCTACGAGCCGCGCCGCCGCCGCTTCGGCACCACCAACCGCCGGCTGGGGGAGGGCATCGGGGCGCTCCTCTCGACGCAGCTCGTGCTCGCCCGCTACCAGGAGCAGAAGAACCTGCTCGTCACCTCCGAGCTGAAGCTCCTGCAGGCGCAGATCGATCCGCACTTCCTCTTCAACGCCCTCAACACCATCGTCGCCGTCACCCGCATCGATCCGGCGCGCGCCCGCGAGCTGCTCGTCCACCTCTCGAACTTCTTCCGCAAGAACCTGAAGCGCTCGGGCGACACCTCGACCCTGGAGGAGGAGCTCGCCCACGTGCGCTCCTACCTCGAGATCGAGAAGGCGCGCTTCCCCGATCGGCTGACCGTCGAGACCGAGATCGATCCCGAGCTCCTGCCGCTGCGCATGCCGACCTTCACGCTGCAGCCGCTGGTGGAGAACGCCTTCAAGCACGGGCTCTCCCGGACGCCCAACCCGGGCCTGGCTCGCGTCCGCGCCTACCGCCGGGACGGCGTGGTCGTGATCGACGTCGAGGACAACGCCGGGGCCTGGGTCGAGCCCGACTTTCGCCGCGACGGGCTCGGGATGCGCATCGTCGACAAGCGCATCAAGAACCTTCACGGCGAGGCGTTCGGCATCTCGGTCACCTGCGTTCCCCAGGAGCTGACCCGGGTCACGGTGCGGCTCCCGGCGCCGCCGTGAGCCGCGCACCATCTCTCCGCGCTGCCGGTCGCCCTGGTGATGCGGCCGGTCGGCCCGCTGGTGCGACCGCTTTCCGGGATCGTCCGAGGTCGAGGCTCCGCTCCGTGGTCGACTTCCGGATGCGGCGGGCACACCTGCCCCCGCCCCCGGGAGCAGGTCATGACCAGCCGCCGCGATCTCGCCGCCCTGCCGCCGCCGTACCGGCGCTTCCACAGCGCGCTCGCCGGCGCGCTGCCGGCCGACCGGCTCGTCTGCGATCCCCTGCGGACGTTGGCGTACGGCACCGACGCGAGCTTCTACCGCCTCGTGCCGCGGGTGGTGGCCCAGGTCCGTTCCTCCGACGAGGTGGCTGCGGTGCTGGCGGCCGCCAGCCGCGAGGGGCTCGGGTGCACCTTCCGCGCCGCCGGGACGAGCCTCTCCGGCCAGGCCGTCACCGACGCGGTGCTGGTGCAGGTGGCGGGCGGCTTCCGCCGGGCCGAGGTGAAGGACGGGGGCCGGCGCATCGCGCTCGAGCCAGGCGTCATCGGCGCCGAGGCGAACGCGCTGCTCGCCCCGCTCGGCCGGAAGATCGGGCCGGATCCAGCCTCCATCGGCGCGGCGATGGTGGGCGGCATCGCGGCCAACAACGCCTCCGGCATGTGCTGCGGGACGTCCCAGAACAGCTACCAGACGGTCGAGAGCCTGAAGCTCGTCTTCGCCGACGGCTCCCGCCTCGACACGGCCGATGCGTCCTCGCGCGCCGCGTTCGCCGCCGCCCACCGCCCACTCCTCGATGGGCTGGCCGCGCTGCGGGCCGAGATCCTGGCCGACGCGGCGCTCGCCCAGCGCATCCGCGAGAAGTACCGGATCAAGAACACCACCGGCTACGGGCTCAACGCCTTCACCGACTTCGAGGACCCGTTCGACATCCTCGTCCACCTGCTCATCGGGTCGGAGGGGACGCTCGCCTTCATGGCCGAGATCACCTACCGCACTGTCGAGGAGCAGGCGCACAAGGCGAGCGCGCTCGTCTTCTTTCCCGACATCGCCCACGCGGCGCGGGCCACCCAGGCGCTGAAGACGGGCGCCGTCTCGGCGGTCGAGCTGCTCGACCGGCCCTCGCTGCGCGCGGTCGAGGGCCGCAAGGGCCTGCCGGCGAGCCTGAAGACGCTGCCGCCCGACGCCTGCGCCCTGCTCGTCGAGGTGCGCGCCGGCGACCCGGGCGAGCTCCAGCGCCGCATGGACGAGGCGCGGGCGCTCGTCACCCCGGTGCGCACCCTGGAGCCGGTGCGCTTCACCGCCGTGCCGGCCGAGTACGAGGTGCTGTGGGACGTGCGCAAGGGGCTCCTGCCGGCCATCGCCGCGGCGCGCCCGGTGGGCACCACGGTCATCATCGAGGACGTCGCCTTCCCCATGCAGCACCTCGCGGCGGGGGTGGTGGATCTGCAGCGGCTCTTCCTCGACCACGGCTATCCGGACGGCGTCATCTTCGGTCACGCCCTCGACGGCAACGTCCACTTCGTCTTCACGCAGGACTTCAACGACCGGATGGAGGTGGAGCGCTACGAGCGCTTCATCGAGGCGGTCTGCGACCTGGTGGTGCGGAAGTACGACGGGTCGCTCAAGGCCGAGCACGGCACCGGGCGCGCGATGGCGCCCTTCGTGGAGCGGGAGTGGGGGAGGAAGGCCTACCAGCTCATGAAGCGCGTGAAGGCGCTCTTCGATCCGCAGGGGCTGCTCAACCCGGGTGTCCTCCTCAACGACGACGCCGCCGTCCACGTGAAGGACCTGAAGCCGCTCCCGCCGGCGCACGAGCTCGTCGATCGCTGCATGGAGTGCGGGTTCTGCGAGCCGCGCTGCGCCTCCCGGGCGCTCACCCTGTCGCCGCGCCAGCGGATCGTGGTGCAGCGCGAGCTGGCGCGGCTGCGCCTCTCCGGCGCCGACGACCAGCGGCTGGCGCGGCTCGAGGACGACTACCAGTACGATGGGCTCGACACCTGCGCCGCCGACGGCCTCTGCGCCACGGCCTGCCCGGTCGGGATCGACACGGGCAAGCTGACGAAGGCGCTCCGGGCCGCGCAGCGCGGGCCGCTCGCGCACGGCGTGGCGGAGGCGGTGGCGGCGCACTACGGCGGGACGCTCGGCGCCGCGAAGGGCTTCTTCGGCGCCTCGGACGCCGCGCACGCCGCGCTCGGGGGCGGCGCCATCGCGGCGCTGTCGAGCGGCCTTCACCGGCTCTCCGGCGGCAGGATCCCGGTCTGGAACGAGCACATGCCGCGGGCGGCCCGGGCCGGGCAGCTCGAGGACGTCGTGAAGGGCCGCGACCGGAAGGTCGTCTACTTCCCCTCCTGCATCACGCGCCTGTGGGGCCCCGCCCGCGGCGCCGAGGACGATCGCGCGGTGACGGCGGCCATGCTCTCCGTGCTCGACAAGGCGGGCTACGACGTCCTCTTCCCGCGCGACATGGGCGGGCTGTGCTGCGGGCTCACCTTCGAGTCGAAGGGCTTCGTCGAGCTGGCCGACCAGAAGTGCCGCGAGCTGGAGCGCGAGCTCCTCGAGCGCACCGAGGGCGGCGCCATCCCGCTGCTGTGCGACACGAGCCCGTGCATCCAGCGGATGCGGGCCCACCTCGACCCGCGGCTGCACGTCCACGAGCCGGCCGAGTTCATCCACCGCTTCCTCATGGACCGGCTGCGCTTCGACAGGAAGGCGCGCCAGGTGGCGGTGCACGTCACCTGCAGCACCCAGAAGATGGGGCTCGGCAAGCAGCTGGCCCAGGTGGCCGGCGCCTGCGCGGAGCGGGTGGTGGTCCCCCCCACCGGCTGCTGCGCGTTCGCCGGCGACCGCGGGCTCTCCTTCCCGGAGCTGAACGCCTCGGCGCTCTCCGGGCTGCGCGCCGCCGTGCAGGGCTGCGAGGCGGGCTACTCGAACAGCCGCGGCTGCGAGATCGGGCTCTCGCAGCACGGCGGCATCCCCTACCAGTCGATCGTCTACCTCGTCGATCGCTGCACCAGCCCGCTCGCGGAGGCCTAGGTGAACGTCCTCGTCCTGAACTGCGGCAGCTCGTCGGCGAAGTTCGCCATCCTCGACACCGACTCCGGGGAGGAGCGCGTCGCCGGCCTCGCCCAGCGGCTCGGGTCGGAGAAGGCCACGCTGGAGTGGAAGGTGGCCGGTCGGAAGGAGTCCCAGGACATCCCCGGCGCGGACCACGGCCGGGCGCTCCGGGCCGCGGTGGAGGTGCTGGAGCGGCTCGGGCTGGCGCGCGGCCTCTCCGCCGTCGGTCACCGCGTCGTCCACGGCGGGGCGCGCTTCTCGGGCTCGATGGTCGTCGATGCCGAGGTGCTGGCCAAGGTGGAGCAGTGCATCCCGCTCGGCCCCCTCCACAATCCTCCCAACCTGCTCGGGATCGCCATCGCCAGGGAGCTCTTCCCCGAGCTGCCCCAGGTGGCCGTCTTCGACACCGCCTTCCATCAGACCATGCCGCCGCGCGCCTACCTCTACCCGGTGCCGTACGCTTGGTACGAGGAGCTGGAGGTGCGTCGCTACGGCTTCCACGGGACGAGCCACCGGTTCGTGGCGCAGCAGGCCGTGAGGCAGCTCGGGCTCGCGCCGGGCGACCACGCCCTCGTCACGGCGCACCTCGGCAACGGGTGCTCGCTCACCGCGGTCCGCGACGGCGAGAGCATCGACACGACCATGGGGCTCACGCCGCTCGAGGGCGTCGCGATGGGGACGCGCTCCGGCTCGGTGGATCCGGCCCTCGTCGGGCACGTCGCGAGGGCGCTGGGGCAGCCCGCCGAGAAGGTGATCGAGGCCCTCAACAAGGAGTCGGGGCTGCTCGGGCTGTCCGGCCTCTCCAACGACATGCGGACGCTGCAGGAGGCAGCCGACGCCGGCCACGATCGGGCCCAGCTCGCCATCGACGTCTTCTGCTATGCGCTCGCCAAGGCGGTGGCGAGCCTGGTGGTGCCGCTCGGCCGGCTGGACGCGCTCGTCTTCACCGGCGGCATCGGCGAGAACTCGGCCGCCGTCCGCGCGCGCGTCTTGAAGCAGCTCGGCTTCCTCGGCCTCACCGTGGACCCGGTCGCCAACATGAGCCACGGCCGCGCCCAGCGCGGGCGCATCACCCGCGAGGAGCGGCCGCTCGCGGCGGTGGTGCCCACCAACGAGGAGCTCATGATCGCGCTCGACACCGCCGAGCTCGTGCGCGGCCCCGCGCGCGCCGCAGCCTAGCCAGAGCCTCCCTCGCGCCGCCGCCTCCGCTCGACCGCGACGAGGCGGAGCGACTCCTCGCCGCCGGCGATGATCAGACGCTGCTCGAGCAGGTGGTGGCGCTCTGCCAGGCGGCCGGCCACGGCGCCGACGTGCTGGTGGTGGAGGGGCTCCGACCGCCGAGCAGCTGGCGGACATCGCCATCCAGAGCGCCGACTCGGCGTCGGCGTTCGGAATCCTGCCCCGGGTCGCGATGCTCTCCCACTCCACCGGCGCGAGCGGCGCGGGCGAGGACGTGGAGAAGGTGAAGCGCGCCACCGAGCTCGCCCGCCAGCTCCGCCCCGACCTCGCCATCGACGGCCCGCTCCAGTACGACGCGGCGATCATGCCCGACGTCGCGCGCGCCAAGGCCCCGCGCTCGCCCGTGGCGGGACAGGCGACGGTCTTCGTCTTCCCCGACCTCAACACGGGGAACGTCACCTACAAGGCAGTCCAGCGCAGCGCGGGCGTCGTCAGCATGGGCCCGCTCCTGCAGGGCCTGGCGAAGCCGGTGAACGACCGCTCCCGCGGCTGTCTCGTCGAGGACATCGTCTTCACCATCACGCTCACCGCCATCCAGGCCGAGCAGGTGGCCACCCGGCGCAGCACCGCCGCAGCCGCTTGAGAGCCTGTGAAGAAATCCCCTCCCGTCGCCCGGCCCCGCGGGCTTCGCCGCGACCCCTCCGGTCTGACCCGTCGTGGGCGGCGGCCGGCGCGCGGTGGCATGCGCATGCTGGGTGCTGGAGCGCCCGGCGTCGGCCCGGGGCGCGGACGCTCGCAGGCCGCGAGGCGCTCCCAGACGGGGATGGGGACGGCCGGTGATGCGGATCGACTACCACTTCCACACCTCGTACTCGTACGACGGGCGCGCCGGGCTCTCGGAGATCCTCGCCGCCGCCCGGCGTGCCGGGCTCGGCACGCTCTGCGTGACCGACCACGACACCATCGAAGGCGCGCTCCGGCTGCGGGAGCTGGCCGGCGACACCCTGGAGGTCGTCGTCGGTTGTGAGTTCACCTGCGAGGACGGGTCGCACCTGGTGGGGCTCGGGCTGCGAGAGCCGATCCGCGAGCGCCGCATCCTGCCGCTCGCGGAGCTCATCCGCGCGCAAGGAGGGACGGTGCTCCTGCCGCACCTCTTCCGGCGGGGGAGCGGCATCTTCCGCGACGAGCTCGGGCGCTCCGCGTCCTTCCTGGAGGAGGTGCTCCGCCGGGCCGACGCGGTCGAGTGCTTCAACGGCCGCGACACCTTCGACCACAACGCGCGCAGCCGCCGCTTTGCCGAGGAGCGGGGGCTCGCGGCGGTGGCGAGCAGCGATGCGCATCGGGTGGCCGAGGTCGGCTCGGTCTTCGTCGAATACGCCGCCGGCCGCATCCGGCACGGGCACGGTCCACGCCGCATCTACTTCCCCACCCAGCGCGAGCGGCACGAGCACCCGCTGAAGCGGCGGGCGATGGAGCTCTACCACCGCCACGAGGCCGACCTGCCCGGCTTCCTGCGCGACGGCTACCGGCTGGCGCGGCGCACGCTGCGGCGCGACGACGCCGCGCGGGGCCGGGCCGAACCCGAGCTGCAGTACCAGCTCGGTCAGGACGCGGAGGCACGCCATGCCATCCGCGGCTAGCTCGTGGCTCCGGGTGCAGCTCGCGCTCAAGCGCGCGCTCGACCTCGCCGGCGCCGCCGGGCTCCTCGCCGCGCTCGCACCGCTCATGCTCGTCATCGCAGCCGCGGTGAAGGCCGACTCGGAGGGCGGGGTCGTCTTCCGGCAGAAGCGCGCTGGCCTGGGTGGGCGCCTCTTCACCATCTTCAAGTTCCGCACGATGGTGGCGGACGCGGAGCGCTCGCCGCTCGGCACCTACTGCTTCCGCGACGACCCGCGCATCACCCGCGTCGGCAAGCTCCTCCGCCGGACCAGCCTCGACGAGCTGCCGCAGCTCGTGAACGTGCTCCGGGGCGACATGAGCTTCGTCGGCCCGCGCCCGGATCTGCCCCACCACGTCGCCCGCTACTCGGAGCGACAGCGCAGCCGGCTCGCCTTGCGGCCCGGGATCACCGGCTGGGCGCAGGTGAACGGGCGGAACGGCATCCCCTGGGACGCGCGCATCGAGCTCGACCTCCAGTACGTCGCGGGCTGGTCGTTGTGGCGCGACGCCGTGGTGGCGGTGCGCACCGTCGCGGTCGTCCTCGCCCGCGAGGGCACGGAGCTCCCGAGGAAGGTGGGAGAGGCGCCATGGTCGGAAAAGAAGCGCGACGCCCGTTGACCGCCCTCGTCACCGGGGTCGGCGCGCCCCCCGGGGTGAGCATCTTCAAGGCGCTGCGGCAGTCGTCGCTTCGCCCGCGCATCGTGGCCACCGACGCCGAACCCGTCTCCGTGGGCCTGTTCCGGGCCGACGTCGGCTGCGTCCTGCCCCGCGTGACGACGGACGAGTCCGGCTACCTGGCGGCGCTCTCGGCGCTGTGCCTGGAGGAGCGGGTCGAGCTCGTCTGCTTCGGCTCGGAGATCGAGATGCGCCGGGTCGCGCCGCACCGGTGCGAGCTCGAGGCGCGCACCGGCGCTCGGCTGGTGGTGAACGAGGCCGCGCTCGTCGAGCGCTTCATGGACAAGTGGGGCATGTTCACCGCGCTGCGAGCGAAGGGCTTGCCCGTGCCCGACACCGCCCTCGGCG
>DASPZP010000270.1:0-1506 GCA_035636195.1 Anaeromyxobacteraceae bacterium
AGACCTGGCCCATCAGCTGCGAGAGGACCTGGCCAGCCGCTGGAGCCTCCTGCTGGGGCGCGCGCTGGGGGCGATCACGAATCGCGGCGTCCATCTCGTGGAGCTCGGGCTCGTCCTCGATGGTGTCGTGTCCGCCGTCGAGGCCTGGACCCTGTGGCGGGGCTATCGCTGGGGCGCCTGGCTGGTCGTCGTCGCGACGGCCACACCGCTGCCCCTCGAGGTGGCGGCGATCGCGCGCTCCCTTCGGCCGTGGCGCATCCTGCTGGCCGCCGTCAACGTCGCGGTGGTCGTCTACCTGGCGCGGCAGATCGCGCGCAGGCGCTCGGTGGAGGTCGAAGGCGCCCGCAGGCCCGCCTGAGGCGGGTGTAGAGTCCCACGCCCATGCTGCAGAGCCGCCTCCTCCTCCTCGCCGCCGCTGCGCTCTGGTCCACCGCCGGCGCCGCCATCAAGCTGTGCGGCCTCTCCGGCTGGCAGATCGCCGGCGGCCGCTCGCTCGTCGCGGCCGCGTTCCTGTTCGCGGCGGTGCCCTCCGCCCGCGTCCGCCCGAACCTGCGCACGTTCGCGGTCGCCCTCGCCTACGCCGCGACCGTCATCCAGTTCGTGCTCGCGACCAAGCTCACCACCGCCGCGAACGCGATCTTCATCCAGGACAGCGCGCCGCTGTGGGTGCTCCTCCTCTCGCCCTGGCTCCTGCGCGAGACGCCGACGCGCGGGGAGCTGGCCGCCATCCCGGTCTACGCGGTCGGGCTCGGCCTGTTCTTCCTCGACGACCTGTCGGCCGGCCAGGTCGCGGGGAACTTCGTCGCGCTCTCGTCCGGCGTCGCGTTCGCGCTCTCGATCCTCGGGCTCCGCCTGCTTCGCGGCCAGGGGCCCGCCGCGCTCGTCTGGGGAAACGTGCTCGCCGCGCTCATCGCGCTGCCGCTCTGGCCGGCCGGGCCCGCGGCGCGGCCGCTCGACCTCGCGCTGCTCGCCTACCTCGGCGTGTTCCAGCTCGGCCTCTCCTATCTGCTCTTCGCGCGTGGACTGGAGCGCACGCCGGCGGTCGAGGCTTCCCTGCTCGTGCTGCTCGAGCCGGTGCTGAACCCGATCTGGACCTTCCTCCTGGCGGGCGAGCGCCCGGGCCCGTGGGCGATCGCGGGGGGCGCGATCGTGCTCGCGGCCACCGCCTGGCGAACCGTCGCGCCGGCGTTGCTCGCCTCGCGTGAGCGGGCCGTGGAGGAGCGCTGACCCTCAGGCCCGGCGCTGCCACCAGCTGCTCGTCACTCCACCCGAGGCCGGGACCTCTGAGCGAGCTCGTTGATGTCGCGCGGCTCCAGCACCGCGCTGGGACCTCGGCGCTTCGCCGCGGCGAGCATCGCGCGGCCCACCCGCTCGGTGGTGGTCACCTGGTGCGGGACGAGCGCGTTCAGCAGCGGGAACAGGGGCGACAGGACCGCGTACAGGGCGCGGTAGATCCTCGTCCTCGAGGTGATCCCGTGGAGCGGCTGGATGAAGCCGGGCCGGAAC
>DASPZP010000271.1:0-3980 GCA_035636195.1 Anaeromyxobacteraceae bacterium
AGCGAGCTCGTCGCCTTCATCCGCGGCGAGCGCGAGCGCTGGCGGTTCTGCGTCGGGGCCGCCGCCTATCCGGAGGGCCACGTCGAGTCACCCGACCTGGCGCAGGATCTCGCGAACGTGAGGAAGAAGGTCGAGGCTGGCGCCGACTTCCTCGTCACGCAGCTCTTCTTCCACAACGGGCATTACTTTCGCTTCGTGGAGCGAGCGCGGGCGGCCGGCATCTCGGTGCCCATCCTGCCCGGGATCATGCCCTTCACCAACGTGGACCAGATCGAGCGTTTCACGGCCATGTGCGGGGCGCAGATCCCCCCCCTGCTCCGGGCGGCGATGGAGGTGCGGCGCGCCGACGCGGAGGGCTCGCTGCAGCTCGGGGTGGCCTACGCGAGCCTGCAGTGCGCCGACCTCCTGCGGCGCGGCGCCCCGGGTGTGCACTTCTACACGCTGAACCGCTCGCCCTCCACCCGCGCCATCGTGGCGGCGCTGCGCTCGATGGAGCCGTGGCGAGACGGGTAGCCGGCGACCTCGGTGGAGGTCTCGGGGCCCGGTCGCGGCGCGCGCTTGCATCGCGCGCGTTCGCAACAAAGCTTTGAGGTGAGCGCTGACGCTCCTCGCGGGGGGATCATGCACGTGCGTTCCGCCGTCGTGCTCGTGGCCGTGCTGAGCGCAGCGCCCGCGCGGGCCGCCGAGCGCGCCACGCCCATGTCGGCCCCGGTCGCGGCGGAGACGACGGGACCGAAGGAGACGACGGCAGTGACGCAGCTCGCCGCGTCCCCGACGCTGGCGCCGATCCTGAGGGAAGCGCAAGGCGCGACCGACGCCTCCGGTGGGGCCACGATCCTCACGAGCGCGCTCTATGGCGGTCTCGCTGGCGCGGTCATCGGAGCCGGCATCGGCCTGCTGGAGGGTGGCAACTACGGACGCGACATCGGGGTCGGCGCCGGGGCCGGGATCGTCGTCGGCGCTGCGCTCGGCGCGGCCCACGCCTTCGGTGACTCGCGTGCCGTGGTGAGGGATGGGCTCAACACGACGGAGCGCTACCCCGTCATGACCGCGAGCACCTTCGCGCTCTCCAGCCGGTTCTAGTCTAAGCTCGCGGGCGTGATCGAGCTCTCCCGCTCGCGCGGCCGCATCGCGCTCAGGCTCACGGCGGCGCGGCTGGGCGCGGATCTCGCCGTCACGCTCTCCGGCGGCGACCGCCCGCACATCGGCGCGGTGGCGGTGAGCCAGCCTCGGCCCAGCCTTCGGCAGGGAGGGGGGACGAGCGCGACCACCTCGGTCATCGCGCTCCTCGGACACAAGGAGGACGAGCTGGCGCGGCAGATGGCGGCGCGGGTGGCGGTGGCCACGACGGGGACCGTCTGCGTGGCCTGCGGCATCCATGTCGAGGGGATCGGCGCAGCCGAGCTGGAGGACGTGAGCGCCCTCGCGGACGAGCTCGCGAGCGAGCTGCTCGCCCTGCTGGCGGCGGGTGGCACGTGAGCGGGGACGACGCTGCCGGGCGGTGAGCCCAACCCGACGGAGCTATGCCGCGATCGCCACCTCGACCAGGGTGGGCTGGAGGACCTTCACCACGTCCGCGGGCGCGAGCCCGAGCAGGAAGCCGCGCGACCCGCCGTTCACATAGATGGTGGGAAGCTCGAGGATCGACCTCTCCATGAACACCGGCATCGCCTTGCGGGTGCCGAAGGGGCTCGTCCCGCCCACTTGATACCCCGAGTGACGGTTGGCCACCTCCGGCTTGCACGGCTGGACCGACTTCTTGCCGATCATCCGCGCGAGGGCCTTCGTGGACACCTCCCGGTCGCCGTGCATGAGCACGACGAGGGGGTCCTGCTCGTCGTCCTCCATGACGAGCGTCTTCACCACCGCGTGCTCGTCGACGCCGAGCTCACGCGCCGAGACCCGCGTCCCGCCGCGCTCCTCGTAGCGGTAGGGGTGCTCGGTGTAGGGGACGCCCCGCTCGCGCAGGAGGCGCGTGGCGGAGGTGGAAGGGCTCTTGCTCATGGGTGGTTCCGGAGGCAGCCAGCTTCAGGTTCGGCCATCTTACCGTCCGAGCGCCGGCGGCGGGACCGAGAGCGGCGAGGCTCCTGCCCCGCCAGGGCCGAGCCCGCCGCGCTCGGACGGGGTACGCGGACGCATGCAGCTCGTGACGCCGTCTCCACGGCGGGAGCTCTCGGAGGAGTCATGAAGAGCGGCGCAGCGCTGGTGGTGACGGCCGTCGTCCTTGCGTCCACGGGGACGTCGGTCCGCGCCGAGACACTGAACGTGAAGCTAGGGACCTGGGAGACCACCGCCGTGACCAGCACGAGTGGCATGCACCTGCCGGAGGATCAGCTGAAGCAGCTACCCCCCGAGCAGCGGCAGCGCCTCGAGGCCATGCTGAAGCAGCGGGAGGCCGAGGGACCGAAGACGCACACCTCCCGCTCGTGCCTCACGCAGAAGGAGCTGGAGAAGTTCTTCGACGAGGCCGGCCAGGACCAGGACGAGAAGTCCTGCAAGCGCACCTCCGTCGTGGCCACCGGCACGAAGCAGAAGGCCATCATCGAGTGCGCCGGGCAGCACCCGGCCAAGGGAGAGCTCCACGCCGAGGCGCTGTCGCGCGAACGCGTGAAGGGGGGCATGAAGATGGCGTCCGAGATGGGGAACGTGACGGTGGAGTTCGACTCCAAGTGGATCTCGGCCGCCTGCGAGAAGGAGCGCTGACGGCGGCTCAACAGGCCGGCAGGTCCTGCGAGGACTCGGGCCAGCCGAGCGTACGCCCATCCCTGGAGAGTCGAGCCACGATGGCGAGGAGTGTCTCCAGCTCGAACGGCTTCTGCAGGAGCACGGCGGCGCCTTCGACCTGCGAGTCGAAGGCGGCGGTGACGACGACGACCGGAGTGGTGGCGAGCTCCGGGTCTTCGCGGCGAGCCGCCAGGAACTCCTCGCCGCTCATCACCGGCATCATCAGATCGAGCACGATCAGGTCGGGCCGCGTCGCCTGGGCCTGCTCCAGCGCGACCTTGCCGTTCGGAGCGGTGCTGACGAGGAAGCCGTCCTGCATCAAGGATTCCGCGATCACCTCGCGGATGTCGTGGTCGTCATCCACGACGAGGATCATGGGCTGTTGACGCGCCCATCCCGTGGCTGCCATGTCACTCTCCATCAGAGCTGGCTGGACGCCGCTCTTCGACGCCCCGCGTTATGGCCGTGGTGATGCGGTTTTGCAACGGGATCGCCCCAGAAATCGAGGGGCGCGGTCTGCTATGGCCCGAGCGGGACGACGGCGCCGTGTTCAGCGCGTGGGCTCGAGCTGTGCATACTGCGGCAAACCATCGATGATCTCGAACCACTCCGCCTTCGAGGCGACATGGATGTGAGCCGTGGGCCTCGCCGGGATCTTGGAGTCGAGGGTTCCGATCCGCAGCCGGATGGTGCCGGGATCGCGCTCGGTCTTGCTGAACAGCGGCGAGCCACAGATCGAGCAGAAGCACCGCCACTTACCCGGTGACGAGGGGTAGGCCCGGAGAGCCTGCTCACCTCGCGTGATGTGGAACCTGGCCGCCTCGACCGGTGCATTGGTCGCGAAGGCGGTCCCTTGCGCCTTCCGGCACATGGAGCAGTGGCAGCACACGATCGGGCCGAGCTCGCCGTCGATCTGGTACTTCACTGCGCCGCAGAGACAGCTGCCATCGAGCATGACCGAAAGCTAGGGCGGCGTGACGCGAAGCGAGTGACCCCTACGGGGATTCGAACCCCGGTTACAGCCTGAAAGTTCCGATACCGCGGCGTCTGCCATGGAAAACGGTTGGTGGACAGGTCGTCTGCGGGACCTCGGTGATAAACGGGTGATAAACGGCCAGAGGTGATTGGCGGCGGTAGTCGACCGTCCCGGTGAGCGCCTGAGGCATCGCGGGGTTGGGCGAGGCGCCGGCAGGCGCAAGCGCGTGCACAAATTCGCGCACGGATCTCGAGTCAGGTACGGAAAAGGTGCGGCGGGC
>DASPZP010000272.1:0-27114 GCA_035636195.1 Anaeromyxobacteraceae bacterium
CGGGCGCGCACGACGAGCACGGCCTCCGGATCCGGGGCCTCGAGCCCGCGCGCATCGAGGGCGGCGGCGAGCGCGTTCCGGCTCGCGTCCAGCGCCCGCGCCTCCTCGGCCGGGTCGACGGGTCGCGTCCCCTCCATCCAGAGCTCGAGCTGCGGCTCGGCGAGCGCGATGCGCGTCTCCGGCGGCGGGAGGAGGTCGGAGCCGGGCACCGGCTGCCGGGCGGTGGCGCAGGCGAAGGCGAGGCAGGTGAGCAGGGCGACCTTGCGCATGGGCGCGCTCCAGATAAGCAAGCCGCGGACCGCCGAGCAAGTGCGCTGAAGAGCGCGGGTCTGCCGCGTGAAGCGCAGTCACCCTGTGCGGACGGCGGGGGACAAGCCCCCGCCCTACGCAGAGTAGGGCGGGGGTTCATCCCCCGCCGCAGGTCCACCCGCCCTACTTCGCGACGCTGAGCCGCGCCGTGGCGCGGCGCACCCGGGCCGACTCCACCGCGTGGTGCTGGTCCTGCTCGGTGACGGCGCGCAGCCGCTCGTTCGCCTCGGCGAAGGCGCGCTGGGCCCGGTCCACGTCGATCTCGTCGCGCCGCTCGGCCGTGTCGGCCAGGACGATGACGCGGTCCTGGTCGACCTGGAGCAGCCCACCGCCGATGGCGTAGTGCTCCTCGCTGCCGCCGTGGACGATGGTGAGCCGGCCTGGCTCGAGCGCCGACATGAAGCTGGCGTGTCCAGGCCGGATGCCGAAGCCGCCTTGCACGCCGGGTGCGCGCACCTCGTCGCAGGTGACCTGCGCGACGCGGCGCTCGGGCGTGACGATCTCGAGGGAGAGGGGCATGGTCCGTTACCCGGCGGCGAGCTTCTTCGCCTTCTCGACCGCTTCCTCGATGGTCCCGACCATGTAGAAGGCCTGCTCGGGGAGGTCGTCGTACTTGCCCTCCACGATGCCCTTGAAGCCGCGGATGGTGTCCTGCAGCTTCACGTACTTGCCCGGGTTGCCGGTGAACTGCTCGGCCACGTGGAAGGGCTGCGAGAGGAAGCGCTGGATCTTGCGGGCGCGCGCCACCACGAGCTTGTCCTGCTCGGAGAGCTCGTCCATGCCCAGGATGGCGATGATGTCCTGCAGCTCCTTGTACGTCTGGAGCGTCTCCTGGACGTTGCGGGCCGTCGTGTAGTGCTCCATGCCGACCACCAGCGGATCGAGGATGCGCGAGGTCGAGTCGAGCGGGTCGACGGCCGGGTAGATGCCGATCTCGGTCAGCTTGCGGGAGAGCACCGTGGTCGCGTCGAGGTGGGCGAAGGCGGTGGCCGGCGCCGGGTCGGTCAGGTCGTCGGCCGGCACGTAGATGGCCTGCACCGAGGTGATGGCGCCCTTGTGCGTGGAGGTGATGCGCTCCTGCAGCTCGCCCATCTCGGTGGAGAGCGTGGGCTGGTAGCCGACGGCCGACGGGATGCGGCCGAGGAGCGCCGACACCTCCGAGCCCGCCTGGGTGAAGCGGAAGATGTTGTCGATGAAGAGGAGCATGTCGCGGTTCTCTTCATCGCGGAAGTACTCGGCGATGGCGAGCGCCGAGAGCGCGACGCGGGCGCGGGCGCCCGGCGGCTCGTTCATCTGGCCGTAGACGAGCACGCACTGGCTCTTCGACAGGTCGTCCTTGTTGATGACGCCCGACTCCATCATCTCGTGGTAGAGGTCGTTTCCTTCGCGGGTGCGCTCGCCGACGCCGGCGAACACCGAGAAGCCGCCGCGCGCCTTGGCCACGTTGTTGACGAGCTCCATGAGGAGCACGGTCTTGCCGACGCCGGCGCCGCCGAAGAGGCCGATCTTGCCGCCGCGCAGGTAGGGGGCGAGGAGGTCGATGACCTTGATGCCGGTCTCGAACGCCTCCACCTTCACGTTCTGGTCGACCAGGGTGGGCGGCGGCTTGTGGATGGGGTTGCGCTTGGTGGCGTTCACCGGGCCGCGCTCGTCGACCGGGTCGCCGACGACGTTCAGGATGCGGCCCAGCACGGAGGCGCCGACCGGGATGGTGATGGGCGAGCCGGTGTTCTTGGCCGCCATGCCGCGCACCAGGCCCTCGGTCGAGTCCATGGCGATGCAGCGGGCGGTGTTCTCGCCCAGGTGCTGCGCCACCTCGACGACGAGGTTGTCCGCCCGCTGGTCGATGGCGGGGTTCGTCACCGCCAGGGCCGTGTAGATCTCGGGCAGCGCGCCCGGGGGGAACTCGACGTCCACCACGGGTCCGATGACCTGGGTGATCTTGCCGTTCTGAAGGTGCATCTCGGTGGCCATGTCGTCCTCTCACTCGGCGGCGGGGGCTAGGCCCCGCCCTACAGGTTTCGCGGCGGGGACCGTCCCGCCCAGGTGTCCGGCGCGGGCCGGTGCTGCCCGCGCTACTTCAGGGCCTCGGCGCCGCTCACGATCTCCATGAGCTCCTTCGTCACGTAGGCCTGGCGCGCGCGGTTGTACTGGAGGGTGAGCGCCGCGATCATGTCCTCGGCGTTGGTGGTCGCCGACGCCATGGCGGTCATCCGCGCGCCGTGCTCGCTCGCGGCCGAGTCGAGGAGCGCCCGCCACACCTGGATGGCGAGGTGCTTCGGGACGAGCTCGGCGAGGAGCTCCCCGCGCGACGGCTCGTAGATGAAGTCGTAGCCGCCCGAGCTCGCCTCGCCGGTGGTGACGATGGGGAGGAGCTGCTTCACCACGACCGTCTGAGCGATGGCGCTCTTGAACTCGTTGTAGGCGAGGAAGACCGCGTCGACCTCGCCGGCGAGAAAGCGCTGCGACAGCTCGCGGGCCAGCTCCGAGGCCTTCTCGTAGCTCGCCAGCTGGTGCACGCCGCCGTAGTCCTTGCGGACGGCGGTGCGGCGCGCGCGGAAGAAGTCACGCGCCTTGCGGCCGAGGATCGAGACGTCGACCCGCTCGTACTGGTCGCTCGTCTCGGTGAGGAAGCGCTGCGAGCGGCGGATGACGTTCGAGTTGAAGGCGCCGGCGAGGCCGCGATCGCTCGTGAGGAGCACGAGCTCGGCCGCCTTCACCGGGCGAGCGGCGAGGAGCGGGTGCGAGGCCTGGTCGTCGGCCGCCGCGCGCGACGCCACCCGCGCGAGCGCCTGCTCGAGCAAGGTCGCGTACGGGCGGGCGCGCATGATGGCCTCCTGCGCGCGGCGCAGCTTGGCGGCCGAGACCATCTTCATGGCCTTCGTGATCTGGCGGGTGTTCTTGACCGACCCGATGCGGGTGCGGATGTCGCGCAGGGAGGGCACGCGGGCTCCTTACGCCGCCTCGGCGCTGAAGATGCCACGGAACTCGGTCAGCGCCGCGTTGAGGCCGGCCTTGATGGCGTCGTCGAGCGCCTTCTTCTCGGCGATGCTCTTCGGGAGCTCGGGGTGGCGCGCGTCGAGGAACTCCAGGAGCTCCTTCAGGTAGCGGCCGACCTGCTCCACCGGGACGTTGCGGATCCAGTTCACCCGGTTCTCGTCCAGGGTGGTGGCGGCGTAGATCTGGATGACCTGCTTCTCGACCGGCATGGGCTGGTACTGCCCCTGCTTCAGCACCTCCACCAGGCGCTCGCCGCGGGCGAGCGTGTCCTGGGTGGCCTTGTCGAGGTCGGAGCCGAACTGCGCGAAGGCCGCCAGCTCGCGGTACTGCGCGAGCTCGAGCTTGAGCGAGCCCGCCACCTGCTTCATGGCCTTGATCTGGGCCGAGCCACCGACGCGGGAGACCGAGATGCCGACGTTGATGGCGGGGCGGACGCCGGAGTTGAAGAGGTCCGTCTCGAGGAAGATCTGGCCGTCGGTGATGGAGATGACGTTCGTCGGGATGTAGGCCGACACGTCGCCGGCCTGCGTCTCGATGATGGGGAGTGCGGTGAGTGACCCGCCGCCCTCCTTGTCGGAGAGCTTGGCGGCGCGCTCGAGGAGCCGGCTGTGGAGATAGAAGACGTCGCCGGGGTACGCCTCGCGGCCCGGCGGGCGGCGGAGGAGCAGCGAGAGCTGGCGGTAGGCGACGGCGTGCTTCGAGAGGTCGTCGTAGATGATGAGCGCGTGGCGTCCCGAGTCGCGGAAGTACTCACCCATGGTGACGCCGGTGTAGGGGGCGAGGTACTGGAGCGGCGCCGGGTCGGAGGCGTTGGCGGCGACCACGATGGTGTACTCCATCGCGCCGGCCTGACGAAGCCGATCGACCACGCGCGCCACCGTCGACTGCTTCTGCCCGATGGCGACGTAGACGCAGACGAGGTTGTTCGGCTTGTTGTTGATGATGGTGTCGATGGCGACGGCGGTCTTGCCGGTCTGGCGATCGCCGAGGATGAGCTCGCGCTGCCCGCGGCCGATGGGCACGAGGGCGTCGATGGCCTTGAGGCCGGTCTGCATCGGCTCGTGCACGCTCTTGCGCTTCACGATGCCGGGGGCCTTGATCTCGATCTTGCGCGTCTCCTTGGAGGCGATGGCGCCGCGCCCGTCGATGGGCGCGCCCAGCCCGTCGACGACGCGCCCGAGCAGCTCCTCGCCCACCGGCACCTCGGCGATGAGGCCGGTGCGCTTGACCGGGTCGCCCTCGCGGATGACCTCGTGGTGGCCCATGATCGCCACGCCGACGTTGTCCTCCTCCAGGTTGAGGACGAGGCCGCGGATGCCGTGCGGGAACTCGAGCAGCTCGCCCGCGGCCGCACCGGCGAGCCCGTAGACGCGCGCCACGCCGTCGGCCTGCGACAGCACGGTGCCGGTCTCGGTGACCTCGACCTTCTTCCCGTAATCCTTGATCTGCTCGCGGATGATGCGGCTGATCTCGTCGGCGCGAATTTCCATGGGTCGTGACTCTCCGGTGCGACGCTGCGGAAAGAGGGTCTGTGAGGCGAAGGCTACTGCTTGAGCGTGCGGCGCAGCTGCTCGAGCTGCGAGCGGACCGAGCCGTCGTAGGTGAAGCTGCCCACCTGGGCGACGACACCGCCGAGCAGGGCGGGATCGACGCCGCGATCGAGGATGACCTGCGCCTGGGTGGCGAGGGCGAGCTTCTCGGCGATCGCCTGCGCGCTCGCGGCGTCGAGCGGCACCGCCGAGGTGACGTGCGCGCGCAGGCGCCCGAGCTTCTCGTCGGTCAGCTCACCGAAGACGTCGGCCACCCCGCCCAGATACCCGAGGCGGTTCCGGTCTCCGAGGAGGAAGAGCAGGTTCGCCGGCTCGGCGTCGAGGCGCAGCGCGGTGGCCAGCTTGGCGCCGATCGCACGCCGCTGGTCCCGGGAATAGATGGGGTTCACGAGGACCTCGCGCAGCTCCGGCGAGGCCTCCACCGCCTGCTTGAGCGAGGAGAGGCTCTGCGACCAGGCTTCGACCTTGCCCTGCTCGACCGCGAGGTCGAAGAGGGCTTTCGCGTACCGGCGCGCGATGGATCCGACGATCATAAGGGGCGGCCCAAGTAGCACGCTCGGCCATGTAGGTCAAGCCCGAAGCGCAGCCATTTCCTGACGCACTCCCGGAGGTTACGCACGCGCCGCGGCGATCCGCCGCGCCATTTGACAGCCCCTCGCTGCGCTTTACGTTCGACTGCGAAGAACGACGCTCGAGAAGACGGAGGTAGTTCATGGCCATGATGACGCGGTTCGATCCCTTCCGGGATCTGCAGAGGGTGCAGGACGAGATGTCGAAGCTGTTCGACGACCGCCTGCTGGCGCGCGGCGGCGAGTCGGTCGGCTGGACGCCGAAGGTCGACATCTTCGAGGACGAGGAGGGCGTGGCGCTCCGCTTCGAGCTGGCCGGCGTCGAGCCCAAGGACGTCGACATCCGTTTCGAGAACGGCGTGCTCACGCTTCGCGGCGACCGGAAGATGGAGAACGAGGACAAGCGGGACAACTACCACCGGGTGGAGCTCGCCTATGGCACGTTCACCCGCTCCTTCTCGCTCCCCGCCACCATCGACGCGGAGAAGATCCGCGCCGAGTCGAAGAACGGCGTGCTGACGGTGACCCTGCCCAAGAAGGCAGAGGCGAAGCCGAAGTCCATCCAGGTGAAGGTGAGCTGAGGCGGGCGCCTCATCCGCCCAGGCACCTCATCCCTCTCCCCTGCCAGGGGAGAGGGTCAGGGTGAGGGGTCGTCACACCGGACTGACGAGAAGGGCCTCGCGCCGAGACGGCGGAGGCTCTTCTCTGTTACTTGGGGTCACACGTACCGTGGGTCCGTCGACCTCTTCGCGCGTTAGCCCTTCACGGCCGCGATCGGCGTCGCCGCCGGCGGGCCGCTCTGCTTCCCCGCGCCGCGGTCGGCGGAGAGGTTCTCCATCTTGCTCTGGCCCTCGAAGATGACCCCCTTCTCGACCATGAGCGAGGGGCTCTCGATGTTGCCGCGCATCTTCGCCGGGTGATGCAGCTCGACCGCATTCTTGGCGCGGATGTTCCCGGCGACCTCGCCGTGGACGATGATGGTCCCGCAGGAGATCTCGGCCGAGATCTTGGCGCCCTCGCCGACGACGAGCACGTCGCCGCTGACGATGGTGCCGGTGAACTTGCCGTCGATGCGGACCGTCCCCTCGAAGGTCAGCTTCCCCTCGAATTCGGAGCCGCGGCCCAGCAGGGCGTTGAGGTCGCTCGAGGCGGCCGGGGTGGAGGTGATGTCGTCGCGCTTCAGCATGGCCATGGGCTTCGGCTCCTCGTGCTGGTGGGCCGGCTGGGATGGCTCGACCCTGCCGGCAGGACCGGATGGGTTCGAGTCCGGTCTTTCGCCGGGCTTGTTCCAGAAAGGCAATGTCGCCTCGTTGGGGTGAAACGACTTCAGCCGGCGCCAACGATGGCGCACGGTGCGAGCCCTTACTACGCCCCGATTTTGTCGAGTATTCCGTCGAGCTCTTCGAGCGAAGTGTAGTCGAGCTCGATCCGGCCTGCTGCATCGGTCTTCGGCACCACCCGGCAGCGGCACCCCAGTCGGCGCTGCAGCCGCTGGACGAGCGCCCGGACGGCCGGACTTTCCGCGATGGTGCGACCGGGGCCCGCCTTCTTGCCACCCCCGACGAGCTCCCGGACGAGCGATTCGGTGGCTCGGACGGACAGCTTCTCGCGGAGCACGCGCGCGGCCGCCCGGCGAATGGCCTCGGCGCCCTCCAGCCCCAAGAGGGCACGCGCATGCCCCATCTCGAGCTGCCCCTCGCGGACCGCGTCTCGCACCTCTTCGGGGAGTCGCAGCAGGCGGAGGGCGTTCGCGACCGTGGAGCGCTCCTTCCCCACCTTTCCCGCCACCGCCTCCTGGGTGAGGCCGTGCTCGTCGACGAGCGCCTGGTAGGCCTCCGCCTCCTCGATGGCGTTCAGGTCCGCGCGCTGCAGGTTCTCGACGAGCGCGATCCGGAAGGACTCGGCGTCGCTCGCCTCGCGGACGAGGGCCGGGATCTCCTTCAGCCCGGCCCGCTGCGCCGCTCGCCAGCGGCGCTCGCCGGCGACGATGCGATAGCGCTGCCCCTGGCGGCGGACGAGGATGGGCTCGACCACCCCGAGCTCCCGGATGGACGCGGCGAGCTCGTCCAGCCGGGCGTCGTCGAAGCGCTTGCGCGGCTGGTCGGGGTTCCGTTCCACCGCCTCGACCGGCAGGGAGAGGAGCCCCACCCGGCCCCCGATCGGGGTCGATGCGCTCGGAGCGGGCGCGTTGGCCAGGAGGGCGGCCATCCCGCGCCCCAGGGCCGGCCGGCGCTTGTCGGCGAGGCTCACGCCGCCCTCCCGGCCCGATCGACGCGGCGCACCACCTCGCGCGCCAGCTCGAGGTAGCTCTGACAGCCCTTGGAGGAAACGTCGTAGAGCAGGATGGGCTTCCCGTGCGAGGGGCTCTCCGAGAGCCGCACGTTGCGCGGGATGACGGTCTTGAAGACCTCCTTCTTGAAATGCTTGCGGATCTCGTCCTCCACCTGCTGCGCGAGGTTGTTGGCGGCGTGCATGGTGAGGACGATCCCGTCCACCTGCAGGCGCGGGTTGGCGGCGCCCTTCACGAGGTCGATGGTCCGCAGCACGTCGGCCAGGCCCTCCAGCGCGAAGTACTCGCACTGGATGGGGATGATGACGCCCTGGGCGGCGACGAGCCCGTTCAAGGTGAGGAGGCCGAGCGAGGGCGGGCAGTCGATGAGGACGTACTCGTACTCCGCCGCCACGGCCGCCACCGCCCGCGCGAGCCGCTGCTCGCGTCCCTCCTCGCCGGCGAGCTCCAGCTCGGCGCCGACCAGGTGGCGGCTGGCGGGGGCGAGGTCGAGGAACTTGAGCTCGGTCCGCTTCACCACCTCGGCGAGCGGCACGCCGTCGAGCAGCACCTCGTAGACGCTCGGCTCCGCGTCGTCGCGGGGGATGCCCAGCGCCGAGCCGGCGTTGCCCTGCGGATCCACGTCGATGAGCAGGGTCCGCCGCTCGGCGGCGGCGAGCGAGGCGGCCAGGTTGACGGCGGTGGTGGTCTTGCCCACGCCGCCCTTCTGGTTCGCGATGGTGATGATGCGGGGCATGAGCTCCTCGGGGAGGCCCCGCTTACCGCGGGTGGGCGCGTGGCGCAAGGAAGCGGGCCGGGGACCGCGGGCGGCAACGGCTGAGGTCGAGCTGGGCATGGGCATGGGGGAAGCTCCCGCAGGAGAGCGGCGGCCATGGTCGCCGGGCGATCTGACAGCGGGGAGGCAGAGTGTTCCACGTGGAACAAACCGCGAGGTGAGCAGGGGTGTTCCACGTGGAACATCGGGCCGCTGGCCCCCTCACCCCGGCCCTCTCCCCGCTGCGCGGGGCGAGGGAGGGAACCACCCCGAACCCGAACCCGGCACCGCATGCGCGAGGCGGGGATGTTCCACGTGGAACACGACGGGGCCTCGCCGCCGCCCCCTCGACGCGACCCTCTCCGGCAGCTGGGGAGAGCGGGAGGATCCGACCTCGGCCGCGGCGCTCAGCCTCGCCGGAACCGGGCGATCGCCCGCGTGGCGCCGGAGCGGGGAAGGGTGAACCGGTCGAGCTCCTCCAGCAGGAGCCCGTTCCGGATGGCGATCTCCCGCAGGATCCCCTCGTCGGCCCCGCGACCGAGCATGGCGAAGAGCTTTCCCCCCTCGGCCACGTAACGCTCCCCGAGCGGCAGCCAGCGCGCCGGGTCGGTCAGGGCGCGGCTCACCACGGCCTCGCAGCGAGGGAGGCCCTCCGCTTCCGGGTCTCCGAGGGCGCGCACGGCCTTCCCGGTCACCGCCAGCTCGAGCTCCGCGGCGACCGTCTTCACGAAGGCGACCTTCTTGAAGACGGTGTCACAGCACGTGACGGCGAGGTCCGGGCGAGCGCAGGCGAGCGCGATCCCCGGCAGGCCGGCACCGCTGCCCAGGTCGAGCAGGGTGCGCGCCGGCCCGAGCGTCCGCAGCAGGGCCAGGCTGTCGACGAGGTGCAGCTCCGCCACCGCGGCCGGCGCGGTGATGGCGGTGAGGTTCACCTTCACGTTCCAGGCGAGGAGGCGCTCCACGTACGCGGCGAGCTTGCGGCGCGCCTCCCCGTCGAGCGCGAGCCCGAGGGCCTCCGTGCCCGCCGAGAGCGCCTCGTCGTATTCGGGGGGAAGCGCCACCCGCACCTCCACGCCGGCGCGCGAGCGCCGCCGGCCAGCTCCGCTACCGCTTCGGCCCGCGGCCGATGGCGGCGTCCACCTCGAGCCGGTGTCCGGCCAGGTAGGCCTCCACCTCTGCGTCGTCGAGGCCGAGGTCCCGCAGCACGCCCTCGTACACGAACTGGAACTGGGCGCGGTGCTCGTCGCCCCGCAGCTCGAACGAGCGCCGCAGCACCGCCGCCGAGAAGAGCTTCTCCTCCTTCGTCTTCTGCCTCATGGGCCGCTAGCGGTCCGCCGCCTCGGGCACCACCATCAGGGTGCGGAAGAGGCCCTCGCCCTCGCTGCGCGTCGAGACCCCGGCCGCGTCGACGAGCGCGAGGTGGATCTGCCGCCGCTCGCGCGCGCTGATGGGAGCGATGGCGATGACCTTGCCCATCCGCCGGGCGCTCGCCGCGAGCCGCTCGGCCATCGCCTTCACGACCGGATCCGCGTCCTCGCTGAAGCCGCCCACCTCGAGGTTCACCCACTTGCGTCCCTCGGCGCGCGGGTTCGCCACCCGGTTCACGAGGTACTGCATCGCCTCGACGAGCGCCGAGCCCAGCTCGATCACGTTCCCTTCGCGCGCCTGGAGCGAGATCCCGATCGCCTCCGGCGACTCCGCCACCGCCACGTCCACCTGCGCTCCCAGCCGGGAGAGCAGCCCCTCGCAGAACTCCCGCGCCGCCTTCACCTTCTCGGGCGCCTCGGCGGGAGGCGGCGTCATCGGCCTGTCGCGATCTTCGGGCATGGTCATCTCCTTCGGTGAGGTCACGCCTTGGCGGGTGCGGCCACCGGCTGACGCCGCATGAGCCACTGCTGCTGGGCGATGGAGAGCACGTTGTTGACGAGGATGTACAGGGTGAGGCCTGCCGGCAGCCGCAGCATGATGAAGGTGAAGAAGATGGGCATGAAGTAGAGCAGCATCTTCGCCTGGGTGTTGTCGGCCGGCTGGGGCGAGATCTTCTGCATCAGGAAGCTCGAGGACCCCATGGCGATGGGGAGGATGTAGTACGGGTCGAACTGGGTCAGGTCCTTCAGCCACAGGAACGGCTCCCGGTAGAGCTCGACCGAGGTCTGCAGGGTGGCGTACAGCGCGAACCAGATCGGCATCTGGATGAGCATGGGCAGGCAGCCGCCGAGCGGGTTCACCTTGTGCTGCTGGTAGAGCTGCATCACCGCCAGGTTGAGCTTCTCCTTGTCGTCGCCGTGCTTCGCCTTGAGCTTCTCGATCTCGGGCTGCAGCTTCCGCATCTCGTTCATCGACTGCATCGACTTGGCGGTGAGCGGGTAGAGGAGCGCCTTCACGAGCACGGTGAGCAGGATGATGGCGAGGCCCCAGTTGCGGACGACGCCCTCCAGCGCGCGCATGACCGCGAGCAGGATGCGGGCGAAGAAGGCGAACAGGTTCGTGATGGCGCCGTAGTCGACCGCCGTCTCGAGGTCGCGGCCGTACCCGCGGAGGAGGTCGAGCTGCTTCGGCCCCGCGAAGAGCTTGAGCGCCACCGTGAGCTCCCGGTCGAGCGGGAGCCTGAGCCCCGAGCCCGACGCCCCGGCCACCGGGCCGCGGAAGAACACGCACTCGCCCACCGTCGGCGTCGGAATGACCGCCGAGACGAAGTAGTGCTGATCGAGGCCAGCCCAGGCCGGCGCGCCCGCCATCGTCTCCTTCGCCTCCTTGCCGTCGTAGCGGGAGGTCTTGCTGCCCGCGCGGCAGAGCGGGGTGACGGTCTCGATGATCTCGCCGCCGGACAGCAGCCCGCACTTCGGCGAGCTGGCGGCCTGCGGGGCAACGTACGCAGGGTAAAGAAGGGTCAGCTCGCCCTTGCGGTCGCTCGTCGCGTGCAGCTCGAGGCCGAGCTCGTAGGGCCGCTCGCCGACGAACCACCGCTTGCGCACCTGGGCCTGGCCGACCATGCCCTCGAAGGTGACGCTGCGCGCGTCACGCGCCGTGATCCGCATGCTGGCCTTCGCCCCCGGGTCATCCGCGAGCCCGCCCGTGCCGCCCAGCTCCGCCGAGGCCACCAGCGCGCCCGGCCACGGTTGACCCTGGGTGACATGCACCAGATCGACCGGGCCCTCGTCGCCGCCCTTTCCCTGGCGGCGGAACTTCTCCCCCTTCAGCTCCAGGCTCCGCACCGCGCCGCCATGCGAGCTGAAGGTGGCCTTGAGCTCGGGCGTGTCGAGGACCACCGTCTCCTCGGGCGCAGCCGGCACGGCGGCCACCGGGGCGGCCGCCGCGGACGGTGCCGGCGGGGCCGCCGCCGGAGTCGCCGCGCCGCTCGCGGCCGGTGCCGTGCCCGCGTCGGCCGGTCCGGCCGCGGGGCGCGGGGCGTTCCTGGACTGGAGCCCCATGAAGGCGAACAGGATGGCCGCCGACAGGGCGGTGGCGAGGAGGACGCGTCGGGTGTCGGTGCTCACGGGGACTCCTGAGGTTCTACGGCACGGGATCGACGCCGCCCTCGCAGAAGGGATGGCAGCGCGCCAGCCGTTTCACTGTTAGAAAACTGCCCTTCAGCGCTCCATGGCGGCGCACGGCCTCGGCCGCGTAGCTGGAGCACGTCGGGTAAAAGCGACAGGCCGGCGGCAAGAGCGGCGAGACGAGGCGCCGATAGGCGGCGAGCAGGCCGAGCAGCATGGCGCGGATCACGGCCGCACCGCCTCGGCCGCAGCGAGCACGGCGCGGGTCGCCGCAGCGAGCCCCGCCCCGGGCGCGTGGCTGCGGGCGATGAACACCAGGTCGAGCGGCGGCAGCCCGGCCGCGGCGGCCCGGAACGCCTCCCGCACCCAGCGCTTCACCTGGTTCCGCACCACGGCATTTCCCACGCGGCTCGACACCGTGACGCCGAGCCGCGCGAAGCCGAGCTGGTTGGGGAGGGCGAGGACGACGTACGCGCCGGAGTGGAGCTTCTGGCCGCGAGTCTGCACCGCGAGGAACTCGCTGCGCAGGGTGAGGCGCGCCGCCTTGCCGAGCCGCACGCCGGGGAGACCGCTTACTTCTTGGGAGCGCTCGGCGTGAGCCGCGTGCGACCCTTGGCGCGGCGTCGTTTCAGCACGTTCTTGCCGCCCGGAGTCCGCGAGCGCTTGAGGAAGCCGTGCGTGCGGTTTCTCTTGGCCTTCTTGGGCTGGTAGGTCCTCTTCATGGCGCGGCAACCTCCCCGATCGGCCGCGCCCTGTCAAGGATCGGCCGGCGATCGCGGGCGCGATCGCCCGCAGCGCGCCTCGAACCCATCCTGCAGTGAGCGAAAGCTGGGTCATTCTCGTGGGCTCGACGACACCTCTTGATCCTCTCCGCCGGGCGGCGCTAAGTTCCGCGCCCGCAGCGCAGGTCAGCTTTCGGATCGGGGGCCGTTCGAGGGCCCGTCCTTTTTAACCGACAACTCTCGTCGCTGCCGGACTTCGTCCGGCGGCCCGGGGACTCGTCGTCTTTCGTACGTTTGGGGGGAACTCGCATGTCCGTCAGCGCGAGTCCAAAGGGAACACCCATGCCGGCCGAGGAGCACTGGTCGCGGATCGAGACGCACCTGCGCTCCCGCCTCCGCCCCGACCTCTTCGAGCGCTGGTTCGCGCCGCTCCGGCCGAGCCGCCTGGAGGGTGATCGCCTCGAGGTCTCGGCGCCGGACAAGTTCCACCGCGACTTCGTCGACGACAACTACCGCTCGTTCTTCGAGGAGTTCGTGCCCGACGTCCTCGGGCGGCGGGTGGTCATCACCTTCGTCGTCGACGCGCAGCCGGCGCGGTCGCGGGCCGAGGGCCACGCGCCGGCCCTCACCCCCACGCCGACCCGGCCTCCCGTCACCGGCGGCGCCGGCGAGGGCCCGCGCGACGCGCGCCCCAACCCGCGCTACACCTTCGAGACGTACGTCGTCGGCGCGTCGAACCACTTCGCCTTCGCCGCCGCCCAGGGCGTCGCCCGCAAGCCCGGCAAGAACTACAACCCCTTGTTCCTCCACGGCGACTCGGGGCTCGGCAAGACCCACCTCCTCCACGCCATCGCCAACGAGATCCTGCGCTCGACGCCCGGCTCGCGCGTCGCCATCGTCTCCTCCGAGCGCTACACGAACGAGTTCGTCGAGGGGCTCTCGCGCGGCGCCGGCGCGATGACCGAGTTCCGGCGCAAGTACCGCGAGTGCGGCGCGCTCCTCGTCGACGACGTGCAGTTCCTGGCCGGCCGGGACAAGACGGCCGAGGAGTTCTTCCACACCTTCAACGCGCTCCACGACCACGAGGTGCAGATCGTGCTCTCGAGCGATCGGAGCCCGAAGGAGCTGAAGGGGCTCGAGGAGCGGCTCTGCTCGCGCTTCGAGTGGGGGATGCGGGTCCAGATCGACGTGCCCGAGTTCGAGACGCGGGCCGCCATCCTGCAGAAGAAGGCGCAGGTGGAGAAGATCGAGCTGTCGCAGGCGGTGGCCTCCCTGCTCGCCACCCACATCAAGTCGAACGTGCGCGAGCTCGAGGGCGCGCTCATGCGGGTGGCCGCGTTCGCCTCGCTGAAGAGCGAGCCCATCAGCGAGAGCCTGGCGCGCGACGTGCTCGGCGACGTCATCCCGCTGCCCGGCTACAAGCCTTCCATCGAGCGCATCCAGGAGGAGGTCGCGAAGTTCTACGGCCTCACCGTGGCGAAGCTGACGAGCCCCAACCGCGAGCAGAAGATCGCGCTGCCGCGCCAGGTCGCGATGTACCTCTGCCGGAACCTGGCCGGCGAGACGCTCCAGCAGATCGCCGACAAGTTCAACAAGAAGGACCACACCACCGTCATGGCGGCCGAGAAGCGCATCCGGGAGCTGCTCGAGTCGGACTCGAAGGTGAAGGGCGACGTCGCCGCCCTCGCGGCACGGCTCTCGCCCTGATGCCGCGGTCGCCTCGCCTCCCGCCCGCCTCTTTTCACGCTACGTCCATGTGCACGCGATCGTGGAGAAGGCTCGGGCGAGCGTGCGGGATCGCTGTCGGCGGCTTGTTGACGGGCCGGTCGGCCGCGCGCTACACAACCTCTTCAGACCGGGATCCCACAGGCCGTCCCGATCGCTTTCCTTCGTCGTCTCGCGGCCTCGGCACGGTTCTCCACATCTTCGCGTCGCCTACGTCTACGACGAAGAAGAGAAGACAAGAGGATCTCTTCTCATGGAATTGAAGATCGCCGTCCAGGAGCTCTCCCGCGCCCTCGCCCGCTCGCAGGGGATCGTCGAGAAGAAGAGCACCATGCCGATCCTCTCCCATGTCCTGCTCGAGGCTGGGAAGGGCGACCTGCTGCACGTCTCCGCGACCGACCTCGACATCTCGGTCTCCTCCGAGCACGCCTGCGAGGTGCTGAAGGAGGGCAAGGTCTGCGTGCCCGCCAAGCAGCTCTTCGAGATCGTGAAGGCGATGCCGGAGAAGGACGTCCTCCTCAAGCGCGCCTCGAACAACTACCTCGAGCTGAAGAGCGGCGCGGCCGAGTTCCGCATCGTGGGCCTGCCGGCCGACGACTTCCCGGCGCTGCCGCGCTTCGACAAGGTCCACCTGGTCACGGTCGAGCCGAAGAAGCTGCTCGAGATGATCGACCTCACCTCCTTCGCCGTCTCGGCCGACGAGACGCGCTACAACCTGAACGGCGTGTTCTTCGAGCCGTCGCCCGGCGCGCTCCGGACGGTCGCCACCGACGGCCACCGGCTCTCGCTGGCCGAGCGCCCCATGCCGGGCGAGTTCCACATCAAGAAGGGCGTCATCCTGCCGCGCAAGGGCCTCGGCGAGATGAAGAAGCTGCTCCTCGACGCGGCCGAGGGCGAGACGAAGCTCGGCTTCGTGGAGAGCTCGGCCATCCTGCAGCGGCCGAACGTGAAGCTCGTCATGCGGCTCATCGACGGCGCCTTCCCCGACTACCGGCAGGTCATCCCCAAGGCAGGCGAGAAGAGCTTCACCATCGGCCGGGCGCGCTTCCTCGAGACCCTGCGGCGCATCTCGATCCTCTCCAGCGACAAGGCGCACGCGGTGAAGCTCGAGCTGGAGAAGGGGCTGGTGCGCGTCATCTCGCAGAACCCCGACCTGGGCGACGCGCGGGAAGACGTCCCGGTCGAGTACCAGGGCGAGCCGCTCAAGATCGGCTTCAACGCCCGCTACCTGATGGACGTGCTCGGCGCGATGGCGGCGCTCGACGAGGTGGCTGCCCAGGACGTGCTCGTCGAGCTCGCCGACGATCTCTCCCCGGGCGTGGTGAGGCCGGCCAAGGAGAGCACGACCCAGTTCACGGCCGTCGTGATGCCCATGAGAATCTGAGGTCCGCCCCTGCGGCTCCTCTCCGTCGACGTCCAGGACTTCCGCAACATCGAGGCGGCCCACCTCGCCCCCTCACCGCGCGCCACGCTGCTCGTGGGTGAGAACGGGCAGGGCAAGACGAACCTCCTCGAGGCCGTCTACCTCGCCTGCACCCTGAAGCCGCTCCGCGCGGCACGCCTCCAGGAGCTCATCCGCTTCGGGGCCGGACGCGCGGTGGTCGGGGCCGAGGTGGAGGGCGCGGGCGGCGCGCGCCGCGTCGCGGTGGAGGTCGCCCCCGGCGGCCGCACCGCCTTCCTCGACGGAAAGCCGCAGGAGAGCCTGGACGCCTACTTCGAGGGGCTGGCCGCGGTGTGCTTCTCCCCGGACGATCTCCTCCTCGTGAAGGGCGGTCCGGAGGGGCGGCGGCGCTTCCTCGACCGGGCCGCGTTCAACCGCTGGCCGGCGGTGCTGGGCGAGGCGCGCGAGTACGTGCGGGCGCTGCGCTCCCGCAACGCCGCCCTGCGCACGGCCGGGCCGGAGGTGGAGGCGAGCTTCCGCGGCCCGCTCGTCCGCGCCGGGGCGCGGCTCGTGCGCCGCCGCCGCGACCTCCTCGGCGAGCTCGAGCCGCTCGTCGCGCGGGCCTACGCCGAGATCTCCGGACCCGGCGCGCCAGCGGCGCGCCTCGGCTACCGCGCGGCCGGTGGGCTCCTGGCCGACGGGACCGAGGAGGAGCTCGCGACGAGGCTCGCCGGTGCCCTCGAGGCGCGCGCCCACCGCGACCGCGAGCGCGGCTTCACCTCGGTCGGACCGCACATGGACGACCTCCTCCTCGCGCTCGACGCACACGGCGCGCGCCCCTACGCGAGCCAGGGGCAGCAGCGGGCGCTCGTGCTCGCCCTCAAGGTGGCCGAGATCGAGAACCTCCGCGCGGCGCTGGGGAGGCCGCCGCTCCTGCTCCTCGACGACGTCTCCTCGGAGCTCGATCCGCAGAAGAACCGCTACCTCCTCGACTACCTGGGCCGCCTGCCCGGTCAGGCGTTCCTGACCACCACCGACCCGCGGCTGCTCGAGCCGGCGGCGGGGCCCGAGACCGCTGTCTACACGGTCCGGCGCGGCGAGTTCTCGAGGGCTGATTAGTCCAGTTTCGACGGGAGCTTAGCGCGCGCCGCGGGGGCCCGTTCCACCTTGCCGTGGAGGGGTCGCTCTGCTATAAATCACGAGCGCCAAACCCCCACAAAACCTGAGTAAAGACGAGGTTCGCCTGGAGACCGCTGAGAAGACCTTGAGCCCGCCTCCGAACGGCGCCGGGGCGGAAGAGTACGGCACCGACGACATCAAGGTGCTGGAGGGTCTCGAGGCCGTCCGCAAGCGCCCGCACATGTACATCGGGGACGTGGGCGAGCGGGGCCTACACCACCTCGTGTACGAGGTCGTCGACAACTCGGTCGACGAGGCGATGGCGGGGCGGGCGAACGTCATCGACGTCGTCATCCACTCGAACAACTCCGTCACCGTCGTCGACAACGGCTCCGGCATCCCGATCGGCCCCCATCCGACGGTGGCTGGGATGGACACGCTCGACGTGGTGATGACGAAGCTCCACGCGGGCGGGAAGTTCGAGTCGAGCGCGTACAAGGTCTCGGGCGGCCTGCACGGCGTGGGCGTCACCTGCGTGAACGCGCTCTCCGAGTGGCTCAAGGTCGAGGTCTACCGCGACGGCAAGGTGTGGGCGCAGCGCTACGAGAAGGGCAACCCCACCGGCAAGGTCTCCGCCGTCGGCGAGACGCAGCGGCGCGGGACGAAGATCACCTTCCGCCCCGACTTCGGCATCTTCGAGGCGAAGGAGTTCAGCTTCGAGACGCTCTCCGGCCGGCTGCGCGAGCTCGCCTTCCTGAACGCCGGGCTCATGATCACGGTCGAGGACGAGCGCAGCGACAAGAAGCACGAGTTCCTGTTCAAGGACGGCATCCGCGAGTTCGCGCGCTACCTCAACAAGAGCCGCGAGGTGCTCTTCGATCCGCCCATCCACCTCCGGCAGGAGGTCGAGACGGAGCGGGGCACCGCCACGGTCGAGATCGCCCTCCAGTGGAACGACGGCTACGACGAGAAGGTCTACGCCTTCGCGAACAACATCCACAACCACGAGGGCGGCACCCACCTCATCGGCTTCAAGACGGCGCTCACCCGCACCGTCAACGCCTACGGCGCGAAGAACAACCTCTTCAAGGACCTGAAGGAGGAGCTCCCGACGGGCGACGACATGCGCGAGGGCCTGGCGGCCGTGATCGCGCTGCGGCTGCCCGGCGCGAGCTTCGAGGGCCAGACGAAGACCAAGCTCTCGAACAGCGAGGCGAAGACGATCGTCGAGACGATGCTGAACGATCGCCTCGCCGCATGGCTGGAGGAGAACCCGCCGCTCGCGAAGCGCGTCTGCGGCAAGGTGGCCGAGGCGGCGCGGGCCCGCATCGCGGCGCGCAAGGCGCGGGAGACGGTGCGCCGCAAGGGCGCGCTCGACGGCGCCTCCTTGCCGGGGAAGCTCGCCGACTGCCAGTCGCGCGATCCCGCCGAGTCGGAGATCTTCATCGTCGAGGGCGACTCTGCCGGCGGCTCCGCCAAGCAGGGCCGCGACCGGCGCACGCAGGCCATCCTGCCCTTGCGGGGCAAGATCCTGAACGTGGAGAAGGCGCGCTTCGACAAGATGCTCGGCTCGAACGAGATCGCGACGATGATCACCGCGCTCGGCACCGGCATCGGGCCGGAGGAGTTCGACGTCGGCAAGGCCCGCTACCACAAGATCGTCATCATGACCGACGCCGACGTGGACGGGTCGCACATCCGGACGCTGCTCCTCACCTTCTTCTTCCGGCAGATGGCGTCGGTGGTGGAGAAGGGCTACCTCTACATCGCACAGCCGCCGCTCTACCGGATCCAGAAGGGCAAGAAGGAGCAGTACCTGAAGGACGAGGCGGCCATGGACGAGTGGCTCCTCGCCCACGGCACCGACAAGGCCAGGCTCGTCTCGGGGGACCTGGTCGTCACCGGGGCCGAGCTCAAGAAGCTGGCCCAGGACGCACTCGCCTACCACGCGCTCCTCGACCGCGCCGACCGGCGCCGCGACAAGCGCATCATCGACGCGGCCATCCAGGTCGGCGACCTCGACCTCCGGCTCCTCAAGGATCACGCCGGGCTGAAGGCGCAGCCGGAGAAGATTTTCCGGCGGGCGCAGAAGCTCTACCCCGAGATCGACGTGAAGGAGGCGCGCATCGAGCGGGACGTCGAGCACGACTGCGACGCGCTCGTCTTCGACACGCACGTGGCGGGCGCGCCCCGGCGCACGCGGCTCGACTTCGACTTCCTCTCCGGCGCGGAGTGGACCGAGCTGTCCGAGCTGCACGCCAACCTGGCCGAGCTCGGCGCCGGGCCGTACAAGCTCGAGACCGAGGGCGGCGAGGAGGAGGTCGGCGACGTCTTCGAGGCGGTCGCGACCCTCAAGCGCGCGGCCATGGCCGGGCAGACCATCCAGCGATACAAGGGCCTCGGCGAGATGAACCCGGAGCAGCTCTGGGAGACCACCATGGACCCGACGAAGCGCACGCTGCTCCAGGTGCGCGTCGACGACACCGTGGCGGCGGACGAGATCTTCAGCGTGCTCATGGGGGACGCCGTGGATCAGCGCCGCGAGTTCATCGAGAAGAACGCGCTCGACGCTCAGAACTTGGACATCTAACCGCTCGCTCGTTAAGCCTGGGTTCGACGGCCGACCTCGGCGGCGCGCGGGAGTGGAGCTTGGTACACGAGCACGATGACACGCCGGGGGGAGGCGAGGCGACGCCCTCCGGCGGTGCTGGTGAGGCGTCGTCTAATGGCAGGACCGCGGACTTTGGATCCGCTCATGAAGGTTCGAATCCTTCCGCCTCAACCAAACCGCCCGCCCGTTCGGTGAACCAGCGCGCCGAGCTCGAGCCGCTCCCCATGCCGGGGCGCTTCACCCTCGTCGCGCTGGGCGAGGTGCCACGCGCGCTCCTTGCCGAGCTGGGGAACGCGCTCCGGCTCCTCTTCGGGCCGCCCGTCCTGGTCGCCCCGGCGCAGCAGGCCCCTGCCTACGCCTTCAACAAGGACCGCCAGCAGTTCCACTCGACCGCCATCCTGCGCCGGCTCGCCCAGCTCGGCGCGGCGTCCGCCGGACCGGTGCTCGGCGTCACCGAGGTGGACCTCTTCGTCCCCGACGCGCCGTTCGTCTTCGGCGAAGCGGATCGCGATGCCCGCGCCGCCGTCATCTCCCTGGCGCGGCTCGCGCACGGGCCGGACGGCAAGCCCTCCGATGCGGAGCGGCTCCTGCGCCGCGCCAAGGCCGAGGCGGTGCACGAGCTCGGACACCTGCTCGGCCTGTCGCACTGCCAGGACGCGCACTGCGCCATGTTCCTGTCCCACAAGCCGTCCGACGCCGACCGCAAGGGCCCCGGCCTCTGCCGCAGCTGCAGCGGGGCGCTCGGGCTCGGGGAGCGGCGCTGACGCGCCCCACGTCCGGCGGCGGGGGACAAGCCCCCGCCCTACACCCTCGGTCCCAATGAATCCTCTATGCCAGCGTGGTGGGGCGAGCTGCGGCGCCTGCTGCGGGCTCTACAACCTCGACGATCCCTCGCGCCCGGAGGTGCAGGCGCTCCTCACGCGGCGCACCGTGGCGCTGGCCGGCGTGCCGCGCACCGCGGCGGCGTTCCGGGCGGCCGCGGCGCGCCTGCGGGCGGAGGAGGGCGCGCCGGTCTTCCCCTCGGTGCGGGTGTGCCCGCTCCTCGGCTGGCTCGACGCGGCCGAGACCCGGGTCGGCTGCCTGGCCCATCCGCTCGCCACCGGCGGGGTCGACCTGCGCGACTGCGGCGCCTATGACGTGCGGACCTGTGACGCCTTCTTCTGCCCGTCGCACGGCTGGCTCTCCGAGGAGGAGGCGGAGCTGTGCGTCGAGGCCTGCGCCGGCGATCCGTACCTCTACGGGCTCGTGGTGACCGACGTCCCGTTCCTGCGCGCGGCGCTCGGCGGCGTGGCGGCGCTCGCGGGGGCCCAGGTGGAGCGGCGGCACCTCGGGCACCCGCCGTTCCTCGCTGCGCTGCGGCGGCTGCTCGCCCTCAAGGAAGAGCTCGCGCCCGGCTCGGATGGGCTCTTCGGCGCCTTCCGTGCCGGCCCCACCGGCGAGCCCGTCCTCCGCAGCATCGACTACGAGGCGCTGGGGCGAACGGGAGGCTCGCCGTATGACGCCCTCCTCACCTGCGTCGGCGCGGACCCGCGCTCGGGGAACGACCTCGACGCGCTGGAGGAGGAGGTCCGGGCGCGGCTCACGGCCTGCGCGGAGGCGCTCGGGGTCGCCTGGGGCGCGACGAGCGCGGGCGCCCTACACAACGCGCTCGATCCATGATTGCATCGCGGGGTGCCGGAAGACGTCAAGGCCCGGGCCGAGCTCCTCGAGGCCACCCGCTGGGCGAACGACTTCGCCTGGGCGGAGATCGAGGCGCTGGCGGCGCACCTGCGCGTGGAGCACCGTCGCAAGGGTGAGGTGGTGTGCAAGGAGGGCGACGCCCAGCCGTCGCTCTTCATCATCGCCCGGGGCTCGGTCTCCATCCTGAAGCAGGACGCCGGCGAGCAGCCGAAGCTCCTCGCGAAGCTCGGGCCGGGCCAGACCATCGGCGAGATGGCGCTCCTCGACGGCCAGCCGCGCTCGGCCACGGTGGCCGCGGCGGAGGATCTCGTGCTGCTCGTCCTGCACCGGACGGAGCTGGATCGGCTGGTGGCGGACAAGCCTCGCCTGGGTGTGAAGCTGCTCTGGAAGCTCGCCCGCTTCCTCTCGCAGCGACTGCGCCAGACGAGCGGGAACCTCGCAGAGCGATTGAAGTAGGGCGGGGGTTCATCCCCCGCCGGCGCGGCAGCCCGCGGCGGGGGACAAGCCCCCGCCCTACAGGTTGCGTCCCGCCGGCGTGTGTTGCGCCAGCCCCGCCGCCACGATCTCGGCCACGTCCAGGACTTGAAGGCGCTCCTCGCGCCCGGTCTCGTTCACGCCGTCGCGCAGCATGGTCATGCAGAACGGGCACCCCACCGCCACCACCCCGCCCGAGTCGCCCAGCGTGGCGGCGGCCTCGTCGATGCGGTTCTGGTTCACGCGCGTCCCGACCTTCTCCTCGAGCCACATGCGCCCGCCGCCGGCCCCGCAGCAGAAGCCCTGGCGCCGGTTGCGCGGCATCTCCAGGGGCGTGACGCCGGCGCTCTCGAGCGCCTGGCGCGGAGCGTCGTGGATGCCGTTGTGCCGGGCCAGGTAGCACGGGTCGTGGAAGGTGACGGGCCGGCCGCCGACCGCCCCCGCCCGGCTCGGGGTGAGGCGGCCCTCCGCCACCAGCCGCGCGATGAGCTCGGTGTGGTGCACCACCTCGTACCGGCCCCCGAACTCGGGGAGCTCGTTCTTGATGGTGTTCAGGCAGTGCGGGCACTGCACGAGCACCTTCTTCACGCCGTAGCCGTTCAGCTTCTCGACGTTGGCGGCCGCTTGCTGCTGGTACAGGTACTCGTTCCCGAGCCGGCGGGCTGCCTCGCCGTTGCAGGTCTCCTCCTCGCCCAGGATCGCGAACGACACCTTCGCCTGGCGCAGGATCTGGACGATCGCGCGCGAGACCTTCTTCTGCCGGTCGTCGAACGCGCCGGCGCAGCCGACGAAGAAGAGGTACTCGTGATCGCCCCCGTCGGAGGCGCGCGGGAGGTCGAGGTCCGCGCACCACTCGGTGCGGCGGTTCGAGCCGATGCCCCAGGGGTTCCCCTGGGTCTCGATGTTCCTGAAGACGCGGGCCGCCTCCTCCGGGAAGTCGGCGTCGACGAGCACCTTCTGGCGTCGCATGTCGATGAGGCGCGGGATGTTCTCGATGAAGACCGGGCAGGCCGTCTCGCACCAGCCGCAGGTGGTGCAGGCCCAGAACGTCTCCGGCGGGACCACCTCGGTGATGGGCGGCAGCGCGGCGGCGGCGGCCTCGCGGGCGGCCGGGTCGGTCGCGCGTGCCAGCGCCGCCAGCTCGGGCGCCCTGGCGATGAGGTGGTGCTTCAGCGCCCGGTTCACCTCCTTGTGGCTGAGCGGCTTGCCGGTCACGTAGGTGGGGCAGTGCGTCTGGCAGCGGCCGCACTCCGTGCAGGAGTACGTGTCGAGCCCCTCCTTCCAGGAGAGGTCCTTCACCGACTGTGCCCCGAAGGAGGCGCCCTCGCTCTCGAGGTCTAGCTTGGAGAGCGCCGCCGCGCCCGGCGGGAGCGCGCGCAGGTACACGTTCGGGAGGGCGGTGATGATGTGGAAGTGCTTCCCGTAAGGCAGGAAGTTCCCGAAGGTGACGATGATGAGGAGGTGTAGCCAGAAACCCGCCAGCCCGAGCGCCTGGATCGCCCCTGGCGAGAGGCCGGCCGCGCCGTAGAGGGCCGCCGCGAGGGATCCGCCCGGAGCCGACCACGAGAGGGGCTCGGACGTCGCGATCATCCCGGCCCCGTCGAACATCATGTCGGTGACCATGAGCCCGGCGATGAAGCAGAGGATGAGCGTGCCCTCCCAGGAGAGGGTGACGCGGTCGGGCTTCGTGACGAGCCGCCGCCAGAGGAAGCCCAGCGACGCGGCGAGCGCGCCGAGCACCATGACATCCTTCAAGAAGGCGTAGCCGCGGCCGAAGGGCGACGCGGGGGCGAGGAGCGGCAGGTGGAAGCCCTCGGCGAAGCCCATGCCGAAGAGGGTGACGGTGCGGAGCGCGAGGACGAGGAAGGCCGCGAAGATGACGACGTGCATCAAGCCGGGGCGAAGCTCCTCCGGGTCGACCATGCGCCGTTGCCCGAGCCCGAAGCGAAGCAAGCCCTCGATCCGCTCGCCGGGGCGATCGAGCCGGTCGACGCGCCGGAGCGCGAGGAGCGGCACCAACCGCCTGATCATGGTCCAGGCGAAGAAGGCGCCCCCGACGAGCAGGATGAGGGCGGTGAGGAACGGGCTCATGGCGCGGGACGGTAGCCCCGAGAGTGATGGTGCCGCAAGGGTTGACGTGGGCCCGGTTTGACGCGTCGTGTTATCGACGCTCTGTAAATCGACCCGCATGAATCCGACACATCTGGGGACTCGATTCGGATATCAACGAGCAGATAATCGGTCCGCTCTCAGGTCTATTCGCGCCGAGATCCTTCAGCGCTCCAACGCCGAGGAGACCCCCCATGCATCGTCGTCGCCTCCTGACCGCGGCGCTCGCCTCGGTCGCCATCGGGGCCTGCGCGCCCTCCATCGAGAAGCACCAGAATCCAGCGTCGACGGACTACGTCGTCTTCGACCCCGCCACCTCGCAGATCCCGCTGCCGAACGACCTCGCGCTGCAGACAGCGGCGACCCAGGCGGGCGCGAACGGCGAGCTCCTGCGCTCCTTCGTGGCCCAGGGCGGCTTCCCGAACGACCAGGAGGTCCCGATCACGGTCGACGTGCAGCGGTTCAGCTACGGCGCGACCACGCAAAAGGCGCCGCCGACGGAGCCGGTCGACACGAGCACCGTCGTGGTCAACGGCGCCGGCGGGAAGCCGCCGACGGTGGCGCTCTTCGAGAAGAAGGCCGGGGCGGTGGCCGCCGCCCCGGTCGATCCTTCCACGATCAAGGTGACCTACGTCGTGCAGTCGGATCGCGGCACCATCACCATCGAGAACCTGCCGCACACGGTGACGCTGAGCCCCGGCGACGACATCAAGAGCCAGCGCTGGAACGCGGGCTCGCAGTACGTGGTGCTCGTGAACGGCGGCCCGAACGGCGTCAAGCTGCAAGGCGGCGGCGAGCTCACCGCCATGCCCACCATGTTCCTCCTCACCCAGGGCGTGGACCTCTCCCTGCCGCAGAACCAGTACCTCCTGCCCGGCGACGGCCGGCAGGGCCGCGCCGCCACCGGCGCCCAGCTCGAGGCCATCCGGCAGAGCTATATCAAGGCCGGGCTCATCGGCACCGGCAGCGCGGCCGAGCAGTTGTTCGGCCCCGGCGCAACCAAGGGTCTGCTCTCCATCCAGACCTTCCAGATCGCACCGGCGCCCATCGCAGGCGCCCCCTCCACCTTCGTCGTGACGGACGCCAGCGCGGGTATCGTGCCGCTGCCGTCCGACCTGCTGCTCGATCCGGCCACGAACAAGGTCGTGAACAACCCGGCGTTCGGCGGGCTGGCGGCCGGGATCGCGACCCTCGACGGCTTCAGCACGACCGCCATGGAGCTGTCGCAGACCACGGCGCCCGTGGTGGCGGCGACGGTGACCAAGGACACGGTCTTCCTTTACGACCTGTCGAACCCCGCTGCGCCGGTGCGCCTCAAGGAGCTGCAGGAGACGCTCGGCACGGGCGGCACGGGAGCTGCGTTCGTGGCCGAGCCGTTCGTGATCACGCAGAAGCTGGTCGGCGGCGTTCCGACGCCCTGCACCGCGGGTGATTCCGCGGCTCTGTGCGCCTCGACGGCGATCGGCCTGCAGCCGGCGGTGCCGGTGCCGCTCGGGCCGACCGGTCCCTTCCTGGCGCTCCCGCCGCTCAAGGAGGGCGTCGAGTACGCGGTGCTCGTCAGCGACGGCGTGCTGGATACCACTGGGAAGCCGCTGCAGCGCTCGACGCTCTCGCGCATCCTGCTCTTCGACAACGCGCTCGTGGACGCGAACGGCAAGTCGCAGCTCACCGGCCAGCCCGACGCCACCGCCGGCGGCCTCGAGAAGATCCGCCAGGGGGTGGGGGCGGCGGCGAAGGCGCTCGCCGCCGAGAAGCCGGCGCTGACGAAGGACCACATCGTCCTCGGCTACACCTTCCGGACGCAGACCATCACCCAGACGTCGCTGCAGCTCGCGGCGGCGCCGTACCAGACTCCGGCGGCGTTCGTGCCGGCGGCCTCGACCGATATCACCACGGCCTTCGTCGCCTCCGTGGGCGGCTCGCTTCCCGTCGTCGCGAAGGTGTTCTCGGTCACCATTCCCACGCTCAATCCGATCGACCTCGCCACGGGCGCCCTGAACCCCGACAACACCAAGTGGGCGCCTTCATCCCTGACTGCGCTGGTGCTCGCCCCGCCACCGAAGGCGGGGGCCCCGCTGGTCGTTTTCCAGCACGGTCTCGGGGGCGGCAAGAGCAACGTGGCGGCCATCGCCAGCACGCTCGCCGCAGCTGGCTTCGTGTCCGTCGCGATCGACGCGCCGCTGCACGGAGACCGCTCGCTCTGCGTTGCGGACTCGGAATGCCTGTGCGTCGGAGGCGGTACGGCCTGTACGCCGAAGTGCAACCTGTTCCCGGCCGGCGCGCAGGGCGACGCGGTCTCGGGCGTCTGCTCGGCGGGTAGCCTGCCGACGGGCCCTACTGCGACTGTCGGTCAACCCATCTCCGGCCGCTTCTTCGTCTCCGCGAACCTCTTCCGCACCCGCGACGCTCTGCGCCAGGACGTCCTCGACTCGTCAGCGCTGGTGCTCGCGCTGGCGCCCACCAGTGCGCCGTCGAATCCGCTGGCGACGCAGCTCGCCGCGATCGGGGTCACCATCGATCCGACCAAGGTTTACTGGGTCGGCCAGTCGCTGGGCGGCATCCTCGGCACGCTCAACACGGCCGCGAACCCTCGCATCAGCAAGGCGGTGCTGAACGTGCCGGGTGGCACGCTGACCGACGTCTTCACCCAGTCGCCGACGTTCGGGCCGCAAACGGCGGCGTTGCTCGCCAGCCTCCCCCCACCGATCGTTCGCATCGTCGTCAGCAACCCGGCCGACGGCCCCAAGTTCCTGCAGTTCATCCAGGTGGCGAAGCTCGTGCTCGACGGAGCCGAGCCGCTCAACTTTGGCGGTCACCTGCTGGGCGACGCCGCGCATCCGACGCTGGCAGACCTCCTGCAAAGCAAGCCGAACCAGGCGGCCAAGAGCGTGTTCGGCCAGTACGCCATCTGCGACCAGGTCATCCCCAATCCCTTCAACCTGCTGCTCTTTGGCGAGATCGGGCTCGCCTCCGGGACGAACACGAACCCGTTCACCGCCTACACGGTGGCGGGCGCGGGGACCCCCGGTGCCTGCACCCCCCCCGCAACGAACCCGGCGCACGGCTTCCTGCTGAACGGCATCGACCTAGCCGCCACCGGAGCCGGTCAAACGGACGCCGCAGCGTACCTGCTCGGCGCCCTCACCCCCGCTCCCACCCGCCCGTAAGAGGATGACACCCATGCGCTCGATCGCACTCGCTGCCGTCCTCCTGCTCCTCCCGGCCGCCGCGCTCGCCGGCGGCTACGCCGTCCCCAACGTCAGCCCGCGCGACCTCTCCATGTGCGGCTCGCTGCACGCCGCCCAGGAAGACGCAGGCGCCGCC
>DASPZP010000273.1:0-5156 GCA_035636195.1 Anaeromyxobacteraceae bacterium
CAGCCTGACGAGGCGTTCGTTCCCTGCCGTCGTCGTGGACCGCATGGCGTGCGCTGGATGCGCGCCGAGGTGACAGCACATGCACGTGTTCATCGCAGCGGCCCTGGTCGCCGTTGCACAGGGGGTCCTCGCTGCCGAGGCTCCGGCATCCGAGGCTCCGGGATCGCCCCCGCCGTCGAGCCAGGACGCCGAGCGGAAGAAGCTGGAAGAGGAGATCGCGAAGGAGCTCGGCGCCGCGCCTGGCCGCACCGCCGCGCCGGCCCCGACCGCCGGGCAGCCAGCTCCCGGCGCTGCCCCGGCGCCGGGCGCACAGCCCGCCACTGGCGGGAATCCTTACGCGCGGATCCTGATGCTCCCGGACATCTCCGCAATCGGCGACTTCGCCGGCACCTACCACAACCTCGACGTGGGCAACCTCTCGCCGCGGAGCGGGCTCTTCGGCGCGCCGCACGAGCTGACGCCGCACTTCCAGGAGCTGGAGGTCGGGCTGCAGTCGGTCATCGACCCGTACGCGCGCGCCGACATCTTCATCTCCTTCACGCCGGACGGCGTCGACGTGGAGGAGGCCTACCTCACCACCCTCGGCCTGCCGGCCGGCTTTCAGGTCCGGGCCGGCAAGTTCCTCTCGCCCTTCGGCCGCCTCAACCAGCAGCACCCGCACGTGTGGGACTTCGTGGACGCGCCGCTGGCGATGGACCGCCTCCTCGCGGCAGACTCACTCAAGGGGCCCGGGCTGGACGTGGCGTGGCTCGCGCCCTTGCCCTGGTTCGTCGAGCTGCACCTGGCCGGGCAGACCACCCGGCCCTCCTTCATCGAGGAGGACCGGCGCACGCTCGCGGCGCGCCTGCAGCAGTTCTTCGACGTGGGGGACGGCGTCACGCTCGGCGTCGGGATCTCGGGAGCGCGGATCCAGGAGCCGCTCGCCGGCGCGAGCCGCGAGGTGGGCGGGGTCGACCTCATGCTCAAGCTGCGCCCCATCAGCACCCGCTCGTACGTGGTGTTCCAGGGCGAGCTCTTCACCCGGCGCATTTCGGGGACGGAGGAGGCGGGCACGGCGACGGGCGGTTACCTGCAGGCCGTGTTCCGCGACGGGCCGTTCTACGCCTATGGGCTCCGCGGCGAGCTGGCGCCGGCGGCCGTGGCGGGGACGACGCTCGTCGAGCCGGGGAGCGGGACGGAGCGGCGGCTCAGCGCGCTCGCGGAGTGGCTTCCGAGCGAGTTCCAGCGGCTACGGGCGCAGGCGGCGTGGGACCACCTCCCCGACGGACACGACGGCTTCGAATTGACGCTCCACCTCGAGTTCGTCATCGGCGCGCACGGCGCGCACCCGTTCTAGGGAGACCGACCATATGAACGCCATCTACGCTGCACCGGCCCCGCACGCGGGCCGCCTGTTCAACTCCCTCTCCCCCGACGGGGGAGAGGGCTGGGGTGAGGGGCGGTCGCGGAACGCTGCGCGCCTGCGGATCGCAGCGACCGCGCTGGCCGCGCTGCTCTCTCTGCTGCCGGCGCGCGCTGCCGCCGCGCTCGACGTCGTCACCACCACCGAGGGGCTGGCGGCGCTGGCGAAGGAAGCCGGCGGCGACAAGGTGCAGGTGCAGAGCCTCTCGCACGGCACACAGGACCCTCACTTCGTGGACGCCAACCCCACGCTGGCGGTGAAGCTGCGCCGGGCCGACCTGCTCGTCGACGTGGGGCTCGACCTCGAGATCGGCTGGCTCCCGCCGCTCGTCAACCAGTCGCGAAACGCCGAGATCCAGCCCAACGGCCCGCGCCGCTTCACCGCCGGCAGCGTCATCCACGTGCTGGACGTGCCGACCGGGCCGGTGGACCGCAGCATGGGCGACCTGCACCCGGCCGGTAACCCGCACTTCATGGACGATCCGCGCGCGGCCGTGGCGGTGGTGGGCGGCCTCGCCAGGAGACTCTCGCAGCTCGACCCGGCGAACGCTGCGATCTATGCGCAGCGCAGCGCGGACTTCCAGCGGCGTCTCGACGCCGACCTCGCGCGCTGGAAGGGGGTGTTCGCGCCGCTGCACGGCCGGCCGATCGTGGCCCAGCACCAGACCATGAGCTACTTCCTGGACTGGACCGGACTGCGCGCCGCCGGATACCTGGAGCCGAAGCCGGGCGTGCCGCCGCCGCCGTCGCACCTCGCCGACATCGTCCAGATCGTGAAGGCCCAGGGCGCGAAGGCGATCCTGGTCGAGAACTACTACGACCCGCGCTCGGCCGAGGCCGTCTCGCGCCACACCGGCGCCAAGGTGGTGCTCGTCCCCGGCGACGTGGGAGGGCTGCCCGGGACGAACACGTACGAGAGCTACCTCGACACGCTGGTGCGGCTCGTCGCCGGGGCGGTGCGATGATGGCCGGCGCGGCGCCCATCCTCGCGCTCGATGACGCCGCCGTGGGCTACGGGCGAGAGGTGCTGTTGCGCGGCCTCACGCTCGAGGTGACCGCCGGCGACTTCCTCGCCATCGTCGGCCCGAACGGCGGCGGGAAGACGACCATCCTGCGCACGCTCTTGGGGGTGCTGCCGCCGCTCGCGGGGGCGCGCCGCCAGCCTCGGCCGCTCCGCGTCGGCTACGTGCCGCAGCGCGACCACGTCGACGCCTACTGGCCGCTCACCGCCGCCGAGGTGGCGGTGATGGGCCGCTACCGCTTGCTCGGCACTGGACGCCGTCCCGGCGAGCGCGACCGGGCGGCCGTGAGTGCGGCGCTGGCGCGGGTCGGGATCGAGGAGCTCGCCGATCTGCCCTTCCGGACGCTCTCGGGCGGCCAACGGCAGCGCACCCTCATCGCGCGCGCCCTCGCTTCCGAGGCCGAGCTGCTCGCGCTCGACGAGCCGACGAACGGCATGGATCCGGCAGCAGAGCTCGACGCGATGGACGTGCTGCGCGACCTGCACCGCGGCGGCGGGCTGGCGGTGGTGATGGTGTCGCACCGGCTGGAGGCGGTGGCGAACTACGCCCGGAGGCTCTGCTTCGTGGACAAGGACCAAGGGCTCTTCCGCGTCGGGCCGCTCGAGGCGATGCTCACCCCCGACGCGCTCGGGGCGCTGTATGGGCGGCGCGTGGCGGTGCGCGAGGAGGGTGGACGGCGCTTCGTCTACCCCGAGACGGAGGCGCGGTGATCCACACTGCCTGGCAGGACTTCCTCGCCGCCCACGAGATCTGGCGCGAGCCCTTGATCGCGTCGCTGATCGCCGGCGCGCTGTGCGGGTTCCTCGGCGTGTACGTGGTGCTGCGGCGGACGGTGTTCGTCTCGGCGGCGCTGACCCAGCTCTCGACCCTGGGGCTCATCGCCGCGCTCATCCTGGAGGAGTCGCTCGGCGTCGAGATGGAGCACGTGGGGGTGCAGCTGCTCTTCGCGCTCGCCTTCTCGGTCGCCGGCGCGCTCCTGCTCGGCATGGCGCTCCACGGCCGGCGGCTGCCGGCCGAGTCGGGCGTGGGGACGACCTATGTGCTGGCGGGCGCCCTGGTGGTGCTCGGCGCGAACCGGCTCGTCCACGCGGCCCACGATCTGAACGCGATGGTGTTCGGCAACGCGGTGGCGGTGCCGCTCACGGACCTGCTCATCCTGGCGGGGGTGGCGCTCGCCTGCGCCATCGTGCACGCGGTGTTCGCGAAGGAGCTCGTGTTCGTGTCCTTCGACGGCGAGACCGCCGCCGCGCTCGGGTACCGGACCGGCCGCTGGAACGCGCTCTTGTTCCTCACGCTCGGCCTCGCCATCCCCGTCACCGCTCGGGCGCTCGGCGCGCTGCCCGTCTTCGCATTCCTGACCATCCCCGCGGCGGCCGCGCTGCTCCTGGCGAGCCGGCTGCGCACGGTCTTCGCGCTCGCGACGGCCATCGGCGTCGTCGCCGCCGCCGGCGGCTACCTCGTCTCGTGGTTCTGGCAGCTCCCCACCGGCGCCACCATGGTGGTCCTCGCCGCCCTGTTCGCCGTGCCCGGAGCGTTGCTGCGGAGGCGTTGAACACCGGCGCGCCCGCGTCGGAAAAACCGCTTGACCTCAGGGGCTTCGGATCGTAGAACCCCGCTCCCACCGAACTGACGCGGGGTGGAGCAGCCAGGTAGCTCGTCGGGCTCATAACCCGAAGGTCCCAGGTTCAAATCCTGGCCCCGCAACCAACCACAGTAGTACCGAGGCCGCCCCGATCGTGGGCGGCCTTTGTATTTCCGGAACTTTCCCCGACGCCTGCGAGATGGACCGGGGGACCTTCGGGTTATGAGCCCGACGAGCTGAGCGCCTCGGGTGAGCCGGATCTCCGCTTTCAGGCCTTTGTCGGTCGGGTGCAGCAGGACCGGCTCCATGACCGACGCCAGGGCCTCCCGCGCCAGCCTGGGGTCCTTGCGGTAGACCCGCTCGACATCGCGCAGGACGGCTAGCACCTGCTCCACGGTCGGCTTGGGGCCTCCGTTGAAGCCCCGTCTCTCGGCGGTGAGGATGAGGGCGCGGCAACTGCTACGCCGCTTGCTCAGTTCGTCGCCAAGGGCGCGGCTAGCGGCGGAAAGGCGCTCCGCCTAGACAGCGGAGACTGCGACGCGTTCCACATCCTGTTCGATGGGAAGCGCCTCGTCTGGTGGCGCCGTTGATGGGCTTGTAGCGACCGTCAGTACGCGGTTGCTCGGGTGGTTACGCTCGAGCGCCGTGTGGGTGCAGTCTTCCGCCGCAGCCCAGCGCCGACGGACGATAGGACGCAGCTCCCGTCGGTCCTGGCTCTGGACCTTCCTGGTCGAGAGGTTCGGCGCGATCATCTCGACGCCCGCGGCCGCCCACGAACTGATCCGATCGCCTGGCCTATGCCCGTTCGTACCTGAGCAGCACGACGCCACCGGGGAACGCGCGTGTCTCGGCCAGACGCAGGGCGATGGGTCGCTCGAGCGCCGTGAAGTACGGCTTCCCGCCGCCGAGAACGATGGGCCGGACGAACAGCCGGTACTCGTCGATGAGCCCTCGTTGCATGAAGGTCGCGGCGAGGGTCGGACCGCACACGCCCAGATCGCCCTGGACCTCCTGCTTGGTACGGGCGACCTCGACGGCGACGTCCTCCCGGGCCAGGCGGCTGTTGTGCCCGACGGAGCCCAGCGTCTTCGAGAAGACGACCTTGGGCTTCGCCCGCCAGACGCGCGCGAACTCCGCCACGAGCTCGGGCC
>DASPZP010000274.1:0-5167 GCA_035636195.1 Anaeromyxobacteraceae bacterium
GAATCGTCGCGAGCTGTACTCCTTGGGATGCATCTGTAACGGTTTCTCGTTCAGGCCACTTTGTCGCGTTGATGCGCCTGCGCAATTCGGTGAGTTCCGCATCCGGAACGTCGTCGACATGAAACGGACGAACATCTGCGCCCTGATCACTGCCCGGGCGAATGGCGGTCTTGTCACCGCCCGTCTGCTGTGCGACTCCGGTCATGGCTTTACGCCTTTTTGCAATACCGAGGGGGACCTGGCGGGCCCGCAGCAGCGGTTGCCGCTGCAGCACCGCAAGGGCGACGGCGATCGAGGTTGTCGCGACGCGGAGGGTCCTCATCGGCAATCGGAAGTGCAAGAGACGAGCGTTCCATGCGCCCCCCGCCTCGCGGCCGTTCGCTCGCAGCCCTCTCCAGCGGCCTCCGCCCCTAGGTCGGTTGTAGGGCGGGGGGTTCATCCCCCGCCGCCCGACCGCGACCGCGACCGCGACCGCGACCTGCGACCGAACCCGACCTCGATTACACTGCCTCATTCCATGCCCGATCGCCTCGTGCGCGGGCTCCTGCCAGCGCGGGGGCTGCGCGCCGTCCACGTCCGCGTCACCGACACCGCCCGCATCGCGCGCATGCTGCACGGGCTCTACCCGACCGCCGCCCACCTCTTCGCCGAGGGGCTGGCGGCGGGGCTGCTCGTGGCTTCCCTGCAGAAGGAGCGGTCGCGGGTGAATCTGCAGGTCGAGTGCGACGGCCCGGTGCGCGGGCTCTTCGTCGATGCCGACCCGGACGGCAACGTACGCGGCTACGTCCGCGCGCCGATGGTCCACTTCCCCGGCAGCGACCCGGCCACCGCCGCGCGGGCGGCGCTGGGTGGTGCCGGCTTCGTCTCGGTGCTGCGCGACCTCGGCGGTGGAAACTTCTACCGCGGCCAGGTGGCGCTGCAGGCGCTCGACCTGGCGCACGACGTCGAGCGCTTCTTCCTCGAGTCGGAGCAGACCGCCACCGCGCTCGACCTGGCAGTCACACCGCGGGCCGGCGAGGCCCTGGGTGACGTGGCCGGGATCCTCGTGCAGCGCCTCCCCGACGGCGACGACGACGCCCTGGCGGAGGTGCGCGAGCGCCTGCGCGGCGGCGTCTTCCGGCAGGCCCTGGCGCGCGGCGCCGGGCCGCAGGACGCCATCGCGGCGGTGGCCGGCGACGGCTTCGAGCTCCTCGCCGACCTCGAGGTCGCCTACCGCTGCGGCTGCAGCCAGGAGCGGGCGCGGATGGCGGTGTCCGCCCTCGGCGCCGAGGGACTGCGCGACGTGCTCGCGAACGAGAAGGAGGCGGTGACCACTTGCGAGTTCTGCCGCCAGCGTTACGTCGTCGGCGAAGCGGAGCTGCGCGACATGCTCGCGCGGCTCTGATAGATGGAACCCTCAGCTCCCCGCGCTCCCCCGGAGGTCCGCCATTCCGAAGCGTGAAGCGAAGACCGCCCGCCGTCAGGGCTCCGCCGCCGCCAGCGACCCCCGCCCCGCGAAGCGCCGTCCCGCGCGCCCTGGACGAGCGCCCGCCGTCCGCAAGCGCGCCCCTGCTGCGAGGGCCGAGCAGCCGCTCGGCGTCGGGGTGGCCGATGCGTTCGTCTTCCAGCGCCTGGAGGTGCCGCCGGAGGGCGGCGCCCGGCGCGACGTCCGCGAGGTGGGCTGGGCCGAGTTCGGCGAGCTGGCTCGCGCGCTGGCCGAACGCATCGGGACCGAGTTCCAGCCCGACGTCGTGCTGGGGGTCGTGAACGGCGGCATCTTCCTGGGCGGCGCGCTGGCGGCGCCCTTCAAGGCCGAGTTCCGCCCGCTGCGCGTGCGCAGGTTCGCCGGCCGGTCGGTGGCGGACGCGGTGAAGGGCGTCCGCGGCAAGCGCGTCCTGGTGGTGGACGACGTCACGGTGAGCGGTCAGACCTTGACCGCGGCCCGGAGCAGCGCCTCCCGGAGCGGCGCCGCCGAGGTCCGCACCGGCGCGCTGGTGGTGCGCCCGTCGCGCCACCGGGCCGACTTCTTCGCCCTGGAGACGGACCAGCTCGTCGTCTTCGGCTGGGACTACCAGCTCCACGGCGACGGCGGCGAGCCAGGCGGCGATCCGGGCGAGGTCGGGGTCTAGCGAGGCTCGCGTTGGCTCAGAAGCGCATCGTCCTCGGCACCGCAGGTCACATCGACCACGGCAAGACCGCCCTCGTGAAGGCGCTCACCGGGGTCGACACCGACCGGCTGTCGGAGGAGAAGCGGCGCGGCATCACCATCGAGCTCGGCTTCGCGCACCTCGCGCTTCCCGACGGCACGGTGGCGGGCGTGGTGGACGTGCCCGGCCACGAGCGCTTCGTGCGGGCCATGGCGGCCGGCGCCGGCGGCCTCGACCTCGTGGTGCTGGTGGTGGCGGCCGACGAGGGCGTCATGCCCCAGACGCGCGAGCACCTCGACATCTGCCGGCTCCTCGGCGTGCCGCGCGGCGTGGTGGCGGTCACGAAGGCCGACCTCCTCCCCGAGCTGGGCGAGGACTGGCTGCCGCTCCTCGAGCAGGACGTGCGGTCGGCGGCGAAGGGGACCTTCCTCGAGGGCGCGGCGCTCGTGCCGGTCTCGGCGCGCACCGGCGAGGGGCTCCAGGCGCTCGTGGCCGAGATCGCGCGCCTGGGCGCCGAGGTGCAGGAGCGCCCCGCCGACGGGCCGCTCTTCCTGCCCGTCGATCGCTCGTTCTCGCTGAAAGGCTTCGGCACGGTGCTCACCGGCACGCTCTTGTCCGGCTCGGTGGCGCCGGAGGACGAGGTGACCCTCTCCCCCCCGGCCCACGGCCAGGGCGCGCTGCGCGTCCGCTCGGTGCAGGTGCACGGGAAGTCCGTCCAGCGTGGCCTGGCCGGGCAGCGCACCGCGGTGAACCTGCCGGGCGTCGAAGCGCAAGCCGTCTCGCGGGGCCAGGCGCTCGTCCACGCCGGGGTGGTGCCGGTGAGCCACGCCCTGGACGTCGAGCTCGACCTGCTCGCCGCCGCTCCGAAGCCGCTGCGCCACCGCGCGAAGCTCCTGCTCCACGTCGGGACGGCCCAGGTGCCGGTCACGGTTTCGCTGCTCGATCGGAGCGAGCTGGTCCCGGGAGCGCGCGCGCTGGCCCAGCTGCGGCTCGGCGCCCCGGCGGCGGCGCTGGCCGGGCAGCGCTTCATCCTGCGTGGCTTCGCGGTGCTGGAGGGGCGCGGCAAGACGGTCGCCGGCGGCCGCGTGCTGGCGGTCGCCGCGCGCCGGCGCAAGCGGGGGCGGCCAGCGGAGCAGGCGCAGCTCGCGGCGCTGGCCGGCGGCGACCCGGAGGCGCGGGTGGGCGCGGTGCTCACCATGGCGGGACCAGCCGGCCTCGCCACCTCGCCGCTGCTCGGGCGGACGGCGCTCGCACCGAAGGCGCTCCAGGCGGCGCTCGAGCGGCTCGGCGCGAAGGGTGGCGCACTCCTCTTCGACCGCGACCGCCGCGCTTACGTGGCGGGCGAGGTGGCGCGCGCACTCTCCGCCCGCCTCGTACAGGCGGCGAAGGCCTTCCACGCCGCGAAGCCGCTCGCAGCGGGCGTGGGTCAAGAGGAGCTGCGTGGGAAGCTGCCGCCGGTCACGGACCCGAAGCTGTTCACGCGGCTCCTGGCCCAGCTCGGCGAGCGCGGCGAGCTCCTGATCGAGGGGGACCACGTGCGCCTGCCCAGCCATCGGGCCGCCAGCGGCGCCGCCAGCGGCGCGCTCAAAGCGACCGTGGCCGGCGCGCTCGCGAAGGGCGGCCTCACACCGCCCTGGCTCGCCGAGCTGCCCGGGCTGACGCGGGCCGAGCCGGACGAGGTGGCGGCCATGCTGAAGCTCCTCGTCGCCGAGGGCCAGGCAGTGCGCGTCTCGTCCGAGCTCTACTTCGACGCAGCGGCGGTGGAGGCCCTGCGCGCCCGCCTCGTGCAGCACCTCGAGGCGCGGCGTGAGATCTCCACCCAGGAATTCAAGGACCTGGTGGGCGCCACCCGCAAGCACGTCATCCCGCTGGCCGAATACTTCGATCGGGAGAAGGTGACGCTGCGCGTGGGCGAGAAGCGGGTCCTGCGGCGGGAAGGGCGGTGACGATGGCGGTGGAACCGTCACCCGAGGCCCTGCAAGCGCTCGCGGCGCGCAACGCGGAGCTGGCGGCCCTGAACCGGCTCGCGGAGCAGGCCGGCGCCGCCCCGGCGCTGGACGTCTTCCTCGCCCGCGCCTGCGAGGAGGTGGCGGCGCTCCTCGGCTGCTCGGCGGTCGGGTTCTACCTCGTGGATCGCGAGCAGCGCGAGGCGCGTCTCCTCCACCTCCTCGGCGGGACCGACCACGACCGGCGCCGGCTGGCGCGGGCGCCGCTCGACGGCACGGTCTTCGCCCCGGTGGGCGTGGAGGGCGCGACGCGGGTACGGCAAGTGGACGAGCTCCCGCCGGCCCTGCAGCAGCTCCTCGCCCCCTTCCGGCTCGCCACGGTGGCGAGCGCGCCGGCGCGCTTCCGCAACACGGTGGTGGGCGTCCTCACCGTCGGCTTCTCCACACGGCGCGACGTGCCCGCCTGCCGGACCGATCTCCTCCAGGCCATGGGCGCCCATTTCGCCTCGGCGGTGCAGACGCACCGGCTGGTGGGCGACCTGCGCGGGCGCGTGGCCGAGCTGACGCTCCTCAACGAGCTGGCGGTGGCCACGACGGCCCTCGACCCGACGCTGCTCCTCGAGAACGCATTGCGCCGCACCTCGATCACCTTCCACGCCGACTGCGCCGCCGCCTACGTCCTGCAGGGTGGCGAGCTCGTCCAGACCGCCTGCCTGGGCGTGGCGCCCGAGACGGCCGCCCGCACCGCGCGGCTCCCGCTCGGGGTCGGCCCCGCCGGGCAGGCCGCGGCGCGCGGGAAGACCATGCACTACTCGTCGCTGGAGATGCACGAGGGGCAGCGGTCCTGGATGCACGAGGAGGTAGCGCTTCAGGTCGCGGTGGGGGTGCCCCTCCTCGCCAAGGACCGCGTGCTGGGCGCCTTCGTCCTCGGCCGGCGCCAGCCGGAGCCCTTCACCGAGGCCGACCTGGCGCTCCTCTCGGCGGTGGGTGTGCAGCTCGGCGTGGCGGTGGAGAACGCTGCCGTCGGGCTCGAGAACGCGGAGCTCTATGCCGAGACGCGCCGCCAGGTGGAGGAGCTCTCGCTCGTGAACGAGG
>DASPZP010000275.1:0-5753 GCA_035636195.1 Anaeromyxobacteraceae bacterium
ACCTCGTCAGCCACCGGCGACTGCTCGGCAGGGGACAGCGCAGCGAAGGGCTTCCCGAACCGGGCGGTGGCCAAGACGTCGCGAGCGATCCCGACCTCACGGTGCAGGTACTCGGCCGTGTAGTCGGGGCCGAGGTACGCGCCGTGGCCCCAGAGCGTGCCGTGCTCCATGAGCGCGGGTATCCGCCGCACCATCCGCAGATGATGCTGGGGCTGCTGCTGTACGGGTACTGCGTGGGCGTGCCGTCGTCGCGGAAGATCGAACGGAAGACGCACGAGGACGTAGCGTTCCGAGTGGTCGCGGGCGGCACGCATCCGGACCACAGCTGCATTGCGGACTTCCGCGCGGGTCATCGCGAAGCATTCGCCGAGATCTTCGGACAGGTGCTGAAGCTCTGCATGAAAGCGAAGCTGGTGAAGCTCGGCCACATCGCGCTCGACGGCACGAAGATGAAAGCCAATGCCTCGAAGCACAAGGCGATGAGCTACGACCGGATGAAGAAGCAGGAGGCGGAGCTCGCGGCGAAGATGGAGGAACTCCTGCGGTCGGCAGAGGCGGCTGATGCCCAGGAGGATCGCCGGCACGGCCAGGGCAAGCACGGCAACGAGCTGCCGGAGGATCTGCGCCACGCCGAGACCCGGCTCGCGCGGATTCGCGCTGCGAAGACGGAGCTCGAGGCGGAGGCGAAGGCACAGGCGGCCGCCGACAAGAAGAGTGATGACGATAACGCGCCGCCGGCGGGTGGCTCCGCACCGTTGCCGAAGCACCGGATCCCGCGCGAGGGAGACGACGCGCCCACCCCGAAGGCGCAGCGGAACTTCACCGATCCCGAGAGCCGCATCCAGAAGACAGGGGACGGCTTCATCCAGGGCTACAACTGCCAGGCCGCTGTCGATGCAGAGCACCAGATCATCGTGGCGGAGGCAGTGACGAACCAGCCTCCCGACGTCGAGCACTTCGCGCCGATGCTCGAACGCGTGGTGGAGAATTGCGGGGCGGTGCCGCAGGCGGTGAGCGCCGACAGCGGGTACTTCTCCGAGAAGAACGTCGCTGCTGCCGAGGCGCTGGGAATCGACCCGCACATTGCGACCGGCCGCCAGAAGCGAGGAGAGCCAGCACCAACTCCGCCGCGCGGTCGCCCACCGGCCGCCCTGACGCCGAAGCAGAAGATGACGCGAAAGCTCCTGACCCGTGCGGGGAAGGCGATCTACTCGCGGCGCAAAGTGATCGCCGAGCCACCCTTCGGCCAGATCAAGCAGGCGCGCGGGCTGCGGCAGTTTCTGATGCGCGGCGTCGCCAAGGTGCGCTCCGAGTGGTCGCTCATCTGCATGACCCACAACCTGCTCAAGCTGCACGGCGCGAAGGTGTAGCGTCGCCCTCGGCGGCCAAACCCCACCGTTCGTCCGTGCTTCGACTACGGCCGGCTGCGCCGGCCTACGCTCAGCACGAACGGATCCGCGGGGCCGCGCCTGGCCGCGAGCACTTACGGCGACAGGCTCCTAGCGGCCACGCGTCCGCGCCGACGTATCGGAGATCCCGGCGGCCGCGAGGACCGGCGCTGCGAGCTCACGAAAGATCCCGTCCGCGTCCTGCGGGCCCGGTGCGTTCTTCGCTTCGACGGACCAGGTGAGAATCTCGAAGAAGCCTCCGGCGAGGAACGCCACCGCCGCCTCGCTTCGTGGCCCCGCAGCGAGTCGCGGGGCGAGGTCCTCGCGCACGAGGTCGAGCACCATCTGCCGGAACATCTTCTGAACGAGCTGGCCGCTCTTCTTGCCGACGAGGGCCCGGAAGAGACGCTGTTGCTCGTGGGCGTGCTCGAGGAGACCACGGGAGTACGCGAACGGGTGCTCCGGATCCGCGCCGGTGGCGAGAACGTGCGCGCGCAGCTCGGCGCGCAGGTCCTCGAGGCCGCCTTGGACGAGGTCCTCCTTGTCGGCAAAGTGCGTGTAGAACGTCGACCGCCCGATGTCGGCCCGATCGCACACGTCCTGCACGCTGAACCCTTCCCACCCGCGCTCGATGAGCAGCGCGACGAGCGCCTCGCGCAGCGACCGGCGCGTGCGCTGGACGCGCCGGTCGTCCTTCGCGGGGAGCTTTCCAGCCATGGCGTACATCCTTCCGGGACAGTCGGTCGGCCGGTGTCCACTTCCGGACGGAAGAGGCTTCACTGTCGGTTGCCCCGGCCGCGCGACGAGCGTAGATGGACAGTATGTCCAGTTACGAACCGAGTGTCCAGACCTACGGCGACGCGCGGGCGGTGCGAACGCTCCTCGTCGGCGTCACCGCCGAAACGGCGATCACGATCCTCCACTTCGCCCACGGCGCGCGGACGTACGACGACCCCGGGCGGCTCCACGTCGTCGCTCCGGCCCTCGCGGCGCTCGCGCTCGTGGTCGCGGCGACCGTGCTGTTCCGGCGCCGCCCCGGCCGGCTCACCCTCGCGGCGGTCGTCCTCGTCACCGCGGTCCCGTTCGTCGGCGTGTTCGGCCTGTTCCACGGCGGCTTCGGGCACGTCCTGAAGCTCGCGGCGTTCGTCGCCGGCGGGTCGCGACAGACCCTCGCGCGCGTGTTCGCCTCGCCCGACTACGCCTTCCCGGACGATGTCGCCTTCGAGCTCACGGGGGTGCTCGGGTTCGTCGCCGGCGCGTTCGTCGCCTGGCAGCTCGTGCGCCTGATGCGCGCCGCACATCGCACACCCCGCGAGGGCTCGGCTCCGGCTGCGCCAAGCTCGCCCCAGGGCTCCTCCGCGCCGCGACCCGACGCGGGCGCGCACCGGATCATGGGCCTCGCGCTCCGGATGCTGTTCGACGCCCCGTTCAAGAGCCTCGGGACGCTGGTCGGGGTGGTCGTTTCCGTGTTCCTCATGGCCCAGCAGACGTCGCTCCTCACCGGTATCCTCGGGCGCGTCACCTCGTTCGTGAGCGGCACGGGCGTCGACGTCTGGATCGCGTCCCCCGCCACCGAGAGCACCGACGCGACCGACACCATTCCGGCGAGCAAGGTCGGCGCCGCCGCGAGCACGCCTGGGGTCGCGTGGGCCGCGCCCATCGTCCAGGGCGTCGGGAAGGTGACGCGCCCCGACGGCGTCCGTGAAAACGTGAAGGTCCTGGGCGTGGAGGCGCCGCGCTACGCCGGCCTCCCCCGCTCCCTCGCACCCGGGACCACGCCAGCCTCGCTGCGCGCGTCCGGACGCGTCCTGCTCAACTGGAACGACCGCCCGACGTTCGCCTCGGCGCAGCCCGGCGATCGCGTGGAGATCGACGGCAAGGCGGCCGTGGTGGCCGGCTTCTTCCAAGGGATGGACCCGCACAGTCCGTACTACTACCTGTTCGCCAACATCGACGACGCGCGGGCGCTCACCGACTTCCCGCAGGACCGCGTAACGTACGTTGCGGTCGGCGTCGCGCCGGGGCAGCGCGCCGAGGAAGTGAAGGCGCGGCTCGAAGCGCGCATCCCGGACGTGCTCGTGAAGACGCGCGCCGAGCTCTCCGCGATGGAAGAGCGTTACTTCCTCGTTCGCTCGCCGGTTGGCCTGGTCTTCGGCATGGGCTCTCTCGTCGCGGCGTTCATCGGCGCGGCCATCGTCGCCGTGACGCTCTACTCGACCGCGATCGATCGGGCGCGCGACTATGGCACGCTGAAGGCGATCGGCGCGCGCCGCCGGGACATCCTGCAGCTGCTCCTCGTGCAGGCGTGGCTCTTCGCGGCCGCGGGCTACCTCGTCGGCATGTCCGCTTTCTTCGTCGTCCGTCAGCACTACCCGGCGCTGCCGATGGTGGCGCCGCCGAAGATCGTGCTGGGCGTCGCTGTCGCCGCGCTCGCCTCCTGCACGCTCGCGTCGCTCGCCGCCATCCGGCGCGTGCTCCAGCTCGATCCCGCCCTCGTGTTCAGGAGCTGACGACCATGACGACGCAATCCATCGGACCGGCGGTCGCCCTCGAGGGCCGCGGCATCGGCAAGGTGTTCGGCCGAGGCGAGCTCGCGACCCGCGCACTCCAGCCCACCGAGATCCAGATCCACCGCGGAGAGGTGCTGGTCATCATGGGACCATCCGGGAGCGGCAAGACCACGCTCCTCAGCATCCTCGGGCTCGTTCTCTCGCCCACCGAGGGGGAAGTGCTCGTCGACGGGCAGAGTGTCGCCACAGCAACGGCCGACGAGCTTGCGATCCTGCGACGGGATCGGCTCGGCTTCGTCTTCCAGCAGTTCAACCTGCTCCCGAGCCTCAGCGCGCTCGAGAACGCCGCGGTCCCCCTGCTGCTCGCGGGCGCAGCTCGCGCGGAGCGGACGTCCCGGGCACTGCGGGCGCTCGAGCTCGTCGGGATGGCGGACAAGCGTTTCGCGAGCCCCCGCGCGCTCTCTGGCGGGCAGCAGCAACGCGTCGCCATCGCGCGAGCGCTGGTGAACGACGCGCCGGTGCTCCTCTGCGACGAGCCCACCGCCTCGCTGGATGGGAACACCGGCCGCGGCATCCTCGAGACGCTGCGCGCGCTCGCGCGTCAGGGGGGACGCGCGGTGGTGATCGTGACGCACGACGAGCGCGTGCTCTCGATCGCCGGCCGCCTCGTCAACGTCGTCGACGGGAGGGTCACCCCCGCCGTGGGTGGGGTCATCGCTCCTGCCCACACACGCGCTGGTGCAGGCCCTCGCTTGCACGAAGTCCGGAGGACGCCATGACGTGGAGACGCAGTCGCTGGATGTGGATCGCCGTGATCGCGCTGCTCCCAGGCTGCGGCCTGCACGGCAAGCCGAAGATCGCGCGGAGCGAGGGCGCAGCGACGGGCGCGCTGCCGCACTCGGCGGCCCGGCCGGCGCCGCCGCCCCCCGCGGCGGTGGCGACCGAGCAGCTCGACCCCGGCATGGTGGTGTCGCCCGGCATCGTCGAGCCCTGGGGCGGCCAGGTCGACCTATCCGCGCAGGAACCCGGGTGGATCGCCCGCATCGCGGCGGCGGAAGGCGAGGCCGTCCAGGCGGGCCAGCTCCTCGCGACGCTCGAGGACGCTGCCCAGCGCCAGGCGCTCGAGCTCGCCAGGGCCGAGCTCGAGGAAGCCGAGGCCGCGCTCACCAAGATCGAGCGTGGGGCGACCCCGGAGGAAGTGCTCCAGGCGAAGGCCGAGAGCGCTGCGGCGTCGGCGCGCGGGCGCCTGGCACGCTCGGCTGTGGCGCGCACGACGCGACTCCACCAGCAGGGCGCCGTCCCGGACAGCGAGGCCGACGCTGCGACGGCCGAAGCCCAGGCGCAGACGGCGCTCGCGGAACGGGCCGAGGCGCGCGTCCGGGAGATCACCCGCGGTGCCCGCGCCGAAGATCGCAGCGCGGTGCGCGCCCGCCTCGCCGCGGCCCAGGCGCGGCTCCGACTCGCCGAGGCCAACCTCGCGCGGCGCCGCATCGTCGCGCCGAGCGCGGGCACCGTGCTCCTGAGCCGCTTCCATCCCGGTGAGTTCTACGGCGTCGGCGCAGGGCCGCTCTTCGTGCTCGGAGACATGACGCGCCTCCAGGTCAGGCTCGAGGTGGATGAGATCGACGCGCCCGCGATCGATCGCGCGGCGCGCTCGGTCCTCTATTCCGATGGGGGAGTGGCGCTGGCCGAGGGAACCGTTCTCCGCCTCGCCCCGAAGATGGGGCGCAGAGCCCTCGCGATCGAGTCGCCGACCGCGCGCAGCGACGTCCGGGTCCGTGAGGTCTTCATCGAGATCCCGGCCACGGCGAACCTCGTTCCGGGGCAGCGAGTGTGGGGGCACACGGCGCGAGCC
>DASPZP010000276.1:0-17746 GCA_035636195.1 Anaeromyxobacteraceae bacterium
GATGAGGGCCGGGGTGGACGCAGCGGCCGGGCGTCACCGTCCAGCAGCCGAAGTCCCCCTTGCACTCGGGGATCTCGAGCGTGGAGAGGTCGTGCCGTGTCGTGGTGTAGCCCAGGGCTCCCAGCTGGGGTGTCAGGGCACGCACCACCGGATCGGCCATGTCGCGGAGTCCCGCCGCGCCGTCGAAGAGCACCGCCCTCATGTCGGACCTCCTCGCTGCGCGCGGCCGCGCGGCGTTCGGCCGATGATACCCCGCCGACCGTTCGGCGCGGAGCTCGGACGGGGTCAGACCGTGCCGTGCGGCACGGTGGCCGCGGCCAGCAGCGCAGCCTGGCTGTCCACGGCGGGCTCTCCCTCCCGCGGACGCAGGCGGTCGTAGCCGCCGTCCGGGCGCATGCGCCGCGCGCGGACGTTGTCCGTGAGGTAGGTCTCGAGCACGTCCCGCCGCAGGTAACGAAGCAGCTCCGGGTCGCGCACCGGGAACAACACCTCCACGCGCCGGTCGAGGTTGCGCGGCATGAGGTCGGCGCTCCCCAGGTACACCTCCTCGTCCCCTCCGTTGCGGAACCAGAAGATCCGGCTGTGCTCGAGGAAGCGTCCCACCACGCTCGTCACCGTGATGCCGTCCGTCACGCCAGGGATCCCCGGCCGCAGGCAGCAGACGCCGCGGACGAGCAGATCCACCCGCACGCCGGCGCGGGCGGCGCGCACGAGCGCCAGGATCATCTCGGCATCGACGAGCGCGTTCATCTTGAAGACGAGGTGGCCGCTGCGCCCGGCGCGCTGGTGCTCCTCCTCCCGCGCGATGAGCGCGAGCACGCGTCCGCGGAGGTTGATGGGCGCGACCAGCAGCTTGCGGAGCTCGCGCTCATGCGCGTAGCCGGTGAGGTAGTTGAAGAGGCGCGTCGCGTCCTCCCCGATCTCCGGGTCGCAGGTGAAGAAGCCGAGGTCCGTGTAGAGGCCCGCCGTGACGGGGTTGTAGTTGCCGGTCGCGAGGTGCACGTAGCGCGCGAGGTGCTGGCCCTCGCGCCTCACCACGAGCGCGATCTTCGAGTGCGTCTTGTAGCCGAGGAGGCCGTAGATCACGTGCACGCCCTCGGCTTCGAGCGCGCGCGCCCACCCGATGTTGCTTTCCTCGTCGAAGCGCGCCTTGAGCTCCACCAGCACCGCCACCTGCTTGCCGTTCTGCACCGCCTCGAGCAGCGCCTCGACGACCGGCGAGTCCTTGCCCACGCGGTACAGCGTCTGCTTGATGGCGAGCACGTCCGGGTCGCGCGCGGCCAGCCGGAGGAAGTCCACCACCGGGGAGAACGCGTGGTACGGGTGGTGGAGCAGGATGTCATGCGCGCGGATGGCCTCGAACAGGTCGCCGTCGCCGTTCTTGCGCGCCAGGCGGTCCGGGATGGCCGCCACGAAGGAGGGGAACTTGAGGTCGGGGCGTCCGATCGAGGTGAGGCCCGACATCGCCGAGAGCGCCAGCGGCGGCTCGAGCTCGACGAGATCGGCTGGCTGCACCTCGAGGTTCTCCACGAGGATCGCGCTCAGGCGCTCGGGCAGGGTCGGCGGCACCTCGACTCGGACCACCGAGCCGAAGCGCCTCCGGCGCACGCCGTGCTCGATCGATTCGAGCAGGTCCGCGGCGTCGGCCTCCTGCAGGAGCACCTCGGCATCACGGGTCACGTGGAACGGGTGCACCTCGACGATCTTCACTCCCGGGAAGAGGCGCGCGGCGTTCGCCGCCACCAGCTGCTCGAGCCACACGAAGGTCTGATGGCGCGGGAGGGTGCCGTCCTGCTCGAGCCCGCCCGCGGTGCGGCCGAGCGGCACGAGGCGTGGCAGGGTGTTCGGCACCTTGATGCGCGCGAAGCGCTCCGTGCCGTCCACGTCCTCGATGAGGACGGCCAGATTGAGGCTCAGGTTCGAGATGTGCGGGAAGGGCCGTCCCGGATCGAAGGCCAGCGGCGTCAGCACCGGGAACACCAGCTCGTCGAAGTACTTGCAGGCCTGGGCGCGCTGCTCCTCGTCGAGCTGCGGCCAGTCGAGCACGTGGACGCCGGCGGTCCCGAGCTGGGGGAGGAGCTCCCCGCGGAGGCAGGCGCCGAGCGCGCGAGAGAGGGCGAGGGCCTCGCGCCGGCACGCCGCCAGCTGGTCGGATGGGGTGAGCCCGTCCGGGGGAACCTCGGTGACGCCGGCCGCGATCTGCTGCTTCAGCCCGGCGACCCGGATCATGAAGAACTCGTCGAGGTTCGACGCGACGATGGCGAGGAACTTCACGCGCTCGAGGAGCGGGTTCGCCGGATCCAGCGCCTCCTCGAGGACGCGGCGCTGGAACGCGAGCAGCGAGAGCTCCCGGTTCGCGAAGAGCTGTGGCTGGGGTGGCCCCGGCCGCTCCGCCGGGCGCGGCTCGGCCTTCGCGAGGTCGACCGCGAAAGGCGGCTGCTGCCGAAGGACCTCTGGGACCGAGGACATCGCCGATCATCATACCGGGTCGAATACCGGGTCGACCGATTCCCGGGCCCTCGGGCGGGCTCGAAAGGGAGCGGCACGAAACCGTCACACGGAGATACCCTCGTGGGGAGCCGAAGCGAACGCCTCGCCGCTGGATATTGATGCCGCGGGATATCGATGGGCGCCCTCCAGGCGGCCGAGATGCCGATCCGGGGCGCGATCGCGATCATGCGGGACGAGGAACTGATCGACCGCCGTGCCGAGGAGGGGACGCGCGTGGTGGCGCTGGGCCTCCTCTCGGACGCCGATCAGGCCGCCCGGGCGCTCGAGCGCCAGGACGATGAGGAGGCGCTCCACGATTTCCGGGTAGCGCTGCGGCGGCTGCGGAGCGCGCTGCGCGCATTCCGCCCTTGGTTGGAGGGGGCCGTTCGCCGGAAGCATCAGCGGCGACTGAGGCGACTGGGCCGACACACCAACGCCGCGCGCGACGCCGAGGTTCAGCTCGCGTGGCTGTCCACCGAGCGCGAAACCCTCGCCGTGGGGCGATGCCAGGCCGGCTTCGAGCTCTTGACGAGCCGCCTCGGAGAGCGCCGGCGGCAGGCCCTGGGCGGCCACGCGCGGCTCGTCGCGCGCTACCGCAAGCACTCGAAGCGGCTGCGCCGTCGGCTCCGCACGTACCAGGTACTGCTCGACGGAGCCGAGCGCGTCCCGTTCTCGGCCGTGATGGGCGGGCTGCTCTCGCAGCAGCTGGAGGTCGTGCGCACGCGCCTCTCCGAAGTCCGCGGCGCTGCCGACGAGCAGCGGATTCACCGCACGCGCATCGAGGCGAAGCGGCTTCGCTACCTGCTCGAGGCGCTGCGCCAGAGCAGCCAGGTCGACCCGCGCCCGGCGGTGAAGCGCCTCAAGCGCCTGCAAGACCTCCTGGGCGAGCTGCACGACAGCCACGTCCTCGCGACCGAGCTCGCGAACGCGCTGGCCGACGTCTCTGCCGACCGAGCGCGGAGGCTTCTCCAGGACGGTCCGGCGCGCCAGGTGCTGCGCGACAGCCCGCGTACCGGCTTGCTCGCGGTGCAGCGCCGCCTCACTGATCGCCGCGACGCGCGCTATGCGGCGCTCGAACAGGAGTGGGCGAGCGGCGGAGTCGAGCAGCTCGCGGCGGACGTGCTGGCGCTCGTCTCGACGCTGCAGTCACGGCGATCAGGCCACCGTCAGGCGGCGGAGCCCCGCCCGTCCGCCGTCGGCGTCAGGTGGACCTCCGTTCACGGCCCCTCGCGCCGGATGAGCGCCCCCGGCGGCAGCACCGCCAGGAACGCTCCCAGCGCGAGCTCCACCAGCGCGGCGTCCTTCGCCTCGAAGGTCACCCGCACCCGATGGTCGGCATCGTCGAAGCGCGGGTAGCTGCCAATGGCGACCCCCGGGTGGTCGGACGCCACGCGATCGAGCGCCGTCGCGAAGTGGTCCTCGCCCAGGCCCAGATAGATCACCGCCAGCCGGAAGGGCGGCGCCAGGATCGTCTCGGCGAAGGCATTGAGCTGCGCCTGGAAGAAGGCCGGCGGGCCGGGGAGCATCACCACGTTCTCCACCACCATGACCGGAAAGGACGGGTCCCCGGCCAGCCACGTCCCCTCCGGCACGTCCGCCATCCTCAGCGCGGCGGGCGGCGGCTCCGCGCCGTGCCGCAGGTGCCAGCGGCGGATGTTCGCGGCGAGGCGCGGCTCGCGGACGAGGCCGCGGCCGAGCGCGCGCGCCACCGCCGGCAGGGTCACGTCGTCGTGGGTGGGACCGACGCCGCCGGCCGTGAAGAGCCAGTCGACCCGCGCCCGCTCGCGCGCCACCGCCTCGGCGATCGACTCGAGCCGGTCGGGCAAGGTGAGCAGGACTTCCAGCTGCACCCCGCGTGCGCGGAGGGCGCGGGCGGCGTAGGGGCCGTTCTCGTCCGACACCTTGGCCGAGAGCACCTCGTTGCCGACCACGATCACCGCGGCGGTGGGCGTCTTCACGCCCTGCTGGATAGCGCCGCCGGCGCTCACGCGCAGGGTCCGGCGGGGATCACAAGAGTGGCTCCACCCTCGCCGCCAGCGCCGCCGTGACCTCGTCGACCGCGAGCTCTCCGTCCACGACCTCCACCCGCTGGCCGAGCTCCCGCAGTCGCGTCAGCGCGCGCTGGTAGGATCGCGCCACCCGCCGCTGGAACGCGGGGACCTCGAACAGCTCGCGGCTCGGCGAGGCGGCGAAGCGGCGGCGCAGCGCGACGGCGGGGCGAACCTCCAGAAAGAGCGTGGCGTCGGGCGCGCGGGCCTGGGCGTTCACCTGCTCCACCCAGGCCCCGTCGCCACAGGCGATGGACTGGTAAGCGAGGGAGGAGAGCGTGAAGCGGTCGGAGACGACGTCCCATCCCTCCGCCAGCCGCGGCGAGACCTCCGCGGCCAGGTGGTCCAGCCGGTCGGCCGCGAAGAGGAGCGCCAGGGCCTGCGGATCGAAGCCGGCCGGCGCGCCGTTCGCCCCGGGCGCACCCGCCACGCGCCGCGTCAGGATCTGCCGCACGAGCGCGCCCACCGGCCCGCCGGAGGGTTCGGCAGTCACGTGGACCCGCCGCCCCTGTCCGCGGAGCCAGGCCGCGAGGCGCTGCGCCTGGGTGGTGGTCCCGGCGCCGTCCAGCCCCTCGAGCACGAGGAAGCGACCTCCCCTTCGCCCCCTCACGGATCGAGCCCCAGCTCGAGCCGCATGGCGCGGAGGCGGGCGAAGCGTTCGTCCTCCTCGCGCATCAACCGGCGCGCGCGGAGGAGCTGCCAGGCGCCGAAGGCGAGGAGCGGGACCGCCACCGCCAGCGCGATGAAGAAGAACACCGGCGGCCCGCGATAGCGCGTCACCCGCAGCGAGAACCAGCGGTCGAAGGCGAGCTTCACCGCCAGGCCGGATACGAGGAGCCCGGTGAACCCACCGTAGACCCCCTTGCGGACGTGGTCGATGGAGCGGCGCGCCGCCAGCGACTCGGCCAGCGCGTCGTGCTCGGCGCGCAGCGCGCGCCGGCTCGCCTGCGACTCGGCGGTGGACGTCACCCCATCCTCCCGAAGCGCCGCGCCACCGCGTCCTGCACCGCGCTCAGGTTGGCCGCGACCTTCACGGACGGGTTCGGCAGGCGCGCCTCGACGCCGGGGAGCGTCCGGGCGTGGTAGCCCACCTTGAAGTCGGAGAACTTGAGCCCGTGCGCCGTGGAGATGACGACCGCTCGCTCGCCCTTCCGGATCGTGCCGCGCGCGGCGAGCTTCTCCAGCACCGCCAGCGCCACCCCGGTGTGCGGGTCGGCGTAGGCGCCGGCGCGATCGGCCCGGGCCGCGGCGTCGGACAGCTCCTGCTCGGAGGCGTCCTCGACGAGGCCGTCGAGCGCCGTGAGCGCCGCGAGCGCCCGCTTGGCGGATACCGGCGCGCCGATCTGGATGGCGCTCGCGAGCGTCTGCTGCGCCACCATGGGTTCGACGACCAGTTCGCTGATACGCTTCCGGCGGCTGGCGAGCGCAGGGTCAGGCGGAGGAGCCTGGCCCGTCAGCCCCCCCATCTCGAATGCCCGGAAGAGCGGGTTGGCGCTGCGCGCTTGCGCCACCACCAGCCGCGGCAGGCGCGAGACGAGTCCGAGCGCCTTCATCATGAGGAAGCCCTTGCCCACCGCGCTGGCGTTGCCGAGGTTGCCGCCCGGGATGACCACCCAGTCCGGCACCTCCCACCGGAGCTGCTGCACGAGCTCGACCGCCAGCGTCTTCTGCCCCTCGATGCGGAGCGAGTTCATCGAGTTCGCGAGGTAGATCCCGGGCGCGGCGGAGAGCTCCTGCACCACCTGCATGCAGCCGTCGAAGTCGGTGTCGAGCTCCAGCACCAAGGCACCGTTGCTGATGGGCTGCACCAGCTGGGCGATGGAGGTCTTGCCGGCGGGGAGCAGCACCAGGCTCGGGATGCCGGCGGCGGCGCAGTAGGCTGCCAGCGCGGCCGAGGTGTCGCCGGTCGAGGCGCAGGCGACCGCGTCCACGCGCGCGCCCCGCGCGCGCATCTCCTTCACCGCCGAGACGAGCACCGTCATGCCCAGATCCTTGAAGGACCCGGTGTGCGTGACGCCGCACTCCTTCACCCACACGTCGTCGAGGCCGATCTCACGCGCGTAGCGATCGAGGTGCAGGAGCGGGGTCCCGCCCTCGTACATGGAGACGACGTTCTCGAGCGCGAGCTGCGGGTAGACCCACTCCTTCTTGCCCCACACGCCCGAGCCGAGCGGCCAGGGGCCGAGGCGGAAGCGCTCGTCGAAGAGCGCCTTCCAGCCGGCGGCTGGCCGCGCGGCGAGCGCGGCCAGGTCGTGCTCGACCTCCAGGAGCCCCTGGCAGCGCGGACAGCGGTAGACGACCTCGGTCAGCGCAGCGCGGAAATCACAGCCCTCGGAGCAGCGGAACGCGGCGGAGAACGTCTCCTCGCTCATGCCCGGTCCACCGACCGCGGCACCGGCGTGTGCGAGGGCCGGGCCGGCTCCGCGGCGGCCTTGCGCAGGAGCTCGGCGATGCGCGCGGCGGCGAGCGCGATGCGCTGCTCGTCCACCACCAGCGCGATGCGGACGTAACCCTCCCCGGCCGAGCCAAAGCCGATGCCGGGCGCGACGGAGACGCCCGCCTCCTCGATGAGCCGCCGCGCGAACTCGAGCGAGCCGAGGTGCTTCAGCTGATCGGGGAGCGGGGCCCAGGCGAACATGCTGGCGGCGGGGCTGGGGATGGGCCACCCGGCCGCTCCGAAGTCGCGCACGAGCGCATCGCGCCGACGCCGGTACTTGGCGCACACCTCGGTCGGGAAGGTGTCGCACTCGGAGAGGGCCACCGCCGCCGCCACCTGGCTGCCGCCGAAGAGGCCGTAGTCGAGGTAGCTCTTCACCCGCGCCAGCGCCGAGAGGAGGGCGTGGTTGCCGGCCGCGAAGCCGACCCTGAAGCCGGCCATGTTGTAGCTCTTCGACATGGACACGAACTCGAGCGTTCGCTCGCGAGCGCCCGGGACCTGCAGCATGGAGGGCGCCTTCCCCCCGTCGAAGACGATGTCGCAGTAGGCGCAGTCCGAGAGGATGAAGAGGTCGCGCGCCTCGGCGAACCTGACGATCTTCTGGAACAGCTCGGGGGTTGCGACGGCGGTGCTGGGGTTGGCCGGGAAGTTCACCACCAGGCCGCGCGGCCGCTGCTCCGCCTTCTCGGCGGCCGTCATGAGCGATTCCATGAAGTCGACGCCCGGGCCGACGGACACGGGGATGGTCTTGCCGCCGGCCAGGATCGCGCCGAAGGCGTGGATGGGGTAGGTCGGCGTCGGCGCCAGGATCGCGTCGCCCTCCTGCAGGAGCGCCACCATGGCGTGCCCGATGCCGTCCTTCGAGCCGATGGTGGCCATGATCTCGCGGTCCGGATCGAGCTCGACGCCCTGCCGGCGCTGGAACCAGGCGGCGGCCGCCTCGCGCAAGGGCCGGATGCCCCGCGGGTCGAGGTACCGCTGGTGGCGTTGCTCGGTGACGGCGCGGCGGAGCGCCTCCACTGCCACCTCGGGCGCGGCGCCGTCCGGATTACCCATGGAGAAGTCGATCACGTCGACGCCGCGGGCGATGGCCGCGTCGCGGAGGCGGTCGGTGATGGTGAAGACGTACGGCGGGAGGCGCTTCACGCGCGCGAAGGCCTCGGGGTCGTTGAATGTTTTCATGCGGGGTCAACCAAATTGCCGAAAGCCGGACCGCTTGGCAAGGGGGGCTGCGGAAGGGCTACTGCACGAACTCTGGCAAGCGCCCGCCGCACGCCGGGCAGCGCGCTCCCGCGGCCGAGGCGCCGCAATGGCGGCACCGCACCGTCTCCTGCTCCGGCAGGGCGGGGGGACTCGCCTCGAGCCGTTCGAGGTGCATGCCGCAGTGCTCGCAGAACGCGTGTCCGGGCGCCGAGGGAGCCCGGCAATAACGGCACGCTCCCGGCTCACGAGCGGTGGCGGGCTCGCGCACCGGCAGTGCGAAGCGCTCCACGTCGAGCGACTCGACGTCGACCTCGACCGCCACCTGGCAGGTGGGCTCGATCCAGGGCTCGAGCCCGGCGTCGCCGGTGGGCAACGCTGCGGTGAGCGCGGCGACGACCTCGCCGACGCTGGTCGGCTCGAGCTCCGGAAGGAGTCCGGATGCCGGGGTCGCGGCGGGGGCGAAGCAGGTCGGCTCGAGCGGCACGACGTCCGGCTCGGGCGCCATCGGCGGCGCGACCTCCGGCTCGAGCTCCTCGAGCACCAGCTCCGCCAAGGTCGGCATGACGCCCATCGACCCGGAGGATAGCAGATGCGATCAGGGACCGGCGTTCCCGCCGCCGGTCAGCGGCACGAAGCGGACGGGGATGAGGTGGGTGGTGGTGGTGACGCCGTCGACACCGCGCACCACCAGCTCGAGCTGCTGCACCTCCGGGTCCGCGCCGACCGGGACGATCATGCGGCCACCCGGCGCGAGCTGCTCGATGAGCGCGGGCGGGATCTCGGCCGGCGCCGCGGTCACGAGCACGCGGTCGAACGGCGCCGCCTCCGGCCAGCCGCGGCGGCCGTCCCCCACCCGCAGCCGGACGTTCGGAAGGGCGAGGGTCCGGAGGAGGAGCTCCGCCGCGGAGGCGGCGAGCTCGGGGACGATCTCGACCGAGAAGACCTCGCGCGCGAGGAGCGCCAGGACGGCGGACTGGTAGCCCGATCCGGTCCCGACCTCGAGCACGCGCTCGCTCCCGTCGAGCTCGAGCGCCTCCGTCATGTAGGCGACGATGAACGGCTGCGAGATGGTCTGGCCCTGCCCGATGGGGAGCGGACGGTTCGCCTCGGCGTCGCTGCGGAGCGCCGGCGGGACGAAGAGGTGGCGCGGGACCTCGGCCATCGCCTTCAGCACGCGCGGGTCGCGGATGCCCATCTCGGCGAGCTGGCGGGACAGGGCTCGGCTCACGAGGAGAGCCTAACCGATCTGCGCCAGCGAGAGTCGGCCGGCCCACCGCTCCCGGAGCGCCTCGGCGGCGGGCACGTGCTCGGGACGGCGCAGCGCGGGATCGGCCTCGACGAGCGCGAACGCGTCCGCTCGCGCCTCCTCCAGGATGGTCTCGTCGCGGTAGAGATCGGCGATCTCGAACAGCTTCTGGCCCGACTGGCGCGTGCCGAGCAGCTCGCCCGGACCGCGGAGGCGCAGATCGGCGCGGGCGATCTCGAAGCCGTCCTGCGTCGCCTCCATCACCCGCAGCCGCTCCCGCGCCTCATCGCTCGTGCGCTTGAAGTGGGCCAGGAGCAGGCAGAAGCTCTTCGCCGCGCCGCGCCCGACGCGGCCGCGCAGCTGGTGCAGCTGGGAGAGGCCGAAGCGCTCGGCGTGCTCCACGATCATCACGCTCGCGTTCGGTACGTCGACGCCCACCTCGATGACGGTGGTCGCCACCAGCACCGCGATCTCCCCGGCGCGGAAGCGCTGCATGACGGCGTCCTTCTCCTCTCCCTTCATCTGGCCGTGGACGAGCCCGACCTCGTGGCCGGGGAAGACGTGCGTCAGCTCGGCGGCGCCGGAGGTCGCGTCGGCGAGGTCCGTCTTCTCCGACTCGGCCACGAGCGGGTAGACCACATAGGCCTGGCGCCCGGCGCAGAGCTCTCGCCGCGCCACCTCGTAGGCCTTCCGCCGCTGGGAGTCGCCGAACACCTTCGTCTCGACCGGAGTCCGCCCGGGCGGCAGCTCGTCGATCTTGGACTGGTCCAGATCACCGTAGAAGGCGAGCGCGAGCGTGCGCGGGATGGGGGTGGCGGTCATGACGAGGACGTCGGGGCGGGTCCCCTTCCCGATGAGCTTCGCCCGCTGCAAGACGCCGAAGCGGTGCTGCTCGTCCACCACCACCAGCCCGAGCCGATCGAGCCCCACCTCTTCCTCCAGCAGGGCGTGCGTCCCCACCGCCAGGCGGGCCCGGCCGCTCGCCAGCGCCGCGCGCGCGTCGCGCTGGGCCTTCCCGCGCGCCTGGGCCGCCACCAGGGCGAGCTCGACCCCGCTCCCTTCCAGCCAGCGCCCCATGGTGCGCGCGTGCTGCTCGGCCAGGATCTCGGTCGGCGCCATGAGCGCGGCCTGATAGCCGGAGCGGACGGCCAGCATCATGGCCGCGAAGGCGACCGCCGTCTTCCCGCTGCCGACGTCGCCCTGGAGGAGGCGGTGCATGGGCTCCGGCCGCGCCATGTCGCGCGCGATCTCGTCGAGGGAGCGCCGCTGCGCCCCGGTGAAGGTGAACGGGACGAGCGCCATCACCTCCGCCACCCGGTCGGGCCCGGCCTCGAAGGCGATCCCCGGCTCTCGCCGCACCCCGCGCCGCCGGAGCGCCAGCGCCAGCTGCAGGAAGAAGAGCTCCTCGAAGACGAGCCGCCGGAAGGCCGGTATGGAGCGATCGGCGGCTTGCGCCGGGTCGGTCCCCTCCGGTGGGAAGTGCGCCTCACGCAGCGCGTCGCCGATCCCGATGAGCCCGCGGCGGGCGCGGAGCTCCGGCGGCAGATCGTCCACCGCCAGCGGCGCCAGCTCGTCGCAGAGCCGCTTCATGAGCTTGCGCAGCGCCGGATGCTGGTAGTCGGCCGGGCCGGCGTAGAACGGGACCACGCGCCCGAAGTTGGCTGAGTCGCCAGGGGCGAGCTTCTCCACCTCGGGCTGGCTCATCTGCCGGCGGCCCCCGAAGCCCTCCGTCAGCTTGCCCGAGACGAGCAGCGACTCGCCCGCCGGGAACTGCTTCAGGCGCCAGGGCGGCGGGTTGAAGAAGACGAGGTCGAGCCGTCCGCTCTGGTCGGCGACCTCCACCTTGAGGAGTGGCTTGCCGCTCTTCATGCGAGCCTGCTTCGAGCCGCGCACGGTGGCCACGGCGAGGCCCGTGTCGCCGGTCCGCAGCTCGGCGATCGGGCGGGTGCGGGTGCGATCCTGGTAGGCCTTGGGCCAGAACGAGAGCGCTTGCTCCACCGTCAGGTAGCCGCGCTCCTCCAGGAGCGCGCGGGGCGCCGGGTGCGCGCGGGGGAGCTGGGCGAGCGGCTGGCTCAGCGCAGCGCGGCGCCCCTTCCGCTCGACGGCGGTGGGGTTCGGATTGACGGTCGAGGTGGGGGTCGAGGCCCTTCGACTACGCGCCACCTCCGGTGGCGCTACGCTCAGGGCGGACGGGTCGCTTCGACGCTCGTCGTCTGTCGCGGCGGTTGCCGGCCCCCGCACCTCCACCCTCCCCCGCGCCGCCAGCTCGCGCAGCTCCTCCGGGACGGCGATCAAGCTCGACAGGTGCCCCGCGATGCGGAGCAGGGCGCGCTGCTTCTCCGCGGGCGGGAGCGCCTCGAAGCCGGCACCCTCGGCGGCGAGGCCGTCCAGCGCGGGCGACGGAGGCGCACCGGCTGTGCGGGCCCGCGCGACCGCACCCCGCAAGAGCTCCGCGAAGCCAGAGAGCCGCGGGAGGGCGGCGAAGCCGTCGCGGCTCGCGAAGCGGAGCGGCGGTATGAGCGCCGCGAGGTGCTCGGCCGGGGCGTCCGCGCTCTTGCTGGGTGGTGGTCGGCCGCCCGCGCCGCTCGGCACGTCTGAAGGAGCCCGGGGCCTACGCCACGTCGCCCGCGGACTCCTCCTCCACGAACTCGACCGCGTTGATCTCGTACTTGCGCGCGCCGCCCGGGGCGGCCACCGTGACCTCGTCACCCTCGCTCTTGCCGATGAGCGCCCGGGCGATGGGCGAGGTGACGCTGATCTTGCCCCGCTTGAGGTCGGCCTCCAGCTCGCCGACCACCTGGTAGCGCACCTCGTCGCCCGAGTCGCCGTCCGACAGGGTGACGGTCGCGCCGAAGACGACCCGCTCACCCTTCAGCTTCGAGACGTCGATCACCTCGGCGCGCGCGATCCAGTCCTCCACCTGCAGCAGGCGGCCCTCGAGATGGGATTGCTTGTCCTTGGCCGCATGGTACTCGGCGTTCTCCGAGAGGTCGCCGTGCGAGCGTGCTTCGGCGATCTCCTTCACGATCTTGGGTCGCTCGACGGACTTGAGCCGCTTCAGCTCGTCCTTCAGCTTGTCGAGCCCGGACTTCGTGATGGGCATGCGCGCGTCGGCCATGACGTCCCTTCCGAGAAAAAGCCGCGGCCGCCCCTGGAGGGCGGCCGCTCGACAAATCGTGCTTCAGGGGGCGAGCGATGTCAACTGCACTTACAGGCGGTGATACTCCTGGAGCGAGCAGGCCTCGGGGCGCCCGGCCCGCGCCGCCTCGATCGCCCCCACCGCCGCCCTGGCGCCGGTCAGGGTGGTGAAGTAGGGCACGCCCTTCATCAGCGTCTCGCGCCGGATGGAGTAGCTGTCCGCGATCTCCCGCTTGCCGGCGGTGGTGTTGAAGACGAGGTGAACGTCCCCGTCCTTGATGCGGTCGACCACCGAGGGCCGCCCCTCCTGCACCTTCAGCACCCGCGTCGCCGCCAGGCCGCGCGCCGCGAGGTGCTCCGCCGTGCCGCGCGTCGCGAGCAGCTCGAATCCCAGCGCCAGCAGGCGTTCGCAGACCTGGGCCGCGCCGGCCTTGTCGGCGTCCTTCACCGAGATGAAGGCCCTGAGCTTCCGCCCGTCGCGCGGCAGCGTGTTCCCGGCCGCCGCCTGCGCCTTCCAGAAGGCGCTGTAGAAGTCGGCGGCGATGCCCATCACCTCCCCGGTGGAGCGCATCTCCGGGCCGAGCATCGTGTCGACGCCGCGGAAGCGGGCGAAGGGGAAGACCGCCTCCTTGACCGAGACGTGCAGCGGCTGCGGCCGCTCGCGCAGGCCCTGCTCGCGGAGCGTCTTCCCCACCATCGCCAGCGCCGCCACCTTGGCGAGCGGCACGCCGGTCGCCTTGCCCACGAAGGGCACCGTCCGGCTCGCGCGCGGGTTCACCTCCAGGACGTAGACGTCGCCGCCCTGGATGGCGAACTGCACGTTCATGAGCCCCTTCACCTGGAGCTCGCGGGCGAGCGCGATCGACTGCCGCTCGATCTCCTGCACCAGCGCGGGCGAGAGGCTGTACGGCGGGAGCGCGCAGGCGGAGTCGCCGGAGTGGATGCCGGCCTCCTCGATGTGCTCCATGACCCCGCCCACCACCACGTCGACGCCGTCGGAGACCACGTCCACGTCCACCTCGGACGCGTCGCGCAGGAAGCGGTCGATGAGCACCGGGCGCTCGTGGGAGGCCTGGACCGCCTCGGTGAGGTAGGTCTTCAGATCGTCGTCGTCGTAGACGACCTCCATCGCCCGGCCGCCCAGCACGTAGGAGGGCCGCACCATGGCCGGGTAGCCGATGCGCCGGGCCACGGCGAACGCCTCCGCCGCGCTGCGCGCCACGCCGTTCTCCGGCTGGCGCAGCCCGAGCTTCACGATGAGCTGCGAGAAGCGCTCGCGGTCCTCGGCCCGGTCGATGGCGTCCGGGCTCGTGCCGAGGATGGGCACCCCGAGCTCGTGGAGCGGCACCGCCAGCTTGAGGGGCGTCTGGCCGCCGTACTGGACGATGAGGCCCTCGGGCTTCTCGACGCGGACGATCTCGAGCACGTCCTCCAGCGTGAGCGGCTCGAAGTAGAGGCGGTCCGAGGTGTCGTAGTCGGTGGAGACCGTCTCCGGGTTGCAGTTCACCATGATCGTCTCGAACCCGGCCTGCCGCAGCGCGAACGAGGCGTGCACGCAGCAGTAGTCGAACTCGATCCCCTGCCCGATGCGGTTCGGCCCGCCGCCCAGGATCATCACCTTGCGACGCTGGGTGGGCGCGGCCTCGTCCTCCTCCTCGTACGTGGAGTAGAGGTACGGGGTGTAGGCCTCGAACTCGGCGGCGCAGGTGTCGACGCGCTTGAAGACCGGGTGGACACCCGCCTTCCAGCGCGCCTCGCGGACGTCGCGCTCCGACCCGCCGGTGAGATCGGCCAGCCGCCTGTCGGAGAACCCCATCCCCTTCACGCGCCGCCACTCGGCCGCGGATCGGGGCAGCCCCTCGCCCAGCGACCGCTCCTCCCGCACGATGCCCTCGAGCGCGCGGAGGAACCAGGGGTCGATGAAGGTGATGGCGTGCACCTCCTCGACCGTCAGCCCGGCGCGGAGCGCCTCGCCCACCCAGAAGATGCGGCGGGCGCGCGGCACGCGCATCTCGTCGCGGATGCGGTCCAGGTCGGCCGGGGCAAACGCCTCGCCCCACCTCTTGCCGAGCGGCGACTCGAGGCCGGCCTTGTCGATCTCGAGCCCCCGCACCGCCTTCTGGAAGCTCTCCTGGAAGGTGCGGCCGATGGCCATCACCTCGCCCACGGACTTCATGGCGGTGGTGAGGGTGTCGTCCGCGCCCTTGAACTTCTCGAACGCGAAGCGCGGGATCTTCGTCACCACGTAGTCGATGGTCGGCTCGAAGCTGGCCGGCGTCTCGCGGGTGATGTCGTTCTTGATCTCGTCGAGCGTGTAGCCGACGGCGAGCTTCGCCGCGATCTTGGCGATGGGGAAGCCGGTCGCCTTGGAGGCGAGCGCGGAGCTGCGGCTCACGCGCGGGTTCATCTCGATGACCACCTGCCGCCCGGTCCGCGGATGGACGCCGAACTGGATGTTCGAGCCGCCGGTCTCGACCCCGATCTCGCGGATGATGCGGACGCTCGCGTCCCGCAGCCGCTGGTACTCCTTGTCGGTCAGGGTCTGGATGGGCGCGACGGTGATCGAGTCGCCGGTGTGCACGCCCATCGGGTCGAGGTTCTCGATGGAGCAGATGATGACGACGTTGTCGTTGCGGTCGCGCATCACCTCCAGCTCGTACTCCTTCCACCCGATGATCGACTCCTCGACCAGGATGGTGTGGGTGGGCGAGAGCTGCAGCGCGCGCCGCGCCAGCTCCTCGAACTCCTCGCGGTTGTAGGCGACGCCGCCGCCCTCGCCGCCCATGGTGAAGGAGGGCCGGATGATGATGGGGAAGCCGATCTCGTCGGCGATGAGCCTGGCCTCCTCATAGGAGGTGGCGTAGCCAGATTTCGGCATCTCGACGCCGATGCGGTCCATCGCCTGCTTGAAGAGCTGTCGATCCTCGGCCTTCTCGATGGCCTCGAGGGAGGCGCCGATGAGCTGCACCCCATGCCGCTGCAAGGCGCCATTTCGCGCCAGCGCCACCGCCAGGTTGAGGGCCGTCTGGCCGCCGAGGGTGGGCAGCAGCGCGTCGGGCTTCTCGCGCGCCAGGATCTGCTCGGCGAACTCGGGCGTGATGGGCTCGATGTACGTCCGGTCGGCGAAGACCGGGTCGGTCATGATGGTGGCGGGGTTGGAGTTGAGGAGGACGACCTCGAACCCCTCCTCCTGCAAGGCCTTGCAAGCTTGCACGCCGGAGTAATCGAACTCGCAGGCCTGGCCGATCACGATCGGGCCGGAACCCACGATCATGATCTTCTTCATGTCGGTGCGGCGGGGCATGGGCGCGCAAACTAGCACAAGGCATGCCGAGGCTGGAACGCGCTCGTGGCGCCGTGGACGATCCTCTCGACAGGCTGCCAGCCCGCCGCTTACAAGGCGTCGCCCATGCGCTCCGACGCCGCCCCGCCCACCGCTCCGCGAAGCGGGCGCGCGCGCGAACCCTCGGACGTCAGGAGCGGGCTCGCCTGGGGTCTCGTCGGGATCGTCAGCTTCTCGGCGTCGCTGCCTACCGCGCGCCTCGCCACGCTGCACCTCGATCCGTGGTTCGTGAGCCTGGGCCGGGCGCTCGTCGCGGGTGCGCTCTCGGCGCTCCTCCTCCTCTGGCGGCGCCCGCGCCTGCCCGCCCGATCGGAGTGGCGCTCGCTCGCGCTGGTGGTGCTGGGCGTCGTGCTGGGCTTCCCGGTCCTCTCCACGCTCGCGCTGCGGCAGATGCCGGCCGCCCATGCCTCGGTCATCGTGGGGACGGCGCCGCTCCTCACCGCGGCCGTCGCAGCCCTCATCGCGCGCGAGCGCCACGGCCTCGCCTTCTGGGCGGCCTCGGTCGCCGGCTGCGCGCTCGTGGTCGGCTTCGCGCTCTGGCGCGCCGGTGGGGCGGGGATCTCGCTCGGGCTCGCGTCGGGCGACGCGCTCATGCTGCTCGCGGTGGTGGCGGTCGCCTTCGGCTACGTCGGCGGCGGCAAGGCGGCGCGGACGCTCGGCGGCTGGCAGACCATCTGCTGGGCGCTCTTGCTTGCGCTGCCGCTCCTGCCGCTCCCGGTCTGGTGGACGCGGCCGGGCGGGCCGGTGCCGGCCGCGAGCTGGGCCGCCTTCGGGTACCAGAGCGTCGTCAGCATGTTCCTCGGCTTCTTCGCCTGGTACCGAGGGCTCGCCCTGGGTGGCATCGCGCGCGTGGGGCAGGTGCAGCTCCTCCAGCCCTTCCTGAGCCTCGGCATGTCGGCCCTCCTGCTCGGCGAGGCGGTGCCTCCCGCGCTCTGGCTCGTGGCGGCGGCGGTGGTCGCCTGCGTCTTCGCCGCTCGCCGAGCGGCGTGACGGCTCGGCTACCACGTGGGGCGTAGGCGAGGTTTCGCGTCCTCGCCGGGCCCGCGCCGGCGCGGGACGCTACATCCAGCCGGGCGAAGGCGCTGGCACCCCAGCTGGAGGCTCACATGCTGCGCTTCAAGGCGGACCTGCGGACGCTCGCTTATCTCGGGGCCACCGGTGTCGTACTCGCGGTAAACTGGCGGCTGGGCGCCATCCACCTGCTGCTGTACCCGCTGCAGCTCTTCCTCTTCTTCACGACGGCGGTCATCAGCCACAACCACAACCACCTCTCCATCTGGCGCTCGCGCGGGGCGAGCCTCGTCACGAGCTGGGTCATCTCGGTCTTCTACGGCTATCCCGCCATCGGCTGGGTGCCGACGCACAACCAGGTGCATCACAAGCTCAACAACGCGGAGGGCGACAGCTCGCGCTGCCCCAAGGTGTTCAAGGGGAACCACCTGCTCTCGCTCGTGATCTACCCCACGCTGACGAGCTTGTTGCAGACCCGGGAGGTGAACGCGTTCATGGCCGACCTGTGGCGGCGCAAGCGGCGCGCCTTCTGGTCCGCCGCCTCCGAGTTCGCCGTCTTCTACGGAGTGATGGCTACCGCCTTCCTCCTCGACTGGCGGAAGGCGCTCCTCTTCCTCCTCATCCCGCAGCAGGTGGCGCTGTTCGCCATCCAGGCGGTGAACTTCCTCCAGCACATCGAGACCGCCACCGGCTCCGAGTGGAACCACTCCCGGAACTTCGTCTCGCCGGTCCTGAACGCGATCCTCTTCAACAACGGCTACCACACGGTGCACCACATGAAGCCCGGCGTGCACTGGTCGCAGACGCCCGCCCTCGACGCCGAGGTGGCG
>DASPZP010000277.1:0-15162 GCA_035636195.1 Anaeromyxobacteraceae bacterium
GCAACAGCGCGCGAAGTGCGCGCTGCGCCGATTCGAGGTTCTCGTCCAGCATGGCGCGCCAGGTGCCTTCGTCGCGGTCCTCGTGGAAGGACCGGCCGCCGCGCCAGCCGCCCGCGACGAGCGCCGCGCCGGAGATCGAGCCGAGGCGCGACTCCACCAGGTCGAGGGCGGCGTCCCAGCCGGCGGTCGAGTCCTCCGCGAGCGGAGCGCCCGCGAAGGCCGAGCCGAGCTCCCGCTCGAGCGCGCGGAGGCGCTCCTCGTGGCGGGGGAGGCCGACGCCCGCCACGCCGTAGCCGCGCGCGACGAGGTGGCGGGAGAGCGCGGTCCCGAGCGCTCCGACCGCTCCGGTGATCACGATCACGGGCGACATGCTCCCTCCTCACTCGGGGCTCGCGACGTTCCCGACGCAGCGCGGACGGGCTCGGGCGGCCGCGAAGTGATCATACGGGGGACGGCTGCTCGCCGCTCACCGAGCTCGCCGACCGCACCCCACCTCCAACAGCCCGCTTGCCCTCGCCCGGACAACGGGTACCGTTCTCACGTTCGGTACGAGGAGGCCGTCATGACCAAGAACGTGAGGGGCGCCGCCATCGTCGTGGGGGGCGCCGTGGCGAAGGGTGCGTTCGCAGCAGGCGCTCTGGCGTACGTCACCGAGAAGCTCCAGCGCGAGAACACCCCCATTCGCGCGCTCGTCGGGACCAGCTCGGGCGCCCTCAACGCCGTCAAGATCGCGACTGGCGTCCGCATGGGAGAGCCCGCCGAGGCCGCCGACGAGCTCGTCGAGCTCTGGGTGAAGAAGGCGCGTGCCTGGGACATCGCGAAGCTCGATCCCATCAGCGCGATCAGGTGGGGCGGTGTCTCGGGCTCCGAGGAGCTCATCCGTATCCTCGAGGAGGCGTGCCCCCTGCCAGCCGCCGGCGCCGACCTCCAGCCCGTCGCGCTGCGGATCGTGGTCACCCCTCTCCAGGGAGACAAGGAGCCGCACACGTCGTTCGAGCACGTCGAGCGGTTCCGGGACGCCGAGCTCGAACACGCCGCGAGTCGCAAGCGGATGTTCAATGCCGCCGCAGCGTCAGCGGCGTTTCCGTTTGCGTTCAAACCCGTCCGGATGAGCGGGCTCGGGCCGTGCGTCGACGGCGGGATCGTGAACAACACGCCCATCAAGGAGGCGATCGCTCACGACCCGGACATCGACCGCGTGTTCGTCATCCTCGCCGATCCGGCCAAGATGCGGCTCTCGGAAGAGAGAGCGAGGTCGCTCGTCGGCATCCCGCTCGGCCTCCGATTGGTCGAGATGCTCATCAACGAGCGGTTCGTCCGAGACCTGGACGAGGCGAGGGACGTGAACGCCTGGCTCGCCGAGCTCGATCGACTCGTCGAGCATGAGAAGCTGAGCCCCGACACGCGCGGTGAGGTGATCCGCGCCCTCTATCACCGTGACCCGAGCGAGTTCCGGCACCTCGACCTCATCGAGATCCGGCCACAGGAAGAGCTGAACGGGAACCCGTTCAAAGCCTTCTTCGACGCCAAGCTCCGCGCCGAGTACATCGACCTGGGTCGCAAGGCGGCCGAGCGGGCCTGGCGGCGGCACGAGAAATCCGGCTCGGGAATGCGGTCCACCGGGTAGCCTCGGACGGCTCGTCAGTGGAGGACCGCCGGCACCGCCGCCTTGGGGTCGATGCGGCCTGCCTCGAGCTCCTCCGCCTCGACGGCAGCCACGTTGGACAGCACCGCCCGAGCACGTGCGAGGTCCAGCTCACCCTCCCACCGCGAGACCGCCACCGCCGCGACCCCGTTTCCGATCAGGTTCGTCAGCGCGCGGGCCTCGGACATGATCCGGTCGATCCCGAGGAGCAGGGTGAGCCCGGCGACCGGGACGTTCCCGACGGCGGTGAGCGTCGCCGCGAGCGCGATGAAGCCGCCGCCCGTCACGGCCGCGGCCGTCTTCGACGTCACCATGAGGATGGCGAAGATCTCGAGGCCCTTCCCGACGCCGATGGGCGTCGAGGTCGCCTGCGCGATGAACACGCTCGCGAGCGTCAGGTAGATGGCGGTCCCGGTGAGGTTGAAGGAGTAGCCCAGGGGCGTGGCGAAGCCGACCACCGGCCGGGAGCACCCGAGCCGCGCGAGCTTCTCCATGAGCAGCGGCAGGGCCGACTCGGACGAGGAGGTGCCGAGGGTGATGAGGATCTCCTGGCGGAGGTAGCGGAGGAACCGGAAGAGGCCGAGGCCCGCGAAGCGGAGGGTCACGCCGAGCACGACCAGGATGAACAAGGCGCACGCCAGATAGAACGCGGCGATGAGCTCGCCGAGCGCGACGAGCGTGCCGAGGCCGAACTTGCCCGTCGTGAAGGCCACGGCGCCGAACACGCCGAGCGGAGCCACCCGCATCACCATCGCCATGATCCGAAAGAGCAGGGCGGAGAGATCCTCGACGAAGGCGACCACCGCGGTGGCGCCGTCGCGCAGCAGGGCCAGCGCGACGCCGAAGAGCACGGAGAAGAAGATCACCTGGAGCACGTCGTCCTTGGCGAAGGCGTCGACGACGTCCCTGGGGATGATGCCGAGGAGGAACTCGCTCGCCGTCAGCGCCTTCCCCGCGGTCGTGTAGCCGGCGATGGCCCGGGCGTCGAGGTGCCTCGGATCGACGTTCATCCCGGCGCCGGGCGCGAGGACCTTCCCGGCCACGACGCCGAGCAGGAGGGCGATGGTGGTGAGGATCTCGAAGGTGACGATGGCCTTCCAGGCGACCCGCCCCAGCTTGCGCCGGCCGCCCACCTTGGCGATCGCCGTCACGACCGTCGTGAAGATGATGGGCGCGATGATCATCCGGACGAGCCGGATGAACCCGTCGCCGAGCGGCTGCAGCGCGCTGCCGAGGGCCGGACGGAAGAGGCCCACGGCCGCCCCGAGGACGGCAGCCGCGAGGACCTGGACCCAGAGGCTCCGCGCGAGCCGTCTCATGGCCGGTGCGCGATCCCGGTGGAGCTGCCGCCGACAGTGGCTGCCGGCGGGAGCGTCGGCACGGTGGCGTCAGGCTCGACGCGCCCCGCCGCATACTCCTCGGCCTCGACGGCGGTCACGTTGGCGAGCACCGCCCGGGCGCGCTCCACGTCGAGCTCGCGCTCCCACTTCGAGACGACCACCGAGGCGACGCCGTTCCCGATGAGGTTGGTGATGGCGCGTGCCTCGGACATGAAGCGGTCGACGCCGAGGAGGAGCGTGAGGCCCGCGACCGGGATGTTTCCGACCGCCGACAGGGTCGCGGCGAGGGTGATGAAGCCGCCGCCCGTCACTGCCGCGGCGCCCTTCGAGGTGAGGAGGAGCACCCCCAGGATCTCGAGCTCCTGACCGAAGCTGACGGGCGTGTTCGTCGCCTGGGCGATGAAGAGCGTCGCGAGCGTCAGGTAGATGGACGTGCCGTCGAGGTTGAACGAGTAGCCCATCGGCACGACGAGGCCGACCACCGGCTTCGAGCAGCCGAGCCGCTCCATCTTGCTCATGAGCAGCGGCAGCGCGGACTCCGAGGACGAGGTGCCGAGGACGATGAAGATCTCCTCGCGGATGTAGCGGAGGAACCGGAACATGCCGAGCCCGGTCCAGCGCAGGACGCCGCCGAGCACGATGAGCACGAAGAGCGCGCTCGTCGCGTAGAAGGCGGCCATGAGCTTGCCCAGGCTGAGGAGGGTGGCGATGCCGTACTTGCCCACCGTGAAGGCCATCGCCCCGAAGGCGCCGAGCGGCGCCACGCGCATGATGATGGCGATGATCCGGAACAGGACGTGCGAGAACTCGTCGATCAGGTGCAGCAGGCGGACCCCGTCGTCCCTGAGGGCCGCGAGGGCGACGCCGCACAGGACCGAGAAGAAGAGGACCTGAAGGATGTCGCCGCGCGCGAAGGCGTCGACCACGTCCTTCGGGATGATGTTGAGGAGGAAGTCGGCCGTGCTCATCGAGTGGCCGGCAGTGGTGTACGAGGCGATCGCCGACTTATCCAGCGTCGCGGCGTTCACGTTCATGCCGGCGCCCGGCCGGACCACCTTCCCGACGGCCAATCCGATCGCGAGGGCGAGCGTGGTGAGCACCTCGAAGTAGACGATGGCCTTGAGGCCCACCCGCCCGACCTTCCTGAGGTCGCCCATCTTGGCGATCCCGGTCACCACCGTCGTGAAGACGATGGGCGCGATCAGCATCTTGACGAGCTTGATGAAGCCCTCGCCCAGCGGACGCATCGCCGTCCCGAGCGAAGGATCGAGCTGGCCGAGGATGGCGCCCGCGAGGACGGCGATCAAGACCTGCGCGTAGAGACTGTGCGCGAGGCGCTTCACGGGGCACCTCCAAGCAGCGACGCGAGACTGCGGATCCATGTATCGGGCTCGCGCGTCGTTCCGTCACCGGCGCATCGGGGCGTCTCCGTCGGGGCGAGGGCGGCACCGTGCTGGCGAGCGAGCGCCTGGGGGGCGCCGGCAGGGGACGCCGGTCAATCGACGGTGGGTGAGGGCGCGTCGACGGTCGGCGGCTTCTCGACGGGTGGGCGGACGATCACCTGGCTCGGTTCGGGGCGCCGCTTTCGGTGGAACGGCGCCAGAGACACCGGGCGAGCCTGCTGTGCCGACTCCTGGAGTGCCACCAGCACCCGGACGTCGGCCAGGCCCTCCTCGCCGGACGGCTCCGGCTCGGCATCGTCCAGGATGCACTGCGAGAAGTACAGCAGCTCCGGCGCGAACTGGTCGCGGGCGGGGAAGGACTTCTCCTCCGTCTTCCCGTCGACGGCGAGGAAGTGCTTGCGCTCCCCCACGTAGCCGAACCCAGGTTCGACCCGCAGGTCTCCCTCGGCGCCGATGACGCGGAACTGGGAGGTCGCGGCTGCGGCCTGGCTCACCACGAACTGCGCGAGCTTCCCTTCCGGGAAGCGCAGCAGCGCCATCGTCGTCTCGTCGACGCCCTGTGAGCGCGGATCCTGAGCGAGGTTCGAGAAGGCGAAGACCTCGGTCGGCTCGGCGCGGAAGAGGTACCGCGCGGCGTTGACGCAGTACGGGCCCTCGTCGAGCAGCGCCCCGCCGGCCTCGGAGGCTCGGGTGCGGATGTCACCGGCGCGGACCTGCTGCGTGAGCGTCGCCGAGACCAGGAGCGGATCACCGATCTTGCCCGAGCGGATCAGCTCGATCGCTCCGAGGTGCGCCTCCTCGAAGTGGAGCCGGTAGGCGATCATCAGCGTCACGCCCGCCAGGTCGGTTGCCCGGATCATCGCCTCGCAATCCTCGACGGTGGGCGCCATCGGCTTCTCGCAGAGGACGTGCAGCCCGCAGCGGGCAGCGCGCTCGGTCCACTCGCGATGCAGGTGGTTCGGGAGCGCGAGGTAGACCGCGTCGGCGCGCGCCTCCCGGACCAAGCGCTCGAAGTCCTGGTAGGGGCCCAGGTGCTCGACCGCGTAGCGCTGGCCGAGCTCCTCGCGCTTCTTCTGGTTCGACGAGAGCACCGCCACCAGCTCGGAATTGGTGCTGGCGTGGGCGAAGGCAGGCAGCACCGCGACCTGCGCGATGTTGCCCGCACCGACGAGCGCGTAGCGGATCCTTCTCCCTGGTCCTGCCATGTCGTGCCCCCTGGCGAACAAGGTGGTGCAGGAGCGCGGCGGGTGCAGGCGGCGTCGCCAGCAAGGCGCTGGGTCGAGCGGGCGAGCGAGCAGCGCGGAGCTGGAGACCGGCGGGCGTGCTTCAGCCTTCAGCCACCCAGGAGCCGCTGGAAGTGCCGTGGCGACCGTCGGCGCGTGCAGCGTGTGGCCGCGTCCATGAGGCAGACGGTGAGTGCGCGGCGGTGCGCTCCGGTGGCGTTCCGGCCCGAGCGGTGCCAGCAGTGGTTGTGGATGAGCAGCGCCTCGCCCGCTCGCGCAGGCACCAGGATCGACCTCGCCGCGTTGCCGCTGCGCGCGACGACGTCCTCGGGGATGACCCCGCCGAGCGGCGTGGCGAGGCCCGCGAGGTGCGTCGCCGGAACCAGCTCCACGCACCCCGAAGCGACGGGCGCGTCGTCGAGCGCGGTCCAGATCTGCAGCTCGGGGTCGCGGCTGAGCCCCCAGAACGATCCGCCGTCCTGGTGCCAGGGCAGCTCGGTGCCGCCCCGCGCCGCCTTCGTGAAGAGCACCGCGCGGCACAGTGACACGTCGGGTCCGATCACCCCACGGGCGATGCGCGCGAAGAGCGGGTTGCCGATGAACGCAGCGAAGATCGGATCGCGCTCCAGCTTCTCCAGCTTGCGGTAACGCAGCGACGGTCCCTGCCAACCCCGGCCGCGCGGCACGTCGCCGTAGCTCCCGGACTCGGAGTCGTGCTGGAAGAAGAGCCCCGGGTGGACGACCTCGCCCAGCATCAGCTGCTCCGCCCGCGTCCGCAGCGCCTCCAGCGCCGCAGGCGCGGCGATCGGCCCGAGTCGCGCCCAGCCGAAGGCGCGGAAGTGCGCGAGCGGCGCCTCGAGCGGGAGCGTCTCAACGCTGGGCAGCAGCATCGGAAGCAGCTTGGGTCTCCATGGGTCCTCAGGTCCGGCTCGAGAACAGCACCACCACCGAGCGCAGCTCCACCCGATAGCTGGTGCCGGCGACCAAGGGGGCCCGCTCTCGGTCGACGATGTCGTCGGGAGGATCGAGGGAGGTGTCGATCCATCTGCGCCACGGGTGCACGCACCCGTCCGCGGCCGATGGAAGCTCGAATGTGAGCGGCTCCCAGTATGCGTTCAGGATCACGTGCCAGAACTCCCGGTCCCTCGGGAACTTCGTCGTGAACGCCACGCTGTGCGAGCTCGGGCTCCAGTCGGGCTCGTGGAGTCTCACGCCGTGCCACATCAAGTCCGCCTGCCGGAGCAGCTGGTTCAGCGCCACCCGCTGGCGCTCGTGCTCCACGTCTCGCAATACCCGCCGCGAATTGAGCAAGCTCACGAATCGGTGGACGTCGGCCCGTTTCGCGAGCAGCGTCCAGTCGAACCAGCTGGTCTCGTTGTCCTGACAATAGGCGTTGTTGTTGCCAGCCTGCGTGCGCCGTACCTCGTCGCCCATGAGCATCATGGGCACTCCCCCCGATAGCATCGTCACCGTGAAGAAGTTCTTCACCTGTCGCGTCCGCAGCCTGTCGATGGCGGGATCATCCGTCGGGCCCTCCGTTCCACAGTTCCAGCTCCGGTTGTCGTCGGCGCCGTCGCGATCGTCCTCGCCGTTCTCCTCATTGTGCTTGCGGTCATAGGAGACGAGGTCGTTCAGCGTGAACCCATCGTGAGAGGTCACGAAGTTGACGCTCTCCTCCAGCTCCCGCTGCTTGTGGCCGTACAGGGACGGGCTGCCGATCAATCGGTCGACGAAGCCCCCGATCGAACCTTCGTCGCCGCGGAAGAAGCTGCGGACATCGTCGCGGAACCGCCCGTTCCACTCCTTCCAGCTGTCTCCGATGAAGTGGCCCACCTGGTAGAGACCGGCCGCGTCCCAGGCTTCGGCGATGAGCTTCGTCCCCGCCAGCGTCGGCTCGGATTCGATGTCCCACAGCACCGGAGGGTTCGGGATCACCTGGCCCGACGCGTCGCGAGCCAGGATCGACGCGAGGTCAAAGCGGAACCCATCGACGTGCATCGTATCCACCCAGTATCGGAGACTGTCGACCAGCATGCGACGCACGACCGGATGATTGGCGTTGAGCGTGTTCCCCGTGCCGCTGTAATTGGCATAGCGGGAGCGATCCTCCTCGAGGATGTAGTACGTGGCGTTGTCGAGTCCGCGGAAGCTCAGCGTCGGCCCGGCGTGGTCGCCTTCGGCGGTGTGGTTGAAGACCACGTCGAGGATGACCTCGATGCCGACCCGGTGCAACGCCTTCACCATGTCGCGGAACTCGTCGATCGGACCGAGCGGGTCCTGGCGGGAGCTGTAGGCGTGGTGCGGCGCAAAGAACGAGACCGGCGCATAGCCCCAGTAGTTGACGCGTCCGGGCGGGGCATCCTGGGCGTCGAACTGGAATACCGGCAAGAGCTCGACGGCCGTGATGCCCAGCTGCTGGAGATAGGGGATCTTCTCGATCACGCCGGCGTAGGTCCCGCGTTCGTGTTCCGAGACTCCCGAGCTGGGATGGCGCGTGAACCCTCTCACGTGCATCTCGTAGATGATGGTTCGCGACGACGGCCGTTGCAGAGGGACGTCGCCCTCCCAGTCGTAGAGAGAGACGTCGGCCACCACGCTCTTCATCGCGGTCGCGGCGTCGTCGGCATCGCGTCGCGCAGCGGCGCGGCTGTAGCCCTTCGGAACGACGACGCGCCGGCCATAGGGATCGAGGAGCACCTTGGCGGGGTCGAAACGCTTGCCGTTCGCGGGCTCCCAGCCTCCGTGCACGCGGTAACCGTAGATCTGGCCCGGCCCTACGTCCGATACGAAGGCGTGCCAGTAGTGATACGTGCGATTGGCCGCTGGATCGAGCCGGATCACGCGGCTCGCGCGCGCGTCGTCCTCCCGGTCGAAGAGCAGCAACTCCACGCCGGATGCCTCGCGCGAGAAGACGCTGAAATTGACGCCGCCGGGACAGATCGTCGCGCCCAGGGGCGCGGGTCGTCCGTTGATGCCCGGGTTCACCTCGGTCTCCACGTGCTGGTCATGACGTGACCCCCGTCGAGCTGGCTGTCGAGTCGAGGAAGCAGGCGTGCAGGCGTCCCGAGCCCGCCTTCCCGCCTCGTGAATAACCCGGACCGGGCGAGGATTCGGAGGTGGACCCTGCCGGGGCTGGCGCGCCGCGAGGCGGAGCGTCACACCGCTCCCTCATCGGCTGGGAGAGAGCTGGGATCTCTTGTCGGAGGTGACGCAGATGCCGTTCACGCCATCCGCCACGCGCAGTGTCCTGAGCTTGATGGTCTATGGCCAGCTCCTCCCGCTCCTCGCTGGCTGCAGCGGCAACAAAGCCGCGCCAGCCCCTCCGCCACCGAACGTCGAGGTCGCCACCGTCGTCCAGCAGGACACGCCCATCTACAGCGAATGGGTCGCGACGCTCGAAGGATACGTCAATGCCCAGATACAGGCCCGCGTCTCCGGGTACGTCATCAGGCAGGCCTACAAGGAAGGATCGGTCGTCAAGAAGGGAGAGGTCCTCTTCGAGATCGACCCTCGTCCTTTCAAGGCCGTGCTCGACCAGGCGAAGGGACAGCTCGCGCAGGCGGAGGCGCAGCTCGGCAAGGCCCGCCTGGACGTCGAGCGAGACACGCCGCTGGCGCAAGCGCGAGCGATCGCGCGAAGCCAGCTCGACACGGAGATCCAGGCAAAGCTCGCCGCGCAGGCCGTGGTCCAGGCGGCGAAGGCAAACGTGGAGCAGGCTCGACTCAACCTGGAGTTCACCAAGGTCACGTCGCTGGTCGGCGGGATCGCCGGCATCGCGCAGGTACAGATCGGGAACCTGGTCGGACCGACCTCCATCCTCACCTCGGTGTCCCAGGTGGACCCGATCAAGGTGTATTTCACGGTGAGTGAGCAGGAGTTCACGGCCTTCCATCGCAGGTTTCCCACGGCGGCGAGCGTGGAGGAGCAGCGAAAGCGCATACCCCTGGAGCTGATCCTCGGAGACGGCAGCGTGTACGAGCGGAAGGGGACGATCTACTTCGCCGACCGGGAAGTGAACCCGGCCACCGGGACGATACGGATCGCCGGCGTCTTCCCCAATCCGAACGATCTCCTGCGGCCTGGCGAGTACGGACGCATCCGCGCATCGGCGCGGACGCGCGAGGGTGCCTTGCTGGTCCCCCAGAGGGCGATCATCGAGCTCCAGGGGAGCCAGCAGGTCGCGGTCGTCGGGGACGACAACAAGGTCAGCCTCCGCCCGGTCGTCGTCGGAGAACGAGTCGGGAAGCAGTGGATCGTCACCCAGGGCCTGAAGGCCGGCGAGCGCGTCGTGGTGGAGGGTCTCTTGAAGGTGCGAGACGGCGCCCCCGTGAACGTGCAGGCAGCTTCCGCGGGATCCTCCAAGACGGGAGGGTAGCGATGTCCCGGTTCTTCATCAATCGCCCGATCGTCGCGATCGTCATCTCCATCCTGACGGTGATCGCCGGCGCGATCACGATCGTGATCCTTCCCGTCTCGCAGTTTCCGGCCATCGCGCCCCCCGAGGTGCAGGTGCAGACCACCTTCGTCGGGGCGGACGCGCAGACGGTGGAAGAGTCCGTCGCGACGCCGATCGAGCAGCAGATGAGCGGCGTCGACAACCTGAACTACATGTATTCGGTGAACTCCTCGACCGGCGAGGCGAGGCTGATCGTCGACTTCGATGTGAAGACCGATCCCAATACGGACCTCATCCTCGCTCAGCTGCGGGAGTCCCAGGCGGCCTCGCAGCTTCCGCCCGAGGTCACGAGCTTCGGCGTGACGGTGCAGAAGACGCTCACTGCGCCGCTGATGCTGATCAGCCTCTACTCGCCGAGCGGCATCTACGACTCGAAGTTCCTCGCGAACTTTGCCTACATCAATTTCAACGACCAGCTGACCCGCGTCCCCGGGATCGGCAGCGTCCAGGTCTTCGGCGCCGGCAAGTATGCAATACGGTTGTGGGTCAGGCCCGACCAGCTCGCGAAGCTCGGCATCACGGTCCCCGAGATCATAGCCGCCATCAATTCGCAGAACACGGTCAACCCAGCCGGCCAGATCGGCAGCGAGCCCGCGCCGCAGGGTCAGGAGTTCACGTACACGGTCCGGGCCCAGGGCCGGCTGACGACGCCCGAGGAGTTCGAGCAGATCGTCGTCCGCGCGGCGCCCGCTGGCGGGATCGTGCGGGTCAAGGACGTCGCACGTGTCGAGCTGGGAGCGCAGGACTACACGATCGTCAGCCATCTGAATGGAAAGCCGAGCGCGATCATCGCGGTGTACCAGCTGCCAGGCTCCAACGCCGTTCAGGCGGCAGACGGGGTCAAGAAGCTCCTCGCCGAGCAGAGGCCAAGGCTGCCTCAGGGCGTCGATTTCACGATCGCCCTGGACACGACGCGGGCCGTGTCCGAGGGGATCAAGGAGATCGTCGTGACGCTGTTGATCGCCATCGTGCTGGTGATCATCGTGGTGTACGTCTTCCTGCAGGGCTGGCGCGCGACGCTCATCCCGCTCCTCGCGGTACCCGTCTCGCTCGTGGGAACCTTCGCCCTGTTCCCTCTCTTCGGGTTCTCCATCAACACCCTCTCGCTGTTCGGTCTCGTCCTGGCCATCGGGCTGGTCGTGGACGACGCCATCGTGGTGGTGGAGGCGGTGGAGCACCACATCGAAGAAGGCATGTCGCCGAAGGACGCCACGCTCAAGGCGATGGAGGAGATCTCCGGACCCGTCGTCGGCATCGCCCTGGTGCTGTCCGCGGTGTTCATCCCCACGGCCTTCATCCCGGGCATCACGGGGCGTCTCTACCAGCAGTTCGCGGTGACGATAGCCATCTCCGTCCTGCTCTCTGCATTCAACGCGCTCACCCTGAGCCCCGCGCTGTCGGCGCTGCTGCTCCGGCCGCGCAGGGACAGCAAGGGCCTGCTGCGCAGGTTCTTCGATTGGTTCAATCGGCTCTTCGCCAGGGCGACGGACCGTTACCTGCGCATCGCCGGGGCGCTCATCCGCAAGAGCGCGATCGCGTTCGTCGCCCTCGTCATGTGCGGGCTCCTCGCGGCCTTCTTCGGCGCCAAGGTGCCCTCGAGCTTTCTCCCGGACGAGGATCAAGGCTACATGTACCTCAATCTCCAGCTCCCCAGCGCCTCGTCGCTGCAGAGGACGGAAGCCGCCGCCCGCGAGATCGAGGACGTGCTGGCGAAGACCCCCGGGATCGAGTCGACGGCGAGCGTCATCGGGTTCAGCCTGCTGAGCCTCACCCGGTCGAGTTACAGCGCATTCTTCTTCGTGACGCTGAAGGAATGGAAGGACCGCCAGAAGCGGGAAGAGCAGTACCAGTTCATACGCCAGAGCGTGAACAGAAGGCTGGCTGGCCTCCGGCAGGGCGTCGCGTTCTCGTTCTCTCCTCCGGCGATCCCCGGGGTGGGGACCTCGGGAGGATTCACCTTCGTGCTCGAGGATCGCTCGGGAAAGGACGTGGAGTTCCTCGCCGACAACCTGGACAAGTTCCTGGCGGCAGCCCGGAGGCGTCCGGAGCTTGCCTCGGTCAACACCACGTTCCTGCCGAGGGTCCCACAGCAGTTCGTCGCGGTCGACAGGGACAAGGCGCTCAGGCAGGGGGTCGCGATCAGGGACGTCTATCTGACCATCCAGACCTTCATGGGAGGGGCCTTCATCAACTATTTCAACCGATTTGGCCGGACGTGGCAGGTCTACGTCGAGGCCGAAGGCGCTTATCGCGACCGCGCGGAGAACGTCGGGCAGTTCTACGTCCGCAACCAGGCAGGTGCCATGGTGCCGCTCTCGGAGTTGACCAGGTTCGAGTCGCGTTCCGGCCCTGAATTCACGATGCGCTACAACCTCTATCGCTCCGCGCAGATCATCGGCTCTGCCGCGCCTGGATACAGCTCGGGGCAGGCCACGGCGGCGCTGGAGCAAGTGTTCGCGCAGACCATGCCTCCCGAGATGGGATACGACTACCTGGGCATCTCGTTCCAGGAGAAGAAGGCGCAGGAAGGCGTGCCTCCGGCGGTGATCTTCGGCTTCTCGCTCCTGATCGTGTTCCTGGTCCTCGCGGCTCTCTACGAGAGCTGGTCATTGCCGTTCAGCGTCCTGTTGACCACGCCGGTCGCGGTCTTCGGAGCCTTCCTGGTCCTCTGGCTGCGTCGCGCCCTGCTCGGCGTCTTCCTGCCGCCTTACCTGGTCCAGATCGAGAGCGACGTGTATTCGCAGATCGGGCTCGTCATGTTGATCGGACTGGCGGCAAAGAATGCCATCCTGATCGTCGAGTTCGCAAAGGACGCGTACGAGAAGGGACAGCCGCTGGAGGATGCTGCCATCGCGGCGGCCCGGTTGCGCCTGCGGCCCATCCTGATGACGTCGTTCGCGTTCGTCCTCGGCTGCGTGCCGCTCTGGACCGCCACGGGCGCAGGCTCCGTCGCGCGCCAGATCATGGGCACCACGGTGATCGGCGGGATGCTGGCATCCACCCTCATCGCCGTCTTCATCATCCCGGTGCTGTTCGTGACGGTGGAGAGGCTTTCCAGGCGGACGTCGCGCACGACGGTCGCCCCCGCGACATCGCCTCTCCCGGTGGACGGAGGTGATTGAGATGCACGCGAGGCGCGAGCTGTTCGTCGTGGGCTTCTTCGTCGTCTCGAACCCGGGTTGCACCGTGGGACCGGACTACAAGAGGCCAGCCGTGACCATGCCTGACGCGTACCGGGGCGCGTCGACGGACCAGGGACGCGAGCCTGAAGCGGCCTCGTTCGGTGAGGAGAAGTGGTGGAATGCATTCCAGGACGAGGCGCTGCGTGATCTCATCCAGACGGCTCTCGAGCGGAGCTTCGACGTGCGGATCGCGGCGGCCAGGGTCCTCGAGGCGCGAGCGCAGCTCGGCATCGCCCGAGCAGACCAGCTGCCGTCCGTCGCTGCGAGCGCGAGCGTAGCGCGTGAACGCGGCCCGGTGGGAGGTGGCCCGACCATCGAGAGCACGGTCACCCAGGGGGCGCTGTCGCTCGCATGGGAGCTGGACTTCTGGGGCAAATTCCGGCGTGGCACCGAGTCTTCGCGCGCCGCTCTCCTCGCGCAGGAATGGGCGCAGCGCCAGGTCGTCACTTCGCTCGTCACCGACGTTGCCAGCGCCTATTTCCAGCTGCGCGAACTGGACCTGGAGCTGGAGATCTCGCGCAGGACGCTCGCTTCCCGGAGAGACTCGCTCGAGTTGACGCAGACCCTCGCCGATCACGGGGCCACGTCCATGATCGACGTGCGCCAAGCGGAGCAGCTGGTGTTCGCCGCCGCCGCCTCCATCCCGGATCTCGAAGGCCGGATCGAGCAGCAGGAGAATTTCATCAGCATTCTCCTGGGCAAGAATCCTGAGAGTGTCGCTCGCGGGAGGAAGCTCGTCGATCAGCCCCATGCGCTCGAAGTTCCCGCGGGACTTCCATCCTCTCTGCTGGAACGTCGGCCGGACATTCGCCAGGCGGAGCAGCTGCTCGTCGCCGCCAACGCACAGGTGGGCGTCGCCAGGGCGGACTTCTTCCCTCAGATCTCACTGACCGCCGCCGGTGGGTTCCTGAGCGCCGCCCTGAGCGGTCTCTTCTCCGGGCCCACGGGGACCTGGACCTTCGGCGCAAGCGCCGCCCAGCCGGTGTTCGAAGGTGGCAGGATCCGGAACCGGGTCGCGTTCGCCGAGGCTCGCACGGAGGAAGTGAGCCTCGCCTACCAGCATGCCGTGCAGCTGGCGTTCAGGGATGTGTCCGACGCGCTGGTGGGATATCGCAAGAGCCGGGAGTTCCGGATCCAGCAGGAACAGCTGACACGCTCGGCCGAGGATGCCGCCAACCTGTCGAGCATGAGGTACAAGGGCGGTGCCACGAGCTACCTGGAGGTGCTCGACAGCGACACGAGACATTTCTCGGCGCAGCTCTCGCTCGCGCAAGCACAGCTCAGGGAGCTCCAATCCCTGGTCCGGATCTACCGCGCGCTCGGCGGTGGGTGGGAGCAGCAGGCGGGACAGCGTATCGGACCCGAACGCTCCGAATCGGGAGACTGATCATTCGACCATGATCTTGGAGGCAAGCGACCCGTCCGTGCTCGAGGCGCCGTCACCGCCGGCGCAGCGTCAGCGCGATTCCCAGGAGGATGGCCGCACCAGAGATCGCCACCCGCCATGTGAGGCGCTCCCCGAGGAAAGCGGTCGCCCCGAGCCCCGCGAGCACGGGGACCGCGAGCTGGACCACGGAGGCGCGCGTCGCGCCGAGGGCGGGGACGACCGCATACCACAGGCTGTACCCTCCGCCGGACGCGAGCGCGCCCGAGGCTGCCGCGAGCAGGACGCCGTCGCGCGTGGCGGCGAAGCCGCGCAAGAGCGCGGCGCTCAGCGCCAGCGTGAACGGGACTGCTCGCAGGAAGTTGTCGGCGTTGGTCGCGAGCGGATCATGCGCGGAGCCACCGCGGATCGAGTACGCCCCCCAGGCGACGCCGGCTGCGACCATGAGCGCCGCTCCGGCGGGGTCGGGCGCGCTCGCGCCCGGGAGCGCCAGGCACGCGAGCCCGCCCAGCCCGATCGCGATCCCGAA
>DASPZP010000278.1:0-10759 GCA_035636195.1 Anaeromyxobacteraceae bacterium
GTCGATGCGCGCCACACTTGACCGAGAGATGAAGGCCGATCTGGAGACGCTCGCGAGCCTCCTCAGCCACACGAAGGGCAGCGACCTCGCCGCAGTGCTGCACGAGGCGATCCGGTGCGGCATCGAGAAGCACGGCAAGCGCAAGGGCGCGGTCGAGCCGGAGCGGACGCGAGCGGTGCCCACCGGGGAGCCCACCACCGACAACGTCCGGATTCTCTGCAAGCGCCACAACCTCCTGCACGCCGAGCAGACGTTCGGGCGCGAGCACATGGCGCGCTTCACGGGGGCGCAGCTCATCCTGGGATGAGCGCCAGAGCACGCCCCGATGGCTCGCTCACCGCGCCGCGTTGACCGGCCGCCCCGCGACTCCTACTCTGCGGACGTGACCACCGGGGCCACCTTCGACGAGCTGCTCGCCGCGCTGGCGGAGGCGATTTTCCGGGCGTACGGTGATCGCCTGGTGAGCCTGGTGGTGTTCGGTTCCGTCGGACGCGGCCGCGCGCGGCCCGACTCCGACCTCGACCTCCTCATCGTCGCGGACCCGCTGCCGGACGGCCGCATGGCGCGGGTGGCGGAGTTCGAACCCATCGAGCGCGACCTCGAGCCGGCCCTGGCACTCGCGCGTTCACGGGGCGTCGAAACCTCGTTCTCGCCGCTCTTCAAGACGCCGCGGGAAGCGGCGCGGGGTAGCCCACTCTTCCTCGACTTCGTCGACGACGCACGCCTTGTGTACGATCGCGGCGGGTTCTTCGCCGGGGTGCTCGCCAAGCTGCGGATGCGACTGACGGAGCTCGGCGCACGACGCGTCTGGCGTGGCGCGCGCTGGTACTGGGACCTGAAGCCGGACTTCCGCCCGGGTGACGTGGTGAAGCTATGACCTCCACCTCCCTCGCCCAGGCGTACCTCGCGAAGGCGCAGCTCCGGCGGGAGGTACTCGACTTCCTCCTCGCGCGGGGCGGCTTCTCCGACGTGGTTCGCGTGGCGCAGGAGCTCGTCGAGCTCGCCTGCAAGGGCATGCTCCGTCATGCAGGCGTCGAACCCCCCAAGTGGCATGACGTCGGCGGCATCCTCCTCGACAACGCGAGCCGATTCCCTGCCGGCGTGCAGCAGCGCCTGCCCGAGGTGGCCGCCATCTCGAAGGCGCTCCGCAAGGAGCGCGAGTTCGCCTTTTACGGCGACGAGGACTTCGTGCCGACGGAGCAGTACGATCGTGCCGCCGGGGAGAAGGCGATTCGTGACGCGACAGCAGTGCTGGCCGTCGCGCAGCAGGTCATCGCGCCGGACGGCAGCTGACGCCGCGCCAGCCCTACCCGCGCCCGCCGTAGCTCGGCTCCCCCCGCCGCGCCTGCCAGGCGCCCCTCTCCCCGCCCGCCGATGGCCTGGCCTACCCCGGCCGGCGCGTTTATGGTTGAAGGACCTGAATGCAAGAAGTCTTCGGCAACACCCTCGGCCTCAAGCCCTCCCAGCTCCATGCTCTCCGCCGCACCTACCGCCGCCGCGTCGACGCGGAGGACGTGGTCTCGCCGGAGCTCGCTCGCCACCTCACCGAGGTCTCGCTCGAGACCGGCCGCCAGATCGGCGTACTCCTCGATCGCAAGGGCGACGTGGACGCGGTCATCGTGGGCGACGCGCGCAAGCTCGAGCTGCCGGACGTCGGCCGCGCCCGTGCCGGCACCCACCGCCTGCGCGGGCTCCGGCTCGTGCACACGCACCTCCACGGCGAGCCGCTCTCCCGCGACGACCACACCGACCTCGCGCTGCTCCGGCTCGATCTCGTCGCCGCCGTGGAGGTCCTCGCGGGCGGCCTGCCGGGAAAGATTCACTACGCGCACCTCCTCCCGGAGAACGCGGCGGGCGCCATGTGGAAGGACGAGGTGGCGTCCTCGGTGTTCGAGCTCGGCTACGACGCGGTGGCGGGGCCGCTCGCGCTCGAGGACGAGTTCGCCCGGGCCTCGGCGCTGCGCAAGACCGGTCAGCGCGAGCGCGCGCTCCTGGTCGGCTTCGGAGACGGCCGGCAGCGCGGGCGCGCCGACGCCGAGGCCTCGCTGGAGGAGCTGCGCGAGCTCGCCCGCACCGCCGGCGTGGCGGTGGTCGACGCGGTCTTGCAGATGCGGCGCGAGATCGATCCTCGCACGCTCATCGGGAAGGGGAAGCTCGAGGACATCCTGCTCCGCTCCATGCAGCTCATGGCGGACGTGATCGTCTTCGACTGGAACCTCTCGCCGTCGCAGGCGCGCGGCATCGCCGAGGCGACCAGCCTCAAGATCCTCGACCGCACCCAGCTCATCCTCGACATCTTCGCGCAGCGGGCGCAGTCCGCCGACGGCAAGCTGCAGGTCGAGCTGGCGCAGCTCAAGTACCGCTACCCGCGGCTGGTGGGGCGCGACGACTCGCTCTCCCGGCTCGCCGGCGGCATCGGCGGGCGCGGCCCCGGCGAGACGAAGCTCGAGATCGACCGCCGCCGCGTGCGCGATCGCATCACGGCGCTCGAGCGGCGCATCGAGAACCTCTCCCAGGACCGGCTCGTGCGCCGCAAGCAGCGCAATGAGCGCGGGCTGCCCGTCATCTCGATCGTCGGCTACACCAACGCCGGCAAGTCGACCCTGCTGAACGCCCTCACCGACTCGAAGGTGGTGGCCGAGGACGTGCTCTTCGCGACGCTCGACCCGACCAGCCGGCGCCTGCGGTTCCCCGACGAGCGCGAGGTGATCATCACCGACACGGTCGGCTTCATCCGCGACCTGCCCGACGACCTCATCACGGCGTTCCGCGCCACGCTGGAGGAGCTCGGCGACGCCGACCTGCTCCTGCACGTGGTCGACGCGTCGGATCCGCGCCACGAGGGGCAGGTGAAGGCCGTCGACGGGATCCTGGGCGAGCTCGGCCTGGCCGAGACGCCGCGCCTGCTCGTCTTCAACAAGGCCGACCGCGCGCCGCCCGGCCAGGCCACCGCGCTGGCGCACCAGGCGAGCGGCGTCGCCATCTCGGCTGCCGAGCGCCAGGGCTTCGACGAGCTGCTCGCCCACTGCGATCAGCTCCTCTGGTCCGACGGGAAGGCGCTCCCGGCGGCCGCTGCGTGGTCCACCCCGCGGCCGCCGCGCCGCTTTCGTCTCGCCCCGGGATGACGTACTTTCGGCGCACGATGGTGCGCTCCCGCTCCACCTCCACCCTCGCGCTGGCCCTCGTGGCCGGCCTTGCCCTCGCCTGCTCCAACCGCCGGGAGGAGGGGGCGCGGCAGCGGGCGGCCGTGGCGGCCGCCGCCCAGGCGAAGCCGTTCGACTTCGCGAGGCCGCTCGAGGCCTTGCGGCTCTCCGCGGACGAGGCGGCGGCGCGGGCCGGCTCCTTCGCCTGGGAAGGCGAGGTGAGCTGGTCGGTGGCGAAGCCCCCCGCCGCGCCGGTGCGCGCGACCGAGCGCCACCACCTGCGCCAGCTCGCCACCGGCGAGTTCGAGGTCTCGTCGGACATCGATCCAGGCGGCGGCGCCGGCTCCGAGACGGGCAAGCAGCTCGTCTTCGTCGACGGCATGACCTACGCGCGGGGCCGCTGGGCGCCCTTCCGGGAGCGGCCGACCGACCGCGGCCGCGACGCCCGCCGCGCGCGCGACGAGAGCTTCCGCCTCGCGCTCGACCTCGCCCTGCTGTACGGCCCGGCGCTGTCGGTCCAGCCGGCGGGCGAGGTGACCGTCCTCGGGCGGCGCGCCCGCCGCTACGTGCTCTCCCTCTCCGGCGCGGCGCCGAAGCCCGAGCTTCCACCGGCCGGGCTGCCAGGCGGCAAGTACGATCCGGAGACCCAGCGGCGCGTCGACTTCCTCGAGGGCCGCGCGCCGAGCGCGCTCGCGGGTGAGCTGCTCCTCGACGCGGTGAGCGCTCTCCCACTCTCCGTCACCATGCGGGGCGCCTTCTCCCAGCAGAGCGACCCCCAGCTGCGCGCCGAGTACGAGCTCAGCGCCGCGGTGCGGGCGCTCGGCGGCGCGGTGCCGGCGGTGCGGCCGCCACCGAAGGCGCGCTCCGACGAGCGGAAGCCGAAGGGCGTGGCTCGGGCGCTGGAGGCCGCCGGCCTGCGCCAGCGCGAGGCGGAGCCGGCCGGCGCGGCGGACGAGGACGAGCAGGCAGAGGAGTGATCAGGCGCCCAGCCGCACGCCGCTTGTCGCCTGTCGAGCCGCCCATCCCTAGCTTCACGCTAGGAGGAATTCGTCATGAGGAGAATTTGGATCACGGTGCCCCTGGCCGCGCTGGCGGCGTGTGCCAGCTCGAGCGCCGGCAAGGGACAGCAAGCTTCGGCTACGACGGTGTCGGACGCCGACCTCGGGCGCCTGGCGCAGGGACAGATGGCGCCGGTGGTCGAGGCGCGCCAGTTCGTCGGCAGCGCGCGTGACGAGCAGGCGCGCGCGCGGCTGCACGTGCAGGAGGTGCAGCACGAGGCCGAGCTCGCCAAGGCCGACGCGCAAACCGCCAAGGCCGACGCGGACCGGGCGGCGGTGCAGGCGAAGGTGGCGAACGATACACGCGACCCAGTCCACCTGGAGCAGGCGCGGGCCATGAAGGCGCAGGCCGACGCGAAGAAGCGCGCCGCCGACGCGCGCGCCGACTACGCGAAGAAGCTCGTCGCGGCGCGCCAGGCGTCGCTCGCCGCCTCCGACCAGCAGGTCGCGCTCGGCGAGGCCCGGCTGGAACGGGCCAAGCTGCTGGCGCTCCAGCAGGCGAACATCCCCGCGGCCGGCAAGTACGACATGGCCAAGTTCAACGAGCGGGTCTCGAGCACGCAGAAGAGCTTCGACGAGGGGCTGCAGAAGGCACGCGGCCAGGAGTCGCAGGCCATGGCCGCGCAGCAAGCGTGGGTCGACGCGCAGCGGCAGAGCCAGGCGCAGGCCGTCCAGACCGGCATCGGCACCGACCGGCCGACCAGCACCGGCTCCTCCACGCCGACCGACACGACCGCCGTGCCGAACGACACGACGACCGCCACGCCGACCGGCACCGGCAGCGTGAACCCGGCCCGCTAGCGCCGGCCGTACCGGCGCCAGTCGACCATCAGGCAGCGGTCCTGCACGACCAGGATGCCCACCGCCGCGAGCGCGCGGGCCGCCTCGTCGTTCCGGATGCCCAGCTGGAACCACACCGCGCGCGGCCGCAGCGCCTTCAGCTCCTCCACGTGCGCCGGGATGTCGGCGGGTCGGCGGAAGACGTCGACGATGTCGATCGGCCCTGGGACGTCGGCGAGCTTCCGGTAGACGGCGGCGCCCAGGATCTCCCGCACCTCGGGGTAGTAGACCGGCACCGGGATGACCTCCACCCCGGCCTGCTTCAGAAAGGCGGGCACGTAGAACGCTGCCTGGGAGGACTGCGCCTCCGTCTTGATGCCGAGCACCGCCACGCGGTGGGAAGAGCGGATGAGCTCTTCCACCCGGGCCTCGTCCTCGATGAGATTGCGCTGCACCGCTTCGCTCGCCGCGTCGGGCATGGTCCTCCTGGTAATCCGGGTGCTTGCGTCGCGCTCGCCCGTCCGCCCGGAGCTCGTGCGCCACCTCGCCCGCCATCGCCGATTTCTGGACGCGGGGACGCCGCCGCCTACCATGGACTCGTCTTCTGGCGTCCGCTCCGGCGGCGCGTGAGGTGAACATGGCGGGCTCGAAGCGGACCGGTACGGCGGTGGTGACGGAGCAGGCGGCCCAGGCGCTGCTCCGTCGCGGCCCGGCCCACGCGCTCGGGGGCGAGGAGGAGCGGGTCGTGCGGATGCGCCTCGGCGCGTCTCTCCCGCTCTCCGCCCGCCTGGACCGCATCGCCGTCGCCAGCGATGTCGAGATCGAGGTCCTCGCCTATGAGATCGAGGCGTGGATGCGCGCCAAGGAGCGGCAGCGGCCATCCGCGACCGGGGTGGCGCCCGCCCGGCCGCGGTCCGCACCCGCTGCCTCGCGTGCCAAGGAGAAGATCGTGCGCGCGCTCCGGCGGAAGTAGGGCGGTCGGGTGCACCGGCGAAGCCGGTGGGTGGTGGTCCCCGAGACCGCAGGCGCTCCGCCGGCACACCGGAGGCACCGTGCTCGTCAACTGCGCCGCGTATCAGGACGGCAAGAAGCTGGGCGACATCGCGGTGGAGGACATCAGCCGCTTCGCGAGCCGGCCAGAGTGCTTCGTCTGGGTGGCGCTCAAGGACCCCGAGCCCGGCGAGCTCGCCGCCATGCAGCGGGAGTTCGGGCTGCACGACCTCGCGGTCGAGGACGCGCGCCACGGCCACGAGCGCCCCAAGGTCGAGGAGTACGGCGACTCGCTCTTCGCCGTCCTGCACACCATCGAGCTGGAGGGCGGAGAGCTCCACGCGGGCGAGGTCGACGTGTTCGTGGGCAAGAACTACGTGCTCTCCATCCGCAGCCGCACGGAGCAAGGCTTCACCAGCGTGCGCGCGCGCTGCGAGCGGGAGCCGGAGCTCCTGCGACAGGGCGCAGGGTTCGTGCTCTACGCGCTCATGGACGCGGTGGTCGACCGCTACTTCCCGGTCATCGACGCGCTCGAGTGCCAGCTCGAGGAGGTGGAGGAGCGCATCTTCCGCGGCGCCCCCGCCCGCGCCACCGTCGAGGCCATCTACGCGCTCAAGCGGCGGCTCACCAAGCTCCAGCACGCGGTGAGACCCCTGATCGAGGCCACCGGGAAGCTCTACGGAGGCCGGGTACCGGCCGTGTGCGTCCACACCCAGGAGTACTACCGGGACGTCTACGACCACCTCGTCCGGATCAACCAGTCCATCGAGACCCTGCGCGACGCCGCCGGCACCGCCATCTCCGCGAACCTGTCGCTCATCTCCCTGCAGGAGAACGAGACCACGAAGCGGCTCGCCGCATACGCCGCCCTGATCGCGTTGCCCACGCTCATCGCCGGCCTCTACGGCATGAACTTCGAGCACATGCCCGAGCTGAAATGGGCATTCGGCTATCCGATCGCGCTCGCCGTGATGGCCGGCGTGGACGTGTACCTCTTCTTCCGCTTCCGCAAGGCCGGGTGGCTCTAGCCCACCGCCTCAGGCGTGGGTGCCGTGTTGCTGCTTCATCTCCCGCGCGAACTGCTCGCCCGCGCGGCGCGTCTCCTCGGCCGTCATGTCCTTCTGGTGGGTCGCGAACGCCCAGAGATAGCCGTAGGGGTCTGCGATCCAGGCGCAGCGGTCGCCCCAGAACATGTCTGACGGCTTCATCGTCTCCTTGGCACCCGCGTCGACCGCCCGCTTGAACGCCTGGTCGCAGTCGGGCACGTACAACCACATCGTCAGGGGCACGGGCTGGGAGGCCGTCGGCGCCGGGCGCCCCATCCCCGGCATCTCGTCGTTCATGAAGATGATCGAGTCGCCGACGCGCAGCTCCGCGTGCCAGATGGTCTTGCCGTCCGGCGCGGGCATGCGCGCCACCTCCTGGGCGCCGAGCGCGCGCTTGTAGAAGTCGATGGCCTTCGCGCAGTCGCGAACGACCAGGCTGGGCGTGACGGTATGCATCCCCTTCGGGATCGGGTTCGTTCCTGCCATGTGGGCCTCCCGTGGTGGATCGCAAATCTGTTGGGGTGGCCAGGGACACGCAAGAGGCGAAGCCCGCGCCGCCGCACGTCGGGGCACCGACGAGCCGACCGCGCTCCGGCGCGGCCGCACGCCAGACACCCGAGAGGTCAGCCCGCCGACCGCAAGAGGCGAACCGCCCAGCCGCCGAGGCCGACGAGGAGCGCCGCCAGCGCCACGGCGAGCGTCATTCGATGACGTTCCGTGAATGGCCGACGATCGGGCGGCGGCGTGTGTCGGGGGTTCGGCGCGAACGGGCCGAGGCCCGCCAGTCCGGGGACGGCGCCGGGGCTCCTCGCCAGGACGGCGGCGACGTCATAAGAGGGTCGCCCTGCTTCGGGGTCGCCAGCGAGGGCGCGGTACGCCCCCGCCGCCGCAGCCCGGAACACCACCTCCTCGGGAGACCAGGCCAGGGCAGCCCCCGTCACCGCGAGCGGTGGCGCGTCGCCGTCCTCCACGACGAGCCTCACCCTCCCGCTCGCACCGACGGCCAGGGGGACCTCGAGCTGCTCCCGGGCGTCAGGCGCGGCCTCGGGCGCCCTCCAGACGACGCCGCAGCCGGCCGGCCGGAGCGCCTCACCCTCGCCGACGAACACCCGCACCGTGCGCTCGAAGGCAGCGGCGCCGGTCTCGAGGCGCAGCGCGGCGCCGGGCGGCGTGCGGCCGCCGAGATCCACGTCCACGGCCGTCCGGCGGCCGTCCTCGCGGGCGACGGAGAGCACGGTCGCAGCGGCGGTGCGGCGCTCCGGCGCGGCCGGCGGCAGCGTGACGCGCGCGCCCGAGATGCGGACTCTCCCACCGCCGGGGAGCAGCGTGACGCGCAGGAAGCGCGCCCGGGAGGTGGGGTAGCGGAGCGCGTCGCCGCGCGCGCGGGGCTCGCCTCGGATCGCCCATACCCGGCCGCCCTCCGCGAGCACGCCGAAGGCGCGGCCGTCCTCCGACGACTCGATGCGGGCTCGGCGGAGGAACTCCTCGCCGGCGAGCTCGAGCCGCACCTCCCCATGCCGGGCGGCGGCCGGCCCGAGGTCCAGCACGGCCCGCGCAGCGCCGTCCGGCAAGACGACCGGATCGAGGAGGCGCGCGGCCACAGCGCGCCCATTCCCCGCGGGGCTGGCGGACCGGACGAGCCAGGGCACCTCCTCGCCGCCCGCTCCCTCGAGCCGCAGGTCGGCGAGGCCATCTGCGGCGCTCGCCCGGTACAAGGCGATGGGCACCTCGAACCGCCACAGGCCCGCGCCGGCCACACCCTCGACCCGCGCGGCAGCCGAGAAGGCGCGCTCGTCGAGCGCCGAGGCGGGCCCCGCCGCCAGCGCTCCAGCGACGACGAGGATGAGCGCCGCTCCGCTCCGGCCCCGCAGCAGCTCGGTCAGGCGCGCCCCGTGGCGAGCGTACAGGAACGACGCGCCGAGGAGGAGGGCGCCCACGGCCAGGAGCACCGCGATCTGATAGGCCCGCTCCATGCTCCACACGTCGTGGAGCGCGAGCTTGGCGAGGGTCAACCCGAAGAGCCCGAGGCCGAGCCAGCGATGGAGCCGCTCGCGCGCGGCGAAGCCCAGCGCCACCAGCGCGGCCGCATACAGGCCCAGCGCCAGCGTGGTGACGAGCTCGGCCCGCGCCGGGCCCGCCGCCGTCCGCGCCTCGGCCACGGCGAGCGCCAGGAGCGCGACGTGTCCCAGCCCGACGGCGGCCCCCGCGGCCCTCCGGAACGGCGGCTCGCTGGCGGCGGCGAGCGCCCGCCCCGAGAGAAAAAGTGCGGCAGCGGCCGCGCCGAAAGCGAGGCCGCGCGGGTTCAGGACGAGCGTCTCGCCAGCGCTCTCCAGATCGAACGCGATGAGGCGCACCGCGACCGCGACGAAGAGGAGCCCGGCCCCGGCCAGCCACTCCGGATCGCGCTCCCGGGCGGCGAGATGGGCCACGATCGCCGCGAGCGCCGCCCACGCAACCGTGATGGTGGCACCCGTGAGCAGGAAGGCGGCGGACGCGCAGAGGAGGCCGAGGGCGACGCCGAGGAGGAGCGAGCCGCCCCGCCGGGCACGGGCGAGGAGCGCGCGTCCGAGGAAGAGCAGCGCGGCGCCTCCGGCCGCCGCCGCGGCGCTCCGGAGCAGGCCGTCGGCGCGCCGCGTCGCGAGCAGCGCGACGGCGGTGAGCCCGAGAGCTGCGCCGGCAGCGGCGAGGAGGTGGAGCGGCTTCGGGTCGCGGCGGTGTCGCACGAGCGTGACGGCGAGCGCGGCCAGGTACGCCACCGCCCACGAAGCGGCGCCCCACAGCAGCTCGAACCGTGCGGCCCGATCCGCTTCGCCGTGAGAGAGCAGCAGCGCGAGGAAGCCGGCCAGCGCGGGGATGGCGAGCAGCTCGCTCCGACCAGCGCGCTCGAGCACGCGCCAGGCCAGCACGGCGAGCGCGGCCAACGCGGCTCCGAGCAGCGCTGGTCGATCGAGGAGAAGGGAGGCGAACCCCGCGTGCGCCAGGACGAGCGCGACCACCTCGAGCGCGAGCGGCCCCTCCTGCGCGGCGCGACGCCGGCGCCAGGCGGCTGCGGCCCAGAGCCACGAGCTCGCGAAGGCAGCTACCGCGAGGGCCGGGACGGCGCGCGAGGTGAGGTGGCGGTAAGGTCCCGCTGCCTCGAAGAAGCGGTGCCACCAGCCGGCATAGAGGAGGGCAGTCCCGCCGACCGCGATGGCTGGCACGACGGCGAAGCCCTCCCGCACCGACACCCAGAGCGCCGCCCCGGTGAGGAGGAGCAACCAGGTGAAGAGCGCCGCCGGCCGATCACTCCCCGTGGAGAGCACGATCGGCGCGAGGAGCCCACCCGCCATCGCCACCGCCAGCACGAGCTCGCCGCGATGGCGAACCGCCAGCGCTCCGCCGAGGAGCGCGACGACGCCGGCGGCGGCGAGGGCGACCGGGGCGGGCGCGAGCCGGTAGAGCGCATGGCTGGCGTAGGCCGAGACGAAGAGCACCGCGACGCCGGTGCCGAGGAGGGCGTGCAGGTACAGCGCGCGCAGCACCTTTCGCCTCGCCTCGCCCAGCGCGACGAGACCCGCGCCCGTGATGGCGCCGAGCGCGATACGCCCGAGCGGGCCGATCCAGTCGTTGTCCGCCGCGTACTTGAAGAACCACGCCGCGCCGAGGAGGAACGTGGCCGCGCCGGCACGGGTGAACCAGACGAGGGCGAGCCGCTCTTCGAGAGTGGTGTTCGCGGTCGCGGTCGAAGTCGCGGTCGCGGTCG
>DASPZP010000279.1:0-3105 GCA_035636195.1 Anaeromyxobacteraceae bacterium
CAGGTCCAGCGCGAGGCCGGCTCGCGCCGCCGTCGACTCCGCGAGCTCCCGCACCGCCCGCGAAAGGCCCAGGTCCTCCAGCGGACGCGCGCGCAGCGCGGCGATGGCGCGGCGCGATTCGCTCAATGCGGTGCGCGTGCCGGCGAGCGCGTCCGCGAGCATGGTCCGCGCCGTCTCCGGCTGCGACTGCCACAGCACGCTCATCGCCTCGAGCTGTACGGCGAGACCGCTCAATCCATGGGCCAGGGTGTCGTGCAGCTCGTGAGCGAGACGGTTGCGCTCGCGGCTCACCGCGAGCTGCTCGAGCGTCGTCGCGTAGCGGGCGAGCCGCGCGTTGGCCGAAGCCAATGCCTCGCGCTGCCGGCGCTGCGCATCCACGAGCCTCGCCACCGCATAGCCGACCGGCAGGAAGAAGAGGCACCGCACGAGCGCAATGACGACGAGCGTGAGCACCAGCGGGCCGCCTTTGCCGGCCAGAGGCAGTGTCAGGGCCAGCTCGGCGGCGGCGGTAAGGAGACAGAACCAGAGCACCCAGCGAAAACCGTACTGCCAGGCGACGATGATCACAGGCACGAGCAGCACGACGATGAGGACCCAGGAGCCGCGCACCAGCTCCTCGGCCCGGATGCCGGCCTCTAGGCGAAGCTTCATGCCGGCTGTCGCGCTGACGAGCGTCACGGCGATGGAAAGGACGAGCGCGATGGGGAGATAAAAACGTCCGAGCCGCGCCTCGAGAGCGGGCCAGGACAGGTAGCTGAAGAGCAGCGCGAGAAAAACGAGACCGGCCCAGGGCGACCCGACGAGCGGAAAGTCGGCGCGGAAGACGGCCTCGAGGCCGATGCGGAGCAGGAGAAGGAGGATCTCGAGGGCGACGAAGATCCGGAAAAGCGGCAGGATTCCGGGCTCGATGGATCGCGTCACTCGCCGACTACCCCTGCCATATCATGGCAGATATTCGTTCGCGCACCCTACCGCCGGGAACGCCGCGCTAGGGCCGCAGGGTTTTCTCCGGTCTCGCCGGTCCCCGTTCTGTGAGCCTGATCTTGTCTAGGCGGTACTCCCCGGCCCTTATCGCACGACAAGAGTCTTTATTGCGGGGAACGCCCACGTCGGATAGGGCGTCAACGGGTCGTCGCCGTTCACCAGTAGCGAAAGCCTCAGCTCGTAGTTGCCGGGCTGGGGAATCAGCCACGGCGCGAGCCACGCGAGGCCGGCGTCGCGTACCTCGGTCGTGCCGCTCGCGAAGTTGGTCCACGTGCTCGCGCCGGGCGCACGGACCGCCAGGACCCAGCGCTCGAACGTTACACCGCTCGCCGGGCCGGTCACGATCCACGCGGAGCCCGTGATCGGAGTCCAGGTCGCCGCGGTCGTCTCGAGCTGGGGCTGGAGGAACGCGCCGAGCCGCGCGAACGTCACCAGCGCCGAGTCCATCGCCTCGGGCGGGACGACCAGCTCGCTGTTCAGCGCGTAGAGGCGCGCCCGATTATGGGCGATATTGCGGGTCTGATACGGAAACTGACCCTTGCGCCAGTCGACGAGGCTCCGGTCGAGGACCATCAGCGCCTGACTCCATGCCGAGACGTGGGTCCAGACCTCCCCGTCCTGGAAGTAGACGTAGGCGTTGTCGATCGCGCCGAGGTGGATCGTCTGGCCTTCGCAGATGCTGTTCGTCACGAGCGCGCGCCCGGAGTTCTTGACCATCATTTCCGCGAACGTGACGCTGTCGAACCGCGCCTGGGCGCTGTCGATCACGTCGAGCTTCCACCACTTCATCGAGGTGTTGATCAGGCGCAAGAGACGATCGGGGATTGATGTGAACGTCTTGTCGTCGTAGCTGCTGTTGTTGTGAAATTCACCGGGGACGAAATAGGTGTGGTCTCCCGCAAACCGCACCATCCCCATGGTGAGCGCCGAGTCGCGCACCGTGACGCTGCTCCCCGGATAGGAATTGAAGCCCCAGAAGACGAGCCCGGAGTTCACGATGTTTACCGACCAGGCGATGCCGGGCACGGTGGTCGAGTCGATGGTCTTGGAGACGAGGGGGCAGTTTCCGGGGACGCATTGCGGCGCTGGCGGGAAGGAGAGGTCCGCGACCGAGCCCGCGGGGAAGTAGAGCCACGGCATGATGCCGATCGTGTCGCGCACGTCGATCTGGACAGCGTCGTAGAACACGATGTCGCCGCCTGCCTGGACCGACTGAAGAGAGAGCACCGACTGCTGCTGCATATAGGTAGTCATCCAGCAACCCGGCTGCGTATCATCGATCCTGGCTGCGGAAGTCGCAGTCCCGGTGTAGGACGCGCCGTTGAAGAGCCTGATCACCCCCGTCGCCGCGTCGCAGTCGATGTGCGTTCCCGTGAGCTCGATCGTGCTGTTGTTTCTCGCTTGCAGCTCGTGCTGCGACACGTAGGTCTGCACCAGGTGATAGCGGCCGCCGTTGCGGAACGCGAGCAGCCCGTTGCCGCCGTTTACCGTGAGACCGCCGACGAGCACGTGCGTGTCGTTGCCCTCGTGGTGGAATTCACCGGCGTCGAAGACGACTGCGCCGTTCTGCACGATCGTCATCGTTCCGTTCAGGAGGAGCTTGCCGCCGTTCACTTCGATCCGGCCGCCGGAGACGATGATCGCCCCGGTGTGATGGCGTTCGGCGCCGGGCCCGATTACCAGCGTTTCGCCGGGTCCGACTATCAGCGTTCCCGACGTCGTTTGCGCATTCGCGCCGAGCGCGAGCGTCAGCGCCGCAAGCGCGACGCCCGCCAGCGCGTACTCGCGCACGAACCCGTAGTGTTCCCTGGCGATTCTCATTTGTGCCTCCCGTAGTGAGTGCCTGTTCCTAGTCGAACATCGGGAGCCCTTCCGCGCCAGTGCAGGAGGTCACGAGACGGACGGGAGCGCCGTCATGGGATCGCCATGACGCGAGTCACGCTCCTTGCTCAAGCTGCCTTGCGGTCGTCGGGCTGCGGCCGGCGCATGAACCGCACCGGCTTCGGCATGGGCGGCAGCGGCGCGACGCCGTGGGTCGCGAGCGAGCCCTCGAGCGTGCGGCCTTCGGGGTCGGCGAGAGCGCTTTCACGAGCGGCGCGGATCGCCTCGGCGCGCGCTCGC
>DASPZP010000280.1:0-7739 GCA_035636195.1 Anaeromyxobacteraceae bacterium
GGGATGCGGGGCGGGGCGAGCGCGTACGGTCGCGGCAGCACGGGCAGCTCGCCCGGCGCGCTGTCGTTCTGCTTCACCGGTGGGGGCGCGGGGACCTCGAAGACGCTCGCCTTGGACAGTCCGAGGTCGCGATCGGCCTTCCCCGGCGCGGCCGAGGGAGTCGCGGCGGACGCCGGAGCGGCGGCAGGGGTCGCGGCCGGCGCGGCGCGGCCGGACGCGCAGGCGAGCAGGGCTGCGAGCGGAATCAGGAGGGCGCGCGCGCTCATGGCTTCGCCTCCGCCACGGGCTCGGTGCGGCTCACCCTCACCGCGCACTTCTTGAAGTCCTCCTGCTTGGAGATGGGGCACGTCGCGTCGAGCGTCACCTTGTTGATGAAGACGCCCTCGTCGAACCAGGGCACGTAGACGAGGCCGCGCGGCACGCGGTTCCGGCCGGCCAGCTCCACGCGCGCCTGGATCTTGCCGCGACGCGAGGCGATCCAGGCGAGCTCGTCCTGGGCGAGTCCGCGCGCTGCGGCGTCCTGGGGGTGCATGAAGAGCTGCGCCTCGGGCACGGCGGCGTGCAGCGCCGGCACCCGGCGGGTCATGCTGCCGGAGTGCCAGTGCTCGAGGACGCGGCCGGTGCACAGCCACAGGTCGTAGGTGGTGTCGGGCACCTCGGGCGGGGCGGCGTACGGGCGGAAGAAGATCTTGGCCTTGCCGGTGAGGAGCGCCGGCCTGGGATCGGTCACCTGGTCGAGATCCCCGCGCGGCAGCGCCTTCATGGCCTTGCCGTAGAAGTCGATGCCGCTGCCCTTCCGGGCGTAGGGGTCATACTTATCGTTGAATCGCCACGGCGTCTCCTTGCCGTCCACCACCGGCCAGCGCAGGCCGCGCACGTCGTCGCGGAAGTACAGGTCGAAGGGCGCCAGGTCGTGGCCGTGGCCGCGCCCGAAGCCGGCGTACTCCTCGAAGAGCGCCTTCTCGGGGAACCAGTCGATCCCCGCGTGCAGCACGGTGTGATTCTCGTGCCCTCGCGCGACCGGGTCGGGCCAGCGCGCCTTCCGGTTCTCGGTCGTGGCGAAGAGGACCTCGTACAGCGTCTGGTCGCGGCGGTACCCCAGCTGCTCGGCCTGGGCGAGCACGTCGGGTAGCTCACCCGCCGTGAACCCCTCCGCGGCGAGGCCGGGCACGGGCTGCCGGCCCCACACGTCGGACAGCTTGAAGCGCTTCGAGAACTCCATCATCTGCCACAGGTCACTGCGGCACTCGCCGGGCGGCGCGACCTGCTCGCGCCAGAGCTGGGTGCGCCGCTCCGAGTTCCCGTAGCCGCCCCACTTCTCGAAGATCATGGCCGAGGGGAGGATGAGGTCGGCCACCTTCGACGAGAGGGTGGGGTAGACGTCCGAGACCACGATGAAGCAGTCCTTCTCGCGCGCGGCGGTGATCCAGTGGTTCGCGTTCGCGGTGGCCTGGAACGGGTTCGTCACCTGGACCCAGAGCCACTTCACCTTCCCGTCCTCCAGGTCGCGCATCATCTGGGTCAGGTGGCTGCCCGGCTTGGGGTTGAGCGTGCGGGCCGGCACCCGCCAGCGGTGCTCGCAGTGGGCGCGGTGATCCGCGTTGTCCACCTGCATGTCGGCCGGCAGGCGGTGCGAGAAGGTGCCCACCTCGCGCGCCGTGCCGCAGGCCGAGGGCTGGCCAGTGAGGGAGAACGCGCCCGAGCCCGGCTTCGCCTGCTTGCCGGTGAGGAGGTGCAGCATGTAGGCCTGCTCGTTCACCCAGGTGCCGCGCGTGTGCTGGTTGAAGCCCATGGTCCAGTACGAGACGATCTTCCTGGCGCGGTCGGCGTAGAGATCGGCGAGCTGGCGCAGCTTCGCCTGGAAGCTCTCGAGCGGCTCGTCGGGATCCCCCCGGGCGAGGTCGGCCACGAACTCCAGCGTGTACGGGGAGAGCGCCTTCTTGAAGTCGTCGAAGGAGATGAGCCAGTGCGCTGCGGCCTTGGCGCCCTCCTGCTTGCGCTCGTGCCGCTGCGCCGGATCGAGGCGCCGCCCGATGGCCTCCTCGCGCGTCAGCACGACCACCCGCTCCTTCGCCTGGGTGTCCTGCTCCGCCGCGAAGGCGTGGGCGTCGTCCGGGCGCAGGCCGAAGCCGATGTCAGCCGGGCCGGTGGCGAAGACGCAGTGATCTCGCACGTACTCCTCGTCGACCGCGCCGCGCGCCACCACCTCGCGCGCCAGGTAGTTCCAGATCGCGAGATCGGTGTTGGGCTTGATGACGAGCTCGAGGTCCGCCCCCTCGGAGGAGCGGTTCGAGTACGTGGTGAGGTTCACGATCCGGTAGCCCGGCGAGCGCAGCCGCTGGTCGATGATGCGCGCCCAGAGCATGGGGTGCATCTCGGCCATGTTCGAGCCCCACAGCACCACCGCGTCGGTGAGCTCGATGTCGTCGTAGCAGCCGGACGGCTCGTCGATTCCGAAGGTCTGCATGAAGCCGGCGACCGCCGAGGCCATGCAGTGGCGGGCGTTCGGGTCGAGGTTGTTCGTGCGCCAGCCGACCTTGGCGAGCTTCACCGCCGCGTAGCCCTCCTGGATGAGGTACTGGCCGGAGCCCATGACGGCGAGGCCGGTCGGGCCGAGCTCGCCGTGCACGCGGCGCCACTCGCGCTCCATCACGTCGAAGGCCTCTTTCCAGCTCACCGGCTCGAAGTCGCCGCGCTTGTCGTACTTGCCGGCGCGCTTGCGCAAGAGCGGGCGGGTGAGCCGGTCGGCGCCGTACTGGATCTGGGGGAGCGCGTAGCCCTTGACGCAGAGGAGGCCACGGTTCACCGGGCTGTCCGGATCGCCCCGCACCGCCACCACCCGACCGGCGGTCGTCGCGACCTGGATGCCGCAACCGGTGCCGCAGAAGCGGCAGACCCCCTTGTCCCAGCGCCAATCCTTCTGGTCGTCCCCTAGCACCGGCAGCGGCAGCCCGGCGGCGCCCACGACCGCGGTGGTGAAGCCGGCCTTCAGCAGTTCACGACGCGTCAGGTCCCAGGTCATGCGGGGAGCCTACACGCGCACCCCCCCGATGGTAGCTGGGTACCCAAGTGGTGATGCGTCCTCGGCCGCGGCCGACAGCTGCTACGACGCAGGCCGCCGATCGGCCGAAGCAGGGCCGCACATCGGACACCCCTGCAACCTGAGCGGACGCTCCAGCCGGGCGCGGGCGAGGAGGGCGTCGTCGGAGAGCACCTCGGCGGTGCGGCCGTCGGCGACCACCTTCCCGCCCGCGAGCACGATGGTGCGCTGGCACACCTCGACCACGAGGTCGAGGTCGTGGGTCGCCACGATCTTCGTGTGCTCGAACGCCCGCAGCTGATCGATGAGCGCCCGGCGTGAGGCCGGGTCGAGGTTCGAGGAGGGCTCGTCGAGGACGAGCACGCTCGGGGCCATGGCGAGCACGGCCGCGATGGCCGCGGCGCGCTTCTCGCCGCCGGAGAGCCGGTGCGGCGCGCGGCGGCGGAGGTGGGCCGCGCCCACGCGGGCGAGCGCGTCCTCGATGCGCGCCTCCACCTCGCGCTCGTCGAGGCCGAGCTGGCGCGGTCCGAAGGCGACGTCGTCCTCGACGGTGGGCATGAAGAGCTGGTCGTCGGGGTCCTGGAAGACGAGCCCCACCGAGCGCCGCACCTCGCGCAGCGTGCCTGGCGTCACAGGCCAGTCGCCCACCCGCACCTCGCCCGAGCGCGGCGCGAGCACGCCAGCGAGGTGGAGGAGGAGCGTCGACTTGCCTGCGCCGTTCCCGCCCACGAGGCCCACCGCCTCGCCGTGGTGGAGCGTGAAGGTGACGCCGTCCAGGGCGGGCGTGCCGTCCGGATAGGCGTAGTGGAGGTCCTTCACGGCCACGAGGTGGTGGCTCATGCGCGCCCGCCGAGGAAGCCCGCCACGAGCCGCGGCAGGTCGACGAGCCGCGCTCCGGCGAGGAGGAGCGCCGTCGCGCCGGCGAAGGCGAGGTCGGCCTTCCCGAGCCGCGGGCCGCGCACGAGGCGCAGCTCGCCGTCGAAGCCTCGGCAGCGCATGGCCGCGTGGAGCCGCTCACCGCGGCCGAGGGTGCGCAAGAGGAGCTGCCCGAGCAACGTCCCGGCCGTGCGCGCGGAGGGGCGCGGCCGATCGGGCGAGCGCAGCGCGTGCGCCCGCAGCATGCGGATCGCCTCCTCCGCCAGGACAAAGAGGTACCTGTAAAGGAGGAGCAGCTGCGTGACGACGACCCGCGGCGCGCCGAGGCGAGCCAGCGCCGCGCACACCGCGTCGAAGCCGGTGGTGGCGACGAGCACCAGCGCCGCCGAGAGCGCCAGCGCGAACTTGAGGACGATGGTGACGAAGGCCACCGCGCCGGCCGAGACCGTGACGCCACCCCAGTTGAAGGCGGGCGCCCGGTCGAGGAGCGGCTCGAAGGCCGCGACTCCCAGCGCGAACGGCGAGGCGATCGCGAGCCGGAGGAGCACCGCCCGCCACGGCACGTCGCCCAGCGCGCCGAGCGCCACCGGCCAGGCCGCGAGCGGCAGGAGCCGCAGCGCGTCCCCTCGCCCGAAGCTCGCCGCCGTGACGGCGACGGCGAGGGCCGCGAGCGCCTTCACGCGCGCGTCGAGGCGGCTCGCGGGAGTGTCGCGCGCGGCGAGCGCGTCGAGGGCGCCCAGGTGGGCGAGCGCGGTGTCGAGGCGGCCCATGTCGTCAGCGGCCGGCGCGGCGCGTCGCGGGTTCGCCCGCCGCCCTGCGCCGCAACGCTCGCGCGGCCGCCCCGATGGACATCACGAAGCCCACGCTGAGCGCCGCGCCGACGAGGCCCGCCAGCGAGCTGCCCGCGCGCGGGGACCCCCAACGCGGTGCATCTGCGTCGAGCGACCTCGCGCCGTGCGGTCGCCGGAAGTCGTACTCGGGCAACAGCGCGAGCCGCTCCTGAAAGCTGGCGAGGAGCGCACGGGCCCCGCTCGCCGGCGCCGGTGCTCCTTCACCTGCCGCGCGGGCTGTCGCCCACTCCAGCCCGTCGGGCCGGGTGGAGGCGAACCAGGAGAGCGCGCCGCCCGTCAGCGCAGCCGCCACGGCGAACGTCGCCACGACCCGCTGCCCGGTCGCGCGCGCCGGAACGAGCTCCGGCCGAGCCTGGCGCAAAGCGAGCACGATGAGCGCCGTCACGAGTCCCTCCACCACGCCGATGGCGAGGTGGATCGATTGCATGAGGAGGGCGAACGGGCGGAAGGGCAGGGTGGTGACGCCGGAGGTCATGGTCTCGAGGACCACGCCCAGGGCCCCGAGCTGCAAGGCCAGCACGCCGGCGGCGATCGAGGCGAGGAAGACGCGGCGCCGCGATCGGCCGTCCCCCGCGAGCGGCTGCCAGACGAGCGGGTAGACGAGGTAGCTCGTGAAGAGCCCCATGTTCACGACGTTGCAGCCGAGCGCGAGGAGCCCCCCGTCGGCGAAGAAGAGCGCCTGCACGGCCAGGACCGACGCCATCACCACGAAGGCGGCGTGCGGTCCGACCAGGACGGCGAGGAGGAGCCCGCCCGCGAGGTGCCCGGAGGAGCCGGTGCCCGGGATGGTGAAGTTCACCATCTGCGCCGCGAAGACGAAGGCGCCCAGGACGCCCATGAGCGGCAGCCGCCGCTCGTCCTCGCCGCCGTGCCGCTCCACCTGCCGCGCGGCGTGCGAGCCGAACGCCGCGGCGGCGACCCACATCGCCGCGCCCACCGCGGGCGACACCAGCGCATCGGACATGTGCATGGGCGGGAGGATGGGTAACACGAAACGCAGTCGCGTGCTACGGGTCGAGGTGGGTCGAGGTCGGTGGTCGGCGTCGAGGTCGGGGCCCTTCGACTACGCGCCACCTCCGGTGGCGCTACGCTCAGGGCGGACGGCTGCCCGTCGCGGTCGGATCCACCCAGATGACTCCCCGCCGCCACCCGCGGTAAGACCTTGCCCACATGCCCCGCCCGCTCGGCATCGACCTCGGCACCACCTACTCGCTCGCGGCCTACGTCGACGCGCGGAACCGGCCGAGGACGGTGCCGCTGGAGGGGAGCGGGCCGCTGCTCGCGAGCGCCGTCCACTACGGTCGAGGCGCCGCAGTCGAGGTGGGGGCGGGCGCCCTGCGCCGCGCCGCCGAGGCGGCAGAGGACACCGTCCTCTCGGTGAAACGCCTCATGGGCCGCGGTCCGGGCGATCTCCGCCCGGAAGACCGCGGCATCTACCGCTTCGACCCCGCGAGCGCCTCGCTGAAGCTCGTCGTCGGCGAACCGCCGCGGCCGGTCTCGCCGGTGGAGGTCTCGGCCGAGATCCTGCGCGTCCTGAAGCGCCGCGCGGCGGAGCACCTGGGCGAGCCGGCCGGCGGCTGCGTCATCACGGTCCCGGCCTACTTCGACGATGGCCAGCGGCAGGCGACGCGCGACGCCGGCCGGCTGGCTGGGCTCGAGGTGCTGCGCCTCCTCGCCGAGCCGACGGCGGCTGCGCTCGCCTACGGCCTCGACCAGCGCTCGCGGGGCCTCTTCGCCGTCTTCGACCTGGGCGGCGGCACGTTCGATCTCTCCATCCTGAAGCTGGAGGAGGGCGTCTTCGAGGTGCTCGCCACGGCCGGCGACACCCGCCTCGGCGGCGACGACCTCGACGCGGCGCTCGCGGTGCGGCTCCTCGGCGCGGAGGTGGACCGCAGCCCGGCTGCCCTCCGGTCGGCCGCGACGAGCGCCCGGGCGCTGCGCGAGGCGTTGAGCGATCGCGGCCAGGCCGAGATCGAGCTGCCGCTGCGGGACGGCACCTCACGAAAGGTCGCCCTCACCCGCGACGCGCTGGAGGAGCTCATCCAGCCCATCATCGGGCGGACCACCGCGCCCTGCCAGCGCGCGCTGCGCGACGCCGGCCTCGACCCCTCCCGCCTCGACGGCGTGGTGCTGGTCGGTGGCGCCACGCGCACCCCGCTCGTGCGCCGCCACGTGCGCGCGCTGTTCGGGCGGGAGCCGCTCACCGACCTCGACCCCGACATCGTGGTGGCGCTCGGCGCGGCCGTGCACGCCGACGCGCTCGAGCGCGGCGGCCGCGATGACCTGCTCCTCCTCGACGTCGCGCCGCTCTCGCTGGGCGTCGAGCTCCTGGGCGGAACGGTCGAGAAGCTCATCCTGCGCAACTCGACGCTCCCGGCCCGGGCGACCCAGGAGTTCACCACACATGCCGATGGCCAGACCGGCCTGGTGGTGCACGTGCTGCAGGGCGAGCGCGAATTGGCGCGGGACTGCCGCTCGCTGGCTCGGTTCACGCTGCGTGGCATCCCGCCGCTGCCGGCGGGCCAGGCGCGGGTCGAGATCGCCTACGAGGCGGACGCGGACGGCATCCTCAGCGTCGCGGCGCGCGAGCTCGCGACCGGCGTCGAGCAGCAGGTGCTGGTGAAGTCCGCGTACGGGCTCTCCGAGGTCGAGGTGGAGGCCATGCTGGTCGAGGCGCTCGAGCACGCCGAGGAGGACGTCACCGCGCGCTTCCTCGCCGAGTGGCGGCTGGAGGCGGAGCAGGTCCTCGCCGCCGCGGGCGCGGCGCTCTCGGAGGATGGCGATCTGATCGCTGTGGCCGAGCGCGACCAACTCCGGGACCGCCTTGCCGGCCTGGCCGAGGCGGCGCGCGGCGACGATCCCCGCGCGCTGCGCGCCTGGCTCGACTCGGTCGACGCCGCGGCGGCGGGTCTCACGGAGCTGCGAATGGACCGCCACGTGGCGCGCAACCTGGCGGGGCGGCACGTGGACGA
>DASPZP010000281.1:0-15943 GCA_035636195.1 Anaeromyxobacteraceae bacterium
GGAGCGCGCCTTGAACGGGATCCCCGGCCTGACGGTGATGCGCTCGCGCAGCACCTTCGGCCTGTCGCTCATCACGCTCGTCTTCCGCGACGGCGTGGACGACTACTGGGCGCGCACTCGCGTCCGCGAGCGCATCGCGGACGCGGAGCTGCCCGAAGGAGCGCAGCCGCAGCTCGACCCGCTCGCCTCGCCGGTGGGCGAGATCTACCGGTACAGCCTCGAGTCGAAGACGAAGTCGATCCGCGAGCTCACCGAGCTGCAGACGTGGGTCGTGATCCCGACGCTCAAGCAGGTCTTCGGCATCGCCGACGTGAGCAACTTCGGAGGGGAGACGACCGAGTTCCAGATCGCGCTCGACCCCTCGAAGCTCGCGCAGTTCAACCTCTCGCTGCAGCAGGTGATCACCGCCATCAAGGCCAACAACGCCAACGCGGGTGGGAGCCTGCTCGTGCGCGGTGAGCAGTCCGCCATCGTCCGCGGCATCGGCCTCGTCCGGTCACTGGACGATCTCGGCAACATCGTCGTGGCCTCCCAGCAAGGGACCCCCATCTTCCTGAAGAGCCTGGGTCGCCTCGAGCTCGGTGCGCTGACCCGCAACGGCATCGCCGGGAGGGACGACGCTCCCGACGTCGTGACCGGCATCGTGCTGCTCCTGCGAGGGGAGAACCCGTCGCGCGTCCTCGCGGACATCCACGGGAAGATCGAGGCGCTCAACCACGGCCTCCTGCCGACGGACGTGAAGGTCGTCCCGTACCTCGATCGCACGGAGCTCGTGAGCACCACGGTGAACACCGTCTCGCACACGCTCCTCGAGGGCATGGGGCTCGTCCTGATCGTGCTCCTGATCTTCCTGGGCAGCGCGCGCACGGCGCTGCTCATCGCGGTCACGATCCCGCTCTCGCTCCTGTTCGCCTTCATCCTCATGGCGACCACGGACATCCCCGCCAACCTGCTCTCGCTCGGGGCCATCGACTTCGGGATCCTCGTGGATGGCGCCATCGTCGTGCTCGAGAACGTCCTGCGCCGCCGTGAGGAGAAGCCGGATGCCCCGCTCACCGAGGGTGACGTGCGCGAGGCGGCGGTCCAGGTCGCCCGGCCGATGTTCTTCGCGACCGCCATCATCGTCACCGCGTACCTGCCGCTCTTCGCGTTCCAGCGCGTCGAGCGCAAGCTCTTCACCCCGATGGCTTACACGGTGGGTTACGCGCTCGCGGGTGCCGTCCTGGTGGCGCTGGCGCTCATCCCGGGCCTCGCCCTCTTCGCGCTGCGGCGACCGCGGAAGGTGTTTCGCAACCGCGCCTTCGTCTGGCTTCGCGCCAAGTACGAGCGCGTGCTGGCATGGCTGGTGGCGTCACCCCGTCGGGCGCTCGCTCCGGGGCTCGCGGCGGTGGCCCTGGCGGTCGTGCTCTCCCTGGTCGTGGGTCGCGAGTACCTGCCGGAGCTCGACGAGGGTTCCCTGTGGCTCCAGGTGATGCTGCCGCCCGGCATCTCCCTGGCGAAGGCGAGTGAGATGTCCGGCGAGCTCAGGCGCGTGACGCGCGAGTGCCCCCAGGTCCGCACCATCGTCACGCAGCTCGGCCGTACCGACGACGGCATGGACCCCTGGACCCCCTCGCACATCGAGGCCTTCGTGGGCCTCCAGCCCTATGGCACCTGGCCCCGCGGGATGTCGAAGCGCGACCTCGTCGCGCAGCTCGAGCAGCGCTACAAGAACCTACCGGGCGTGACCGCCGGCTTCTCCCAACCCATCTTCGACATGGTGAACGACAAGATCGCGGGCGCGCACAGCGAGCTCGTCGTGAAGATCTTCGGCCGGGACTTCGCAGGATCCCGCGGCATCGCAAGCAAGGTCGCGACGCTCCTGGAGGCGTTGCCGGGAGCGGCTGACGTCATCATCGACCAGGAGCCACCGCTCCCGCAGCTCCAGATCGAGGTCGATCGCGCGGCGACGGCCCGCTACGGCATCAACGTCTCGGACATCTCCGATCTCATCGAGATCGGCATCGGAGGCCGCTCCATCGGCGCCGTCTTCAAGGGCGAGCGACGCTATGACGTGACCGCCCGCTATCTCGCCGAGGCGCGCGGTAGTCCGGAGGCGATCGGCAATCTCATGCTGACGGCCCCGGACGGTCAGCGGATCCCGCTCTCGCAGGTCGCTCACCTCACCCTTCGCGAGGGCGAGAGCACCATCACCCGCGAGATGAACCGCCGCCACATGACCGTCCGGCTCAACCTGCGCGGACGCGACCTCGCCAGCTTCCTCGCCGAGGCGGAGGCGACGCTGGCGCCCGTCGTGAAGTCGCTGCCCGAGGGGACGGAGCTGTCCTGGGGTGGCCAGTTCGAGAACCAGAACCGAGCGCAGGAGCGTCTCGCCATCATCCTCCCGCTGGTCCTGGCGCTCATCTTCCTCCTCCTGTACGGCGCCTTCGGGACGCTCCGCCACGCCGCGCTCATCCTCATCAGCGTCCCGCTCGCGCTCCTCGGCGGCATGCTGGCCCTGTACCTGCGCGGGATGACGCTCAACGTCTCGAGCGCCGTCGGCTTCATCGCGCTCTTCGGGGTGGCGGTGCAGAACGGCGTCATCATGGTCTCGGCGCTGAACCGCGCGCGCGACGCCGGGCTGCCCCTCTCCGCGGCGGTGGTCCAGGGCGCGAGCGAGCGGTTCCGCCCGGTGCTCATCACCGCGACCGTGGCGGCGCTCGGGCTCCTGCCAGCGGCGCTGGCCCGGGGCATCGGCTCCGACGTCCAGCGGCCGCTCGCCACGGTGGTGGTGGGAGGCCTCATCACCGCGACGCTCCTCACCCTCGTCCTGTTGCCCGTGATCTACCTGGTGGTGGAGCGGCGCTTCCAGGCGACGGAGCCGTCCACCGGCAGCGGGGCCGCGCGCGCCGTCGCCGCTGCGCTCGCGCTCCTGCTCCTCCCTCGGGCCGCGCTCGCGGCGCTCGAAGTCCAGCCGAGCACCACCCCGGCCCGGATCGAGTTTCCCGCCTATCTGCAGCGCGTCCTCGACTCGAACCCGGACCTCTCGGCGGCCCGCGAGAGCGTGGCCATCGCCGAGGCGCAGATCGACGTCGCCAAGATCTTCCCCGATCCGGAGCTCACGGCCGGCCTCACCTCGTTCGATCTGTCGCACCAGGGGAACGCGACGTCGGCGGGAGCGTCGCTCTCCATCCCGGTGGAGCTCGGGGGCAAGCGCGGAGCGCGGGTGGCGGTGGCGCGCTCCGGCGTCGAGGCGGCCCACCACGACCATGCGGAGGCGGCCCGGGCTCTGCGCGCGAGCGCCGTGAGCTCGTTCGCCGACGCGCTGCACGCCCGCCTCGCCTTGGCTCACAAGGAGGGCGTCTTCTCGAACCTGCGGCGCCTCGTGGCCATCAACGAGCGGCGCCTCGCAGCGGGCGACGTGCCGGAGGTGGCGCTCGTGCAGTCGCGCGTCGAGGCTCGCCAGTTCGAGGCCGACGTCTTCACCGCGGTCGGCGAGCGGAAGGCGCTCGACGTCGCGCTCCTGCAGCTGCTCGGGCCCGCCGCCTCGAGCGTGCCGGCGGGGTTCGACCTGGTCGGCGACCTGCGTTCGGTCGCGTCGGCGGTCGATGCGGCGCGTGCGCTCGCCACGGTGGAGAAGCGCCCGGACGTGCGCGCCGCGACGGCCCGCGTCGATCAGGCGCGAAAGCAGGTGAAGCTCGAGGAGGCCCGTCGGGTGATCGACCTCTCGGTCGGCGTCGCCTGGCAGCACAGCTTCGCCGGGTCCGGCGACGGGGGCTCCCCCGCGGCCGATGTCATCGGCGCCTCGCTCTCCATCCCCCTCCCGTTCTCACACGTGTACCAGGGTGAGCTCGTGGCGGCCCGGTCCGCGCAACATCAGGCGGAGCACCAGCTCGCGTCCGTGCTCGCCAGGGCCGAGAGCGAGATCCGGCAAGCCCTGGCCCGGTACGACGCCGCCGCCGAGCGGGTGAAGCTCTACGACTCCGGGGCGCTCGCCGACGCCGACCTGGTGCTCGAGAAGACCCTCTACAACTATCAGCGCGGCGGCGCGACGCTGACGGACTACATCATCGCCCAGCGCACGGCGTCGGACGTCCACCTGGCCTACCTCGACGCGCTCAACGATCGGGCGCACGCGCTCGCCGCAGTGGAACAAGCCTCTGGGCTGTCCGACCTCGTCGCGTTCTGAGGAGCCACCAGGGCGGGCTCACGCTGCGCCGTTCGGCGCCGTGAGGCGCAGGCAATCGAGCCGGCGCCGAGGCGGGCAGTGTGCATCGCACACTCTCCGTAACATCGCGAACAGTTCGTCCACGGCGAACGGCTTCGCCAGAAACCCTTGAATACGGTGGCCGACCGCCGGCAGGTGCGTCGCAGACATGACGAACACGGGGATGCTCGACAGGAACGTGGACTCCGCGCGGGCTCTCAGAAACGCCTCGCCATTCATTCTCGGCATCATCCAGTCGAGGAGGATGGCGCAAGGCGCGACGCCTTCGCCGAGCTGATCGAGCGCGTGCTGACCATCGACGGCCGAGGCGACCCGGAAGCCGTGGCCTTCCAGGATCTGCGCCAGCGCGTCTCTCAGATCTTCGTCGTCTTCCGCCAGCAGCACGAGCAGGGGTTGCGCGTCCACGACGCCGATAGTGTGCACCCCGCTCCGCGCCTGCCGAGATCCGCTTGACGCCGCTCAAGACCTGCCCCTCCTGGGAAGTTTCCCCGGGAGCGTGCGCCGCGAGGCTTTGCAGGTGTACCCTGACTCAACTACAGGACTACAGGACGTGGGCAGCCCCAGACTCCGGGACTTGCCCGAGCCTGGCCCTCGTGAGCAACTCCCTCTCAATCCTGGAGATTCTCATGAGTTCGCTTCGCCTGCTGAAGCTGTCCGCCATCCTCCTGACCCTCTGCGCGAGCGCGCCCGCCTGGGCGTGCTCGGTCTGCGGGTGCGGCGATCCACTCCTCGCCTCGAGCGACCCGGCCGCCATCAACGGCAGCCTCCGCCTGGCGCTCGACACCGAGTACCTGCGCGTCGACGCGGGGACGGACGGACAGCCGGGCTTCACCGACAAGCTGACGCAGTGGTCGTATCGGTTCAACGTGGCGTACCGGCCAGTCGAGGCCCTCTCCCTCACCGCCACGGTCCCGCTCGTGAGCAAGTCCATCCACACGGTGGGCGGCGGCACCGACGTCACCGGGTCGAGCCTGACGGGGCTCGGAGACGTCGAATTCGGGGCGCGCTACACGGTGTGGAGGTCAATCAACCTCGGTGTCGGTCGCTCGCATGAGCTCGCCATCACCGGCGGGACCTCGATTCCCACCGGGAGCCACGACGCCGCGGACGCAGACGGCGGACTCATCGATCCGCACGGCCAGCTGGGCACGGGCGGTTGGGGGCCCTTCCTCGGGCTCGCCTACCTCTTCGAGCAAGGCAACTGGCTCGCGTTCGCCAACGTCTCGGGACGCCTGCGCACCGAGGGCAGCTACTTCGACTCCACGAAGTACAAGTTCGGAGACGCGCTCCTCTGGAGCATTCATGGTCAGTACAGGCCGGCCCGCTGGGTAGCGCTCGACCTGGGCCTCGATGGCCGCTACGCCAAGAAGGACCGGGCCACGGCGGCGGACGGGACGGTCGAGGACGCGGTGGTCAACACCGGCGGCACGGTTCTCTCGGCCGCGCCCGGCGCGTACTTCAACACCTTCGGCAACGTATGGCTGTTCGTGAGAGGCCAGCTCCCCTTCTACAAGAGCCTGTACGGCGAGCAGAACGTGCTCCCGTCCGTCGTGACCGGCCTCCAGTTCCAGGCGATGTGAAATGAGCTAGCGCGACAGCCGCGCCACCGCCCGGTGCTGCCGCGCGGGTGCCCGGTTGCCGGCCGCTCGCCCGGGCACCCTGCGCCCGCCGCGGCGGCAAGCCGGCTCCCCCGGTGGAGGATTCCCTGTCGGGTGTGCGGCCTCACACCTTTGCGCATGCTCCGGGCGGCCATCCTCGCGGCAGCGCTGTGCCTGCTCGCCTGCGGCCCGACCGGGCAGGACGGGAGCGCCGGCTCAGGCTCCGGCGGCGGAGGCGCGTCGACCCCGGACGGCGGTTCCAGCGACGGCGGTTCCAGCGGCGGGGGGACGGCGTCTGGCGGGAGCGGCACCACGCCGACCGGTGGAGGCCCCGGCGGTGGGGGGGCGAGCGGCGGCGCTGACAGCCTCACGGCGCCAGCGACCGCCTGGGCGACGAGGCTGGGCGGCCTCGGAGTGGAGTGGTCGCACGACGTCGCCGTCGCGCCGGACGGTTCGATGGTCGCCTTCGACCTCGTCGGCGTGCGGGGAGAGGGCCTGGAGCAGCTCGGGTTCGTCCACCTGGACGGCGACGGGCGCGAGCTCCAGACCGAGCTCGAAGACGAGGGCGGCGCGGCGCTGCACTTCGCGCCGACGGGGAGCTTCGCCATCACGCCCGCGGGGCACTTCGCGATCGCGTCGGCGGGTCGTTGCGCCGGGGGCAAGTGCCCGACGATCGGCGGCGGCCCGGTGGATGGCGGCGCGCTCGTCCTGCTCGACGCGCACGGGAAACAGGTGTGGAGCCGCGCGCTGGGCGGCGACGTCGTCTCGAACGTGGCGGTCGACGGCGGTGGCAACCTGCTCGTCGCGACCGGCACCGCGCTGCGCCGCTACGGCGCGGACGGTGCCCTGGCCTGGGAGCGCAGCGGCCTCGACCTTGCGCCGGGGACCCCCGTCGCCTTCGACGGGCGCGGCAACGCGCTCTACGGCCACGGCGGCGCCGTCGTGAGCCTGGATCTCGCCGGCAAGACGCTGTGGGAGAGGTCGCTCGGCGGCGACCTCCTCGTCACCGCGCTGCAGGCAAACGGGTCGGACGTGGTGGTCCACGGGCGGTTCAAGGCGCTCGACCTGGCCGGCGCGAAGGCGAGCCCGCCCGCTGGCGCGGACCACGGTTACTTCCTGGCGGCGCTCGGCGCGGATGGCACGCCGCGCTGGGCGCGCGATCTCGGGGCCGTGCAGGAGACCTCGGGCGACGGCGTGAAGACGCTCCTCGCCGTCGACCACGCCGGCCGCATCGTGCTCGTCACCGGCGCGGACGCCTGCACCGCGTTCGTGGCCGAGCACGAGGCGAACGGCGAGCCGCGCTGGCGCCGCTCCCTCGTCCCGAAAGGCTGCGGCGGGCGCGCCGTGAAGGTGCACGGCCTGGCGGTGACACCCTCGGACGTCGTGGTCGTCGCCGGAGAGCTCTCCGCGTCGGTCGACTTCGGGACGGGGATCCTCCACGCCCTCGCGACCGATGGTTTCGTGGTCGGGATCGGGCCCTGAGGCGGTGCGCGAGACCATGCTCCGGGACGTCGGCCAGCTCCTCCACGCCATCCGCGTGCCCGGCTTCAGCTACCGCGAGCTGCGCCCCGGGCGGAGCCCCGGGTCGCGCCGGCCGCACGTCGCCGCGCCGGATCGCCTGGTGCTGGTCGCGGTGGTCTCGCTCGTGCGCGCGGTCGGCCGGACCACCATCGCCGCCAACCTGGCCGCCGCGCTGGCCCGGCACGGCTGCCGCACGGTGGCCTTCGACCTCGATCCGAGCGGCGAGCTGGGGCTGCACTTCGGGCTCGAGCCCCAGCCTCAGGCCATGCCGCTCGACCCGGCGCTCTTGGCCGAGCCGACCTGGGTCGCGGACCGGCTCGGCCATCTTCCGTTCGGGCGCGATCCCGCGTTGGCGCTGGAGCCGCTCTCGGCGCGGTGCGAGGTGGTGGTCCTCGACACGCCGCCCCGGCCGACGGCGCAGGTGGAGCAGGCGGTGGCGGAGGCCGATGAGGTGGTGGTGGTGACGCGCCCGGACGCCGGTGCGCGCGAGGCGGTGCGCGCCAGCGAGGCGCTCCTGGCGCGCTGCCGCATGCACGCCTGGCGGCGGTCGCGGGCGAGGTACCTGGTGAACCGCTTCGATGGCCGCCGGCGCGAGGACCGCACCGCGCTGGCCGGGCTCCGGCAGGCGCTCGGCGATCGCCTGCTCGCACCCACGGTCCAGGCGGACGCCGCGGTGCCGGCCGCGCTCGCCGCCGGGTGCTGCGTCATCGAGGTCGATCCCCTCTGCCAGGCGGCGGCCGATCTGGAATCGCTGGCGGCGCAGCTCGTGTCGCCCGCCGCGCACGCCGACCTGCTCCGGGACGGAGGAGGTCGCTGAATGTACCTCGTCGACCGTCGCGTCTCCCCGGGTGCCGGGAGGGTGGAAGCTCCGCGCTCCACCCTGACCCGCCGCCCGCCGGCGAGCGCGCGGCTGCGCGCCCTGGGCGGCGCGCTCACCCGCGCCGGCGCCGGCGCGGTGGCGCTCTCCTGCCTGGCGATCTACGTCGTGACGCCGCTCGACCTGCGCACGCAGGCGGCGCTCGCCACGGCGACCTTGCTGACGGCGGTGGTGGTGGGGCGGATGCGGGGGCGGCTGGCGGCGCTCGTCCTCGTCCTCCTCTCGGTCGCCGCCACCGGCCGCTACCTGTTCTGGCGCGTCACCGCCACCGTGGGCGGCGAGTGGTCGCTCGACGCGGCGCTGGGCGCGCTCCTGCTCGCGGCCGAGCTCTACTGCTGCGTCGTGCTGGGGCTCGCTTACCTCCAGTCGCTGGCGGCGCTGCGCCGCCGCCCGGTGCCGCTGCCGGAGGACCTCCGGCGCTGGCCCACGGTGGACGTGTACATCCCCACCTACAACGAGCCGCTGGAGGTGGTTCGCGCGACCGTCCTCGCCGCGGCCGCCCTCGACTGGCCCGCCCATCGACTACGGGTGTACCTCCTCGACGACGGGCGGCGAGAGGCGTTCCGCGCCTTCGCCGCCGAGGCGGGCGTCGACTACGTCACCCGCAGCGGCAACGCGCACGCCAAGGCGGGAAACCTGAACCACGCGCTCACGGTCACCGGCGGCGAGTTCATCGCCATCTTCGACTGCGACCACGTCCCCACCCGCTCCTTCCTGCAGGTGACCATGGGGTGGCTCGTGCGCGACCCTCGCCTCGCCCTCGTCCAGACGCCGCACCACTTCTACTCGCCCGATCCGTTCACCCGGAACCTGCGCACCAGCCGCGCCATCCCGAGCGAGAGCGAGCTGTTCTACGGGCTCATCGAGCGAGGGATCGACACCTGGAACGCCGCCTTCTTCTGCGGCTCCTGCGCGGTGCTGCGCCGCGCGGCGCTGGAGGAGGTGGGCGGCATCGCGGTGGACACGGTGACGGAGGACGCGCACACGGCGCTCAAGCTGCACCGGCGCGGGTGGCGCACCGCCTATCTCGACCTACCGCAGGCGGCCGGCCTCGCCACCGAGACGCTCTCGGCCCACATCGGGCAACGCATCCGCTGGGCGCGCGGCATGGCCCAGATCTTCCGGGTCGACAACCCGCTCCTCGGGCGCGGGCTCCGGCCCGCCCAGCGGCTCTGCTACCTCGCCGCCATGCTCCACTTCTTCTCGGGCCTGCCGCGGCTCGTGTTCCTGCTGGCGCCCATCGCCTACCTCGTCTTCGGGCGGCACGTGTTCAACGCGTTGCCGCTGGCGGCGCTCGCCTACGGGTTGCCGCACCTCATTCACTCCACCACCGCCAACGCGCGGCTCCACGGCCGCTTCCGTCACTCGTTCTGGTCGGAGGTGTACGAGACCTGCCTCGCCGCCTACATCAGCGTCCCGACCACGCTCGCGCTCATCGCGCCCCGCGCCGGGGGCTTCAACGTGACGGCCAAGGGGGGCCGGGTCGAGCGCGGCTACTTCGACGCCCGCATCGCCCGCCCCTACCTCCTGCTGCTGGCGCTCAACGTGACCGCGCTCGCGGCCGGCGGGTGGAAGCTGTGGACGCACCAGGGCGACCTCGACTCGCTCGTCATCAACCTCGGCTGGGCCCTCCACAACCTCGTCATCCTGGCCGCGACGCTGGCCGTCGCCTGCGAGCGCCGACAGCTGCGGGCGAGCCCGCGCGTCGAGGCGAGCCTCCCCGCCATGCTGCGCTTCGGCGACGGCCGGACGGCGCGGTGCGAGACGCGCGACCTCTCCCGCGGCGGGGCCCGGGTGTCGGCGCCCGCGGCGCGATGGCTCACCGCGCGCGAGCGCGTCTGGCTGTCGGTGTTCACGTTCGATGACGAGCACCCGCTACCGGCCGAGGTGGTCGCCTGCGACCGGGACGCGGTCCAGCTCCGCTTCGCGGCGCTCTCGGCCGAGGAGGAGGCGCACCTGGTGCGGACCATCTTCTCGCGCGCCGACGCCTGGCTGGGCTGGATGGACGGGCGCCGCCGCGATCGTCCGCTCCTCACGCTCGCCCGCATCGCGCGCCACGGCGCCGTCGGGGTCGGGCGCGCGCTCGCGCTCGGACTCGCACCGCGCTCCGCGGCACCGCGCGCTCCCGCGGCGGAGCCGGTGAGGAGCGAGCGATGAGGCGAGTCGCGAACGCGCTCCTCCTGCTGGCCGCCGCCGCGGCGGGCGCCCAGCCTGCCTCCGAGCCCGAGCCGGCCGGCGAGCGGAGGGCGACCTCTCGACGCGTCGTCGCGCTCGGCCCGACCAAGGCGCAGGCCGCCTCGAGCGCGCCCGCCCTCGAGTTCCCCTTCGTCGCCCGCGCCGACGAGGAGCTGACCGGCGTCACCGTCCGGCTCGCCTTCGCACCGCCCGAGCCCGAGTCCGGGCGCGACCGCGCGGGCGCCGTCCCCGGGCTGGAGGTGCTCGTCAACGAGGAGCGGGTGGCGCTGCTCTCTCCGGACGAGGTGGCCCGGGCCCCGGCGCGGCTCGAGCTGCCCGTCGAGCGCGAGTTGCTCGGGGCCCGCAACTCGCTCGCGGTGCGGCAGGTGGCGGCGGGCAGCGGCGCCTGCGTGGCCATCCCCGGCGCCTGGCGGCGGCTGCGCGAGATCGCGATCGTGCTGGAGGCGAGCCCGGTGGCGCTCCCCAACGAGCTGGCGCTCTTGCCGCTCCCCTTCCTCGACCGCGGCTACGACGACAGCGCCACCATCCCGGTGGTGCTCGCCTCGCCGCCGGGTCCGGCTGAGCTGCGCCTGGCCGGCCTCGTCGCCGGCTGGTTCGCGGTCGACGCCCCGATCCCGCTCGCCTTCACCGCCGAGGAGGGCCGGCTCCCCGACCGCTCGGCGGTGGTGCTCGTGGCGGGAGCCGACGCGGCCGCGCGGCTCGGGCTCGAGGCGCCGCGCGGCGGCGGGGTACGCATGATCGACCACCCCCGCCACCCGGGCTCGAACGTGAAGCTGCTGGTGGTGGAGGGCCGCGACGGGCGCGAGCTCGCGGCGGCGGTGGAGGGCCTCGTCGCCCGCAGCGCGCGCCTCGCCGGGGAGTCGATGGCACTCGCCGCGCCGCCCTCGGCCGCCGCGGCGGTGCCCGGCTCCGCGCCGCGCTGGGTCCCCTCCGATCGCGCCGTCCCGTTCTCGGCCTACCCCGAGCGGACGGTGCTCGCGCACGACGGCAGCACGCCCGCCACGCTGGCTGTCCGTTTCCGGACGGCGCCCGACCTCTTCATCTGGCCGAGCGAGTTCGTGGTGCTCGACCTCGGCTGGTCGGAGCGCGTCCCGCCCGGTGCCACCCCGCCGCGCCTCGACGTCGAGCTGAACGGCTACTTCCTCGCCACCCTCCCGGCGCCGCGCGGCGCGGGAGAGTCGACGGCTCGCGTCCGGCTCCGCATCCCTCGCGAGCACATGCGCGGTTTCAACGAGCTGCTCGTCCACGTGAGCTACCCGCAGGGCGATCCTTGCGCAGCCGCCGCGGCGGACGCACCGCGCGAGGGCGGGCCGCGGGTCGCCATCGCCGGCGACTCGCGCTTCCACCTCGAGGGGCTGAGCCACTTCGCGAGCCTGCCCGACGTGTCGCTGTTCGCCTTCGACGGCTTCCCCTTCTCGCGCGTGCCCGACCTGGGCGAGACCGCCTTCGTGCTGCCCGACGCGCCCACGGCGTCCGAGGTGGGCGTGGCGCTCTCCATCGTGGGGCAGCTCGCGCAGGTGACGGGCAGCGTCGGGACGCGGGCGGCGTTCCTCGCGGCGGGTCGCGCCGGGGAGGCGGAGCTGCGCGACCGCGACCTCGTCCTCGTCGGCGCGCGCCAGGACCACCCGCTGCTGGCGCAGTGGGAGCCGCAGCTCCCACTCGTCCTCGCGGGCGGCCGCGTCCGGCCGAAGTTCCCAGCTGGCCAGGCGCGGCTGCTCGCGCTCCTCGGCGGCGTGGGGCCGCTCCTCGACCTGCATCGTGCACAGCAGGTGCTGGCCGCCGCCGGCGAGGTGGCCGCCATCGCCGCCATCGAGTCGCCGGTGACGCGCGGGCGCAGCGCCGTGGTCGTGACGGGCGGCGCGCCCGAGCGGCTGCCGGCGTTCCGCGCCTTCCTCGGCTACGCCGAGGGGCGCAGCCGATCCGCCGATCTGCTCGTCCTCTCCGGAGACCGCCGCTGGCAGTTCCACCTCGGCGACACCTTCGGGCGCGGGTGGCTCGACCCGTGGACGCGCGTGCGCTGGTTCCTCGCGACCCACTGGCTCGCCCTCGTCCCGCTCGTGGTGGCGGGGTCGGTGGTCCTCGCCGTTCAGCTCCGCCGGGCGCTCGCAGCGCAGATGAGCCGCCGCCTGGCGCTGGAGGGCGGGCCGTGACCCCGGCGCCCCTGCTCCTCGCGGCCCTCGTCGCGGCGCAGCCCGCCGCCGGGAGCGCGCCCGGGCCGGCCACCTGCGCGCCCGAGGCGTGGCCGCACTGGCGCCGCTACGTGGAGGTGTTCATCTCGGGTGACGGCCGCGTCCTCGACCGCACCACCGGCGATCGCACGACCTCCGAGAGCCAGGCGTATGCGCTCTTCTTCGCGCTCGTCGCGAATGACCGTCCCGTCTTCGAGCGGGTGCTGCGCTGGACGGCGGACAACCTCGCGCAGACCGACCTGGCGCGCCACCTGCCCGCGTGGAACTGGGGGCGGCGCGCCGACGGGAGCTGGGGCGTGCTCGATTCGAACTCGGCCAGCGACGCCGATCTGTGGATGGCCTACGCGCTGCTCGAGGCGGAGCGGCTGTGGGGCGAGCCGCGCCACGGGGTGCTGGCGCGGAGCATCCTCGCCCAGGTGGCCGAGCACGAGGTGGCGGCGGTCGGCGCGCTCGGGCCCGCCCTCCTGCCGGCACCGCGCGGCTTCGCGCTGGACGGCGGGAGAGCCTGGCGGCTCAACCCGAGCTACCTGCCTCCGCAGCTCTTGCGCCGGCTCCACTCGGCGGGCATTCCCGGCGCCTGGGCCGCCGTGCTGCGCAGCTCGGTGCGAATCGTTCGCGATCCCGCGCCGCGCGGCGTGGTCGCGGACTGGGTGGTCTACCGGTCCAAGCGCGGCTTCGACGCCGATCCGGAGCACGGCCCGACCGGCAGCTACGACGCCATCCGCAACTATCTGTGGGTCGGCATGTTGCCGGAGGGCGATCCGCTTCGGCCCGAGCTCGCCCCGGCCACCGACGGGATGCTGCAGCTCCTCGCCCGCGACGGGCGGCTGCCGGAGCAGGTGGACGCCCAGTCGCTGCGAACCCGCGGCGAGGCGCCGGTCGGCTTCTACGGAGCGCTCCTGCCCCTCGCAGAGAGCGCCGGCGATGGCGCCGCCCGGCGGATGCTCGAGGAGCGGCTGGCGGCGGCCGCGCGCGGCGGGCTCTACGGGAGCCCGCCCACCTACTACGACCAGAACCTGATCCTGTTCGGGCGCGGCTTCGTCGAGGGGCGCTACCGGTTCGCCCCCGACGGGCGGCTCGTCACGACATGGGAGGCGCGATGCGACGCACGAGCGCGGTGATGCTGGCGCTGGCGTTGGCGACGCTCGCCCGCCCCGCCGAGGCGGCGCCCGACGAGCCGGCGGTGGTGGCGGGGCTGGTGCGGAACGCGTGGTACTGGCAGGCGCGGGCGCGCGAGGACAAGGCGGAGGAGGCGTGGCGGCACGTCCTCGAGGCGGCACCCGATCACCCCGAGGCGCTGGCTGCGCTGGGCGGGTTTCACGCCCGCGCCGGGCGGGCGCAGCAAGCGCGCGAGACGCTCGCCCGGCTGGAGAAGGTGAGCCCCGGTCATCCGGACGTGCCGGTACTGCGGCGGCAGCTCCAGCTCGGCACCCGGGTCGGGCCGCTGCTCGCCCAGGCGCGCCGGCTCGTGCACGAGGGCCACCCGGAGGAGGGCGCGGCGCAGTATCGCGCGCTGTTCGGCGAGTCGGGTCCGCCCGGCGATCTCGCGCTCGAGTACTACCAGACCGTGGGCGGCACGCCCGGCGGCTGGGAGCAGGCGCGCGACGGCCTCAGACGTCTCACCCGGCGCGCTCCGGCGGAGGCGCGCTACCAGCTCGAGCTGGGGAAGCTCCTCAGCTATCGCGGCGAGACGCGGCGCGAGGGCATCGCCATCCTCTCCACGCTCGCCAGCGATCGGGCGTCTGGAAAGGAGGCCACCGCCGCCTGGCGGCAGGCCTTGCTGTGGGCGAACCCCGCCACCGACCTGCCGCTCCTGGTCGCCTACGCCAGGGGACACCCCGCGGACGCGGAGATCGCCCGGCGCATCGAGCACGGCCGGACCGCCACCACCATCGGCGGCGCGTACGCCGCGCTGGAGCGCGGTGAGCTGCGCGAGGCAGAGCGGCTCTTCCGGCGGGGCGGCGACGATCGCGAGGCGAAGCGCGGGCTCGCGATCCTGGGCGAGCGGCGCCTGGCGGCTGCGCGGAAGGCGGGCTTCGCGGCGCTCGAGCGCGGCGACCTGCGCGAGGCGGAGAGCCGCTTCCAGGCGGCGGGCGACGACGCCGACGCGCGGCTCGGGCTCGCGCTGGTGGCGCAGCGGGAAGCGCTCTCGGCGCAGCGCGCAGGTGAGCTCCCACGCGCGAGAGAGCTGCTGGAGCGCGCGCGGCGCCTCGCCCCGGCCAGGCCGGAGCTGTGGCGCGAGCCGCTGCGCGAGGTGGCGTTCTGGCAGCTCCTGGAGGAAGGTCGCGCGGCGCGCAAGGCCGGCCGCGCGGGTGAGGCCGAGGGTCGGCTGCGCGCCGCGCGCGACGCCGCGCCCGAGCGCGATCGCTGGCACGCCGAGCTGGAGCTGGCGAACCTCGAGCTCGCGCGGCGCAATGGGCGCGCCGCCGAGGGGCATTATCGCGAGGTGCTCTCGGCCGTGCCGGAGCAGCCAGAGGCGCTGCGCGGGCTGGCGGGGTTGCTCGTCGAGGACGGCCGCTTCGAGGAGGCGCTGCCGGTGAACGACCGCCTCGTGCGCGTGGCGCCCGAGCAGGCCTTCCGCACCGGGTGGCTGCGCGCCGAGGGCGGCCGTGCGCGGGCCCGCAAGACCCGCGCGGCGGGCGACCTCTCAGGGGCGCGCGCCGAGCTGGAGGGGGCGCGCCGGGCGGACGGCTCGGACGTGTGGGTGCTGCATGACCTCGCGAACGTCCTCCTCGAGCTGCGCGATCCCGAGGCGGCCCGGCCGGTGGTGGCGGACCTGCTCCGCGTCGCGCCGGCGCTGCCGGAGTCGCGCGCGCTCGAAGCCCGGCTCCTCGACGCCGAGGGTCGCCCGGCGGAGGCGCTCGAGGCGCTCTCCCACATCGCGCCCCCGCCGCGCGATCCGCCGACGGTGGCGCTGCGCCGGCGGCTCGAGGTGATGGTCCAGGTCCCGGCGCTCGTCCAGCAGGCGCTGGGCGGCGGCCGCTCCGCGGCGGTGCAGGCGCTGGCGGCGCTGGAGGCCCGGGTGAAGGACGAACCCGAGCTGGCGGCGCGCGTGGCCGTGGGGTGGTCGAAGCTGGGCGAGAACCGGCGCGCCGTCGCGCTCATGCGGACGGCGGTCGCCCGCGCTCCCACCACCACGGCCTCGATGCGCCTCGAGCTCGCCTCGGCGCTGCTGCAGGCACGGGAAGACGCCGCCGTGGGCGACCTGCTGCGGGGCCTCGAGCACGACCCGTCACTCGGCGAGCCGGAGCGGCGCTGGCTGCGGGACCTCCGCGTCGCGCATGCCGTCCGCACGGCCGACCAGGCGGGCGAGGCCGGGCAACCGGGCACCGCGCTGGCGGCGCTCGGCCCTGTC
>DASPZP010000282.1:0-1704 GCA_035636195.1 Anaeromyxobacteraceae bacterium
GCGCAAGCTCTCGCCCCGCCAAGGCGACGAAGCGCAGCGAATCGAGGCGGCGCTCTCGCAACCCGAGGGACAGGCGCTCTACCGCCGACGCCAACAGATCGTCGAACCCGTCTTCGCGCACACGAAATGCATCCGCCGCACTGATCCACCCTGGGTCTCTTGGAAGCTCGGTTAGGTGGCGGCCAACATTGGGGTGTTGTCTGTCTTGATATTCAACTCCTCGTACTCGGTGGGTGGCAAGTCACCGAGTGCTTCGTGCAGTCTCTCCTCGTTGTAGAAGCCGATCCACTCGAGGACCTCGTGCTCGACGTGCTCGAAGGAGGGGAAGCGGCGCCCGTCGACGAGTTCGTTCTTGAAGGTCGCGACCCACGCTTCGGCCATCGAATTGTCATACGCATCACCGCGGGAGCCGACCGAGGGAGCGATCTGCAGCTCGTCGAGGCGGTCGGAGTAGGTCAGGCTGGTGTATTGCGAGCCGCGATCCGAGTGTGCGATCAGCCCCGCCTGTGGTCGGCGCAGGCCGTTGGCCATCTCGAGCGCGTCGAGGACGAGCTCGGCACGCATGTGCGTCGCGAGCTGCCAGCCGACGATCCTCCGGCTGTAGCAGTCGAGGATGAAGGCCAAGTAGACGAAGCCGTTCCAGGTGCGGATGTAGGTCAGGTCGGCGACCCACTTCTCGTTCGGACCGGTTGCGGTGAAGTCGCGCTGCAAGAGGTCGCCGGCCCGCTCGGCCGCGGCCTCGTCCGGGATCGTCGTCCGCTTCTTCGAGCCGCGCAGCTTGCCGACCAGCCCGTGCTCGCGCATCACCCGCGCGACCTGGTCGCGGCCGGCCTCGACGTCGCGGCGGCGGAGCTCCTTCCAGGTCTTGCGGGCGCCGTACACGCGCCGGCGGCCTGAGCGGGCAGCCTCGATCTCGACCAGCAGCTCACGATCACGAAGCTCGCGGCGGGACGGCTTCCGGAATCTGCGCGCGTAGTGGGTGCTCACCGGCACACCCAGCGCGCGGCAGATCGGCTCGACCCCGAAGGCGTCCCGCCGCTCCTCCACGTAACGGGTCACCGTCGCCGGGTTGGGTCGAGCTCCTGAGCGAAATAGACGGACGCGTCTTTCAAGATCGCGTTCGCGCGCCTCAGCTCCGCGTTCTCCTTCCGCAGCCGCTTCAGCTCTTCGCGCTCGTCCGTCTTCAGCAGATCGCGCCGGACGCCGCGGTCGGCCTCGGCCTGGCGCACCCACTGGCGCAGCGCCTCCTTGTGGATGCCCAGGTCCTGGGCGACATGCGCGATCGGACGGTTCGACTCGAAGTAGAAACGAACCGCACGCTCACGCAGCTCATCGGAGTACTTCCTCGGTCTGGCCATCGCAGGAGCATCTCCTTCCGCCAGGACAGAGCCCGGCATCGGAGCCTCCAACTTTCCCAGGGTCCTTCACTGCCATGTCAACCGAGACCACGGGCCAGTTCCTAGGTTCGCCAACTCCGTCGGGCGCCCGATCCACCCGATTTGCAGCGCGATCGAATTGAACCCCACGGGGCGTGGGGTTCGCAAACTCAGCCTGCCAGGTCAAATCGGTTGGTTTGCGGGGAGGATCCGATTTGCGAACTTGCGGGGACGAGGATGGCAGCGCTTGGGAGGGTAAGCGTGTCGGGGGTTGGCTCGGCGGGTTTCGTGTCTGTTCGGAGTGGGGGAGGGGTGTCTGGACCATGGT
>DASPZP010000283.1:0-11464 GCA_035636195.1 Anaeromyxobacteraceae bacterium
GGTCGGGCAGGCGGGGATACGCGCCCGCGCGCGGCGCCACCTCACCGTGTGGATCGGCTAGGGCTCCCGCGAGAGCAGGTATCCGCCGTTCACACTGATGGCTGGGACCGCCTGATGCGGTCCGGGCCCGCTACCGAGACGAGCCGTGGTTCCGGTGGGTGCACGGGAACGTGACCTTCCTCCTCCTCGCTCGGGCCCCTGGGCGCGCAGCTCCTCCGCCGGCCGCTCGCGCGACTTCGCCCGGGACGGGCGGGCCGTGGGAATCGGGTCTGCTATCTTCGCTCGATGCGCATCGCCATCGTGGGGGCCGGCGGCGTCGGCGGGCTCCTCTGCGGGCTCCTGGCCCGCGCCGGGAAGGAAGAGGTCGTGCTGGTGGCCCGCGGCGAGGCCGGCCGGGTCATCGCGGCGGAGGGGCTGGCCGTCACCTCGCCGCTCGGCACCTTCACCGCCCGGCCGGCGCGGGTGGTGGAAGATCCTGCAGCGGCCGGCCCCTGCGATGCCGTGCTGGTGGCGGTGAAGAGCTGGCAGGTGGCGGAGTTGGCGCCGTCGCTTGCGCCGCTCCTAGCCGGCGGCGGCTTCGCCGTGCCGCTCCAGAACGGCGTGGAGGCGGCGACCCGGCTGGCGGCGGCGCTCCCGCCCGCGCAGGTGGCCGGCGGCTTCTGCCTCATGTTCGGCTGGGCCGAGGCGCCGGGGCGGATCCAGCACACCGGCCAGCCGCCTAGGGTGGTCATGGGAGACAGGCCCGGCACCTCGCTCGCCGCCCGCTTCGTACCTCTTGCCGCCGCGCTCCAGGGTTCCGGCGCCGCCGCCGAGGTGAGCGCCGACGTGGAGGCGGGCGCCTGGCAGAAGCTCCTCGTCGTCGAGCCCAAGGGGACGCTCGGGGCGGTGACCCGCGCCCCCGCGCTCCCCATGCGTGCCACCCCAGAGACGCGCGCGCTCCTCGCCGCGCTCGTAGCCGAGGGGGCGGCGGTAGCCCGCGCCCGCGGCGTGCGCGTCGCCGCCGACGTGGTCGAGCGCACCCTCGCCAGTCTCGACGCCGCGCCGCCCGACTCGACTGTCTCGATGCATCGGGACCTCGCCGCCGGCCGCCCCTCCGAGCTCTTCGACCAGACCGGCGCCATCGTGCGCCTGGGGCGCGAGGCCGGCGTGGCGGTGCCGCTCCACGAGGCCTTCCTCGCGGCGCTCACGCCGGGCGAGCGGGCCGCCCGCGGTGAAGTACCGGCCTTCCCGCGGACGTAGAGGGAGGCGCCGGGCACCTTCGCGCTTGCCACCGCCAGCATCCGCACATGGTTCGACAGCGCACCTCTAAACTGAGGCGGACATCGCCCGGTATTGGGAGGCCTGTCTGATGGAGGGGCGCGACCATCTCGCCTTTGACAGGCGTGTCGCCCATGTCGACCCTGCGCCGGGCCTCGGGTGACCGGGGCGGTTACCGCGAGGCGTGCGCGACCCGAGAGCAGCAGGAGTCTAGCACCGGGCGGAGCCGGGGTGCGCAGCCCGCAGGGTCCCGAGGGGCGGCGAAAAGCCGGTCCGGGGCTCCGCCGCTCACGACGGCCGACGCTCGAGCGCCAGACGCACCGCGAGCGCGCCCAGCACCGTGGTGGCCATGAGCCACTTCTGGAAGGCGGCCCAGGACGGCCGCTGGCCCATCCAGGCGGCGAACCCGCCCGCGCACCAGATGATCGCTGAGTTCACGGTCAGGCTCACCAGGATCTGGGTCAGCCCGAGCACCATGCTCTGGCCGAACACGTGGCCGGCCCTTTGGTCCACGAAATGGGGCAGGAGTGACAGGCGGTAGGTGAAGTCAGCTCCGCCGAGCGTGGCAGAGCCGCTGAACCTGCCGCTCGGAGAGGCCAAGCAGCTCGCTAGCCTTCGCGCAGGTCAGACGACGTTCCCGGATTCGCTGCACCAGCTCCAGACGATCGATCTCGCGAACACTCATCGTGATCAGCTCCGGCATCAGGTCGCCTCGACATTTCCTACTTGGGCCGATCACGACATTTGCACGTGGCGCCTGCATTCGTGAGTCTGATAATGAGCATTATGTCAACTTGGCGGCAGGACGCGGGAACCGGCATTGAGCTGCTGCGTGGGCCGACCAGCCGCCTCTCGCGGAGAGCGCCGCCGCGTTCGGCAGCAACGCCCGGAGACGCGGAGACGCCCTCAGCTCTCCTTCAAGTCCTTGTCTTCCGGCCGGCTGTGCTCGCACAACCCGCTCTTCGCCAGCACCTTCACGATGCGCATCGAACCGAGCGACTCCCCGACCGCGCACGGGCAGCGCTCGGTATCGTGACAGGCGAGCCGCGACTGGATGGCCGAGAGCGCCTCGGTGAGCTCGCGCTTGACGCGCCGGAGCCGATCGAGTCGCCGCTGCGCCTGCTCGATGTGGCCGACCAGCACCCGCTCGAAGCGCGCCGCGAACTCGGCGGCCGTGGCGCAGCCGGCGCGCAGGTCGAGCACCGTCCGGATCTCGGCCAGCGGCAGTCCCAGCTCGCGGAGGTCCGCGATGAGGCGCAGCTTCTCGAGGTCCTCGCCGGTGTAGCGGCGATGCCCGCCCTCGCTCACCACCGCCGGCCGCAGCAGTCCCTGCTCCTCGTAGAAGCGGATGGTCCGGACGGTGTTGCCGGTGGCGCGCGCGAGGTCGCCCGACGAATATTCAGCCCTGTGTTCGAGCCCGCTCACCGCTCACGCGACCCCCGTGAAGCGATCTCGACCTAACGGGTCGACGACCTCGTGTCAACGCGCGCACGAACGGCCCGGCGCACCCCCCCGCGCGCTCACGCTGGTCCCGCTCAGCGGAGCAGGTCGCGCGCGATGACGAGGCGCTGGATCTCGCTCGTGCCCTCGTAGATGGTCTGGACGCGGGCGTCGCGGAAGAGCCGCTCCACCGGGAACTCATCGATGTACCCGTAGCCTCCGTGGATCTGGACCGCCCGGCTGACAGCGCGCTGGGCCGCCTCGCTCGCGAAGAGCTTTGCCATCGCCGCCTCGCGCGAGAACGGTCGTCCCGCCTCCTTCCGCGCAGCCGCGCGCAGCGTCAGGAGGCGCGCCGCGTCGTGCTCCGTCTGCACGTCGGCCATCATGAAGCGGAGCGCCTGAAACGCGGCGATGGGCTGGCCGAAGGCGTGCCGGTCGCGCGCGTAGCGGACCGACGCGTCCAGTGCGGCGCGGATGGTGCCGGTCGCCTGGGCGGCGATGCCGGTGCGCCCGCCGTCGAGCGCTGCCAGCGCGATCTTGAACCCGCCGCCCACCTCGCCCAGCACCGCCTCGTCCGGGACGGCGCAGTCCTCGAAGGTGAGCGACACCGTCGACGAGGCCCGGATCCCCATCTTCTGCTCGTGCCGTCCGACGTGGAGGCCGGGCGTGCCCGCCTCGACCAGGAAGGCGCTGATGCCACGCTTGCCCTTCACGGCCTCGTCGCTGCGCGCCCACACCACCATCACTCCGGCCACGTCACCGCTCGTGATCCACTGCTTCTCGCCGTTCAGGAGCCAGCGGTCGCCGCGCCGAACGGCGCGGGTCGACATCGAAGCCGGGTCCGAGCCGGCCTGCGGCTCGGAGAGCGCGAAGGACCCGGCCAGCCACTCGGCCGAGGCGAGCTTCGGGCAGCACCGCTCGCGCTGGGCGGGCGTGCCGTAGCGCGCGATGATCTCGCCCACCATGTTCGTCACCGCCATGGTGACCGCGACCGCGCAGTCGGCGGCGGCGACCTCCATCATGGCGAGCACGTACGCCACCGGTCCGGCGCCGGCGCCGCCCAGCTCCTCGGGCACCTGGATGGCGAGGAGGCCGGCCTCGGCCAGCTGGCGGATGATCCCCGCGGGGAAGCGGCCGCTGCGGTCGCCCTCGCGCGCGGCCGGCGCGACCACCTCGCGTGCGAGGCGGCGCGCGGTGTCGACGACGGCGGACTGCGTCTCGGTGAGGTCGAAGTCCATGGTGCGACGACCCTCCGACCCTCACTCCTTGAGCAGCGAGGCCGCGATGACCATGCGCTGGATCTCGCTCGTCCCCTCGTAGATCTCCGTGATGCGGCTGTCTCGCCAGTGGCGCTCGGCGTGGCACTCCTTCATGTAGCCGAGCCCGCCATGGATCTGGAGACCCTTCGACGTCACCCGCTCGGCCATCTCCGACGCGTAGAGCTTCGCCATGGCCGCCTCGGCGCTGAAGCGGACGCCCCGGTCCTTGAGCGTGGCCGCGCGCCAGACCAGGAGCCGGGCCGCGTCGAGCTCGGTCGCCATGTCGGCCAGCATGAACTGGATGGCCTGGAAGGTGGCGATGGGCTGCCCGAAGGCCTTCCGGTCCTTGGCGTACGCGACCGCCTCCTCGTGCGCGGCCCGGGCGATGCCGAGCGCCTGCGCCGCGATGCCGATGCGCCCGCCGTCGAGCGTCGACATGGCGATCTTGAAGCCCTCCCCCTCCTTCCCGAGCCGGCAGCGGCTCGGGATGACGCAGTCCTCGAAGAAGACGCTGCACGAGCCCGAGGCGCGGATGCCGACCTTCTCGTCGGGCTTGCCGCGGGTGAAGCCCTTCGCGTCCGAGGGGACGAGGAAGGCGCTGATGCCCCGGTGCGCCTTCGTGCGATCGGTCATGGCGAAGACCAGGATCACGTCCGCCTGCGGGCCGTTCGTGATGTAGTTCTTCGAACCGGCGAGGACGTACTCGCCGCCGCGCGCGACGGCGGTGGTGCGCATCTCGGCAGCGTCGGAGCCGCTCATCGGCTCGGTGAGCGCGAACGCGCCCAGCTTCTCGCCGCGCGCGAACGGCGCCAGGAACTCGCGCTTCTGCGCGTCGTCGCCATACTTGAGCACCGGGTCGCAGTAGAGCGAGTTGTTCACGCTCATGATGACGCCCGTGCCGGCGCAGCCGCGGGAGATCTCCTCCATCGCCAGCGCGTACGCGACGGCGTCCATGCCGGCGCCGCCCCACTCGGCCGGCACCGCCACCCCGAGGAGGCCGAGCTCGCCGAGCTTCTTCACTGCCTCGCGCGGGAACTCGTGCTCGGCGTCCCAGCGGCGCGCGTTCGGCCGGAGCTCCTCCTCGGCGAAGTCGCGGCACAGGCCCTGGACCTGGCGCTGCTCCTCGGTCAGCTCGATGTCCATCGAAGGTCCCTCTGGTTGGGGTCACTGTACCCGCTCGAGCCCTCGCGCCGACCGGCCCGCCTGGGGCCTGCGGGTCAGCGGCCGTGGAAGACGGCCGGCCGCTTCTCGACGAAGGCCCGGGTGCCCTCGCGCGCGTCGTCGCTGGCGAAGAGCAGCGCGAACGCCTCCAGCTCGAGGGCGCAGCCGGTGCGGAGGTCCACGCCCGCCCCGGCCTCCATGACGCGCTTCGCCGCCGCCACGGCGGCCGGGCCGCGGGAGGCGATCTTCTTCGCGACGGCGATGGCGTGCGGCAGGAGCCCTTCCGGCGGCAGCACCTCCAGCGCGAGCCCGATGGCCTTGGCCTTCTGCGCGTCCACCATCTCGCCAGTGAAGACGAGCTCCTTCGCGCGCATGAGGCCCACCCGGCGCGCCAGCCGCTGCGAGCCGCCGAAGCCCGGGATGAGGCCGAGGTTCACCTCCGGCTGGCCGAAGCGCGCCTTCTCGCTCGCGTAGACGAGGTCGCAGGCCATGGCGAGCTCGCACCCGCCGCCGAGCGCGAACCCGTTCACCGCCGCGACGGTGGGGATGGCGAGCGCCTCGAGCCGCGCCAGCGCGCGCTGGCCCGCCTCGGCGAAGCCGCGCGCCGCGAGCGGCGGCAAGCCCGACATCTCGGCGATGTCCGCGCCGGCCACGAAGGCCTTGTCGCCGCCGCCGGTGAGCACGAGCGCCTTCACGGCCGGATCCGCCGCCACCGCATCCAGGAGCTGGCGTAGCTCGGCGATGGTCTTGCGGTCGAGCGCGTTCAGCGCCTTCGGCCGGTCGAGCGTCGCGACGCCGACGCCGTCCTCCACGCGCCAGCGAATGTTCTCGAGCTCCATGGCGAAGGGCCTCCTCGGGCCCGCGTCACGTGTAGGAGTAGAAGCCACGGCCGGTCTTCCGGCCCAGCCAGCCAGCCGCGACGTACTGGCGGAGGATGGGCGCCGGCCGGTACTTGTCGTCGCCGAGCTCCCGGTGCAGCACCTCGGCGATGAAGAGGCAGGTGTCGAGTCCGACGAAGTCGGCCAGGGTCAGCGGGCCCATGGGGTGGTTCAGGCCGAGCTTCACCCCGGTGTCGATGTCCTCGGCGCTGGCGAGCCCTTCGTCGAGCGCGAAGCAGGCCTCGTTGAGGAGCGGGATGAGGATGCGGTTCACCACGAAGCCAGGGCGGTCCTTCGAGGTGACGGTGGTCTTGCCGAAGCGCCGCGCGAGCTCCATGACCGTCTGGTAGGTGGCGTCGCTCGTCTGCAAGCCGCGGATGATCTCGATGAGCTGCATCACCGGCGGCGGGTTCATGAAATGCATGCCGACGAAGCGCTCGGGACGCCGGGTGGCCGCGGCGAGCTTGGTGATGGAGATGCTCGAGGTGTTCGAGGCCAGGATGGCGTCAGGCGCCAGCAGCGCGTCCGCCTTCCTGAAGAGCTCCTTCTTCACCTCCTCGTCCTCGAGGACGGCCTCGACGAGCAGCTGTGCCCGCGCGCACTCCTCGAGCGACTCGACCGGCCGGATGCGCGCCAGGAGGGCCGTGCGATCGCCGGCGCTCAGCTTGCCCTTCTCCACCAGCTTCGCGAGGGAGGCCGCGATGCGCTCGGCGCCCTTCCTCGCCAGCTCGGGCGCAGCGTCGGCCAGCAGCACCTCGATGCCCGCCTGCGCCGCCACCTGCGCGATGCCGGACCCCATCTGCCCGGCGCCGACGACGGCCATCCGCTCGATCATCATGCGAGCCCCCTGTCGCCCGAGGTGTAGGGGTGATCCCTTGGCGCGTCAACGAAGCGCTGTCGCTACGGCCCGAGCGGGATGACGAGGGTGCCGCTCTCGGCGACGGTGATGCTCTTCTCCAGGTGGCGAGGCGGGCCCTCGCCGAGGAGCTCGATGCGCAGCAGGTAGTCGCCGTCAGGCAGCCGGACGCGGTGGCTCGGCGTGCGGTCCCCGGCCACGCGCAGCTCGGCCCGGCGCAGCACCTCGCCGCCATGCGCGATGACCACCTCCACCGCCCGCACCCGATCGTCCGGCACGCCATAGACGAGCGTCACCTCGCGCGGGCCGGCGCGGAAGAAGAGCAGCGCGATCCCGAGTCCCCCCGCCAGGAGCAGGAGCCGCGCCGCCAGCTTCATTCGTCGCCGCGCCCCGCCTGCTCGGGCGGCATCGCCGGTGCGACCTCCTCGCCCTGATCGTCGGCCCGGCCGCGGCGCACGCGCGGCTTGACGCTCGCCACCTTCAGCTCGGCCTCGACCTTGCCGGCGCGGGCGGGCTTGAGGCGCACCTCCGCGTGGACCTCGATCGACATGGAGGAGATGACGCGCAGGAACTCGCGGCGGAGCGCCTCCGACTCGAAGAACTTCCGCACCTCCTCGGACACCACCCGGACGATCTCGTCCTTGGCGCCGCCGGCCTGCCCCGCGATGTAGCCGACGATCTCCTTCGGCAGCTTCCATTCGCGGGCGACCTTGCGGGCGCCCTCCTCGGTCAGGAACACCGCGCCCAGGCCGGTCAGCACCGCCTTGCGGACGGTGTCGGTGAACGCGCGCCGCGCCCCGCCGTCGGCGTCCTCCCCGACCCCGCCGGGCGTCGCGGGCCCTTCCTCGATCTCGTCGTCGGAGCGGGGCATGGGCCGATCCTACGCCCGCGGCTGCGCGCCGATGACGGGCAACCTGGGGGCCTTCAGGTTCTGCACCGAGATGGCGGCCGCCACCTGCTCCGCCGCCTGGAAGAAGGCCTTCGCCTGCGGCCCGTCGGGCTGGCCCGCCACGATGGGCAGGCCCCGATCACCGCCCTCGCGCACCGCCAGGTCGAGCGGGATCTCGCCCAGGAAGCGGATGCCCATCTTCGCCGCCGCGGCCTTGGCGCCGCCGTGATCGAAGATGGCCGTCTCCTGCCGGCAGTGCGGGCAGACGAAGATGGACATGTTCTCGATGATGCCGAGCACCGGGATGTTGACCTTGTCGAACATGAGCTTGGCCCGGATGACGTCGGCCAGCGCCACGTCCTGCGGCGTCGAGACGAGCACCACCCCGGCCGCGCGGACGTTCTGCGCCAGGGTGAGCGGGATGTCGCCGGTGCCAGGCGGGAGGTCCATGACGAGGTAGTCGAGCTCCCCCCAGTTCACGTCTCGCAGGAGCTGCAGGAGCGCCCCCGTCACCATCGGTCCGCGCCACACCAGCGCCTGGTCCGGATCGATGAGGAAGCCGATCGACATGAGCTTCAAGCCGAAGGCCTGGAGCGGTTCGAGCTTCTTCCCGTCCTTCGAGTTCGGGCGGGCGCTGGTGCCGCTCATGAGCGGCAGCGAAGGGCCGTAGAGGTCGGCGTCGAGGAGGCCGACCTTCGCCCCCTCGGCCGACAAGGCGACCGCCAGGTTGAGCGCGACGGTGCTCTTGCCCACCCCGCCCTTCCCGGCGCCCACCAGGACGATGTTCTTCACGCCCGGCGTGAGCGCCGACTGGGCGACCCCCGGCGCCGAGCGCACCTGGGCGCCCCAGGTCAGCTCGACCTTCGTCGCGCCGACCTGCCGCAGCGCGGCCTCGACGTCCCGCTGGATGGTCTCCTTGAGCGGGCAGGCAGGGGTGGTCAGCTCCACCTTGAGCGAGACCACGCTCCCCTCGACGCGGAGGTCCTTCACCATGCCCAGGCTCACGATGTCGCGGCGAAGCTCCGGATCCTGCACCTGCTTCAGCGCGTCGAGAGCGGTCTTCGGGTCGAGGGCCATGTGGCGGGCTCATAACAGGTGCGCGCTCCCATGGCCACAGCTCGACTGCTTCCTCAGCCGCGCAGCGCGACGACCTCGCCGGTTCCCCCGGGCGGCTGCACCCGCACCTCGCCCTCCTCGCCGTCCTTGCCCAGCAGCGCGATCTCGACGTCGAGGAAACGCTTCACCACCTCGATGTTGGTGAGGAGGTGCTTCGTGACCGCCGCCACCGTGTAACGCGTCGAGGGGACGATGCCCGGCGGCGGCGGCACGAGCCCGGCCGCGACCAGCGCGGCCGGCAGGAGCAGCTGGTCCCCGAGGTGGAGATCCACCGCCGCGCCGCCCTTCAGGAAGGCGGCGCAGGCAGCCACCGCCTCGTCAGCCGAGCGATCCGGCGTCTGGCCACCAGCCCCGAGCGCGCCGAAGGCGGCTCGTCCACGCTCGAAGTGCGCCACGAGCAGGAGGTGACTCCCCGACGAGCGCCGGGCCGGTACCGGCACGCGCGTCGCGTCGGCTGCGACGCCGATGCCGCGCAGCTTGAGCAGCGCACGCTCGGCGAGCTCCGCCGCCACCGAGAACGGCAACCCGGCCACCATCGCCACCACCTCCACCTCGTTGAGGGTGCCGCGGTGGCGCAGGTCGAGGGGCGGCATGGGGTGCGCCGGCTCCACCACGGCCGTCATCTCACCTCCGCCCTCCGGGTAGAAGCCGGCCGCCTGCAGCTCGAGGCGAAAGTTGAAGCCGAGCCGCGCCACCGCCGGCGCCCACACCAGCGCCAGATCGTGAAAGGTGGGGCTGTACTGCTGGTGCGTCCCGCCCCGGAGGGTGAGTCGCGACGTACCCCCCGCCAGCGCGAGCGGCCAGCACAGGGCCTGCAGGAGGAGCGGCGTCGAGCCGGCGGTCCCGATGTCGAAGACGTGCTCGCCGGAGACCACCGCGGCCGTGGGGCGGAAGGTGATCCGATCCGAGCCCACCTCGGCGCCCTCCACCTCGGCTGCGCACAGCCGCGCCACCGCCTGCGCGGCCGCGCAATGCTGGGGGCGCAGGCCAGGCTTGATGCGGTTCGCCCGGATGCGGTGGATGGTGAAGGCCCGGCCGGTGACGGCCGACAGCGAGAGCGCGCTGCGCAGGATCTGTCCACCGCCTTCGCCTGCGCTGCCGTCGAGGACGATCCCGGGGTCGGACATCGGGTCGAGCGTGCTATATCGCGCCCGCCCACTCAACGTTCACGAGAGAGCCCTTTGGGGCGCGCCGCCAGAACGACATGACCGTCGCCCTCGCAGTCTTCGCCCTGACCTACCTCGCCATCGCCGCCGGGAGGGTCCCGTACCTGTCGCTCGACCGGCCGGCCACCGCGCTCCTGGGAGCCGTCCTGATGGTGGCGGCGGGGGTGCTCTCCCCGGCCCAGGCGGGCGCGGCGGTGAACGGCGACACGCTCGGCCTGCTGCTCGGGATGATGGTGCTCGCCGCGTATCTCACCGAGGCCGGCTTCTTCCGCTGGGCCAGCTGGAAGGTGGTCACGTCGGTCTCGACGCCGCGCGCGCTGCTGTGGGGGCTCGCGCTCTCGTCCGGCGCGCTGTCCGCCTTCCTCGTCAACGACACGGTGTGTCTCATGATGACGCCGCTCGTGCTGCGCATCGTCGACGACGCCGACCTGCCCCCCATCCCGTTCCTGCTGGCGGTGGCCTTCGGGTCGAACGCCGGCTCCGCTGCGACGCTGACGGGTAACCCGCAGAACATGATCGTCGGGACGCTCTCCGGTATCTCCTACCTTCGCTTCGCCGCCGCGCTGGCGCTCCCGGCCGCCTCGTCGCTCCTCGCCGTGGCCGGCTTGCTCCACCTCATGTTCCGAAAGGTGCTGCCACACCGCCCCCTCACGGTGGCCGGGCACCTCCCGCGGCCGGGGGTCGATCGCGCCCTGCTCTGGAACGCGCTCCTCGCCACGCTGCTGGTGCTCGTCGGGTTCCTGTGCGGCCTTCCGCTGGCGTGGACCGCGCTCGCCGGCGCGGCGCTGGCGATGGCGGTCGGCGGGCGGGCGCCGCGCGAAGCGCTCATGCGGGTCGACTGGCCGCTCCTCCTGTTCTTCGGCGGCCTGTTCGTGGTCGTGGCTGGGGTGGCCCGCTCGGGCGCGGCCGAGCGGATGCACGAGGGCCTCGCCCCATTCCTGGGCCACGGCGCCGTCCGGCAGGCCGGTGCCTTCTCGATCTTCACGGTGCTCGCGTCGCAGCTGGTGTCGAACGTCCCCTTCGTGCTCCTCGCCGGAGAGTGGATCCCGCGGCTCGCCGAGCCGACCTTCTTGTGGCTGGCGACCGCGCTCGCCGCCACCCTCGCCGGGAACCTGACGGTGGTCGGTTCGGTGGCGAACCTCATCGTGCTCGAGCTCGCCGGGGAGCGCGGGCGTATCGGGTTCTGGCGCTTCTCCGGCTACGGAGCGGTGGTCACCACGGCCACCATGCTGATCTCCCTGGCTATTTTGGTAATGGAGCGATCGCTCGGCTGGTTGGGATGACCCGGACCCGGCGCCGAAATAAAGACCGGCAGCGCCCGTAGGGCTGACATGGACGGAGTGATGGCGCTCGGCCCGTGCGGTGCGGCCATCCCCAGGGAGGCGTGGGGCACGGTGGCGGACGCGGTTCCGGTCGAGCTGCGGCTGGTCGCGGTCGCCGCG
>DASPZP010000284.1:0-7867 GCA_035636195.1 Anaeromyxobacteraceae bacterium
GCCCGCCGCGCGGAGGTCCGTGGCGGGACGTCAGCGGACGAGCTTCAGGAACGTGAGCGCGTCCTTGATGATCCCGATGACGACCGAGACGAACACCGCGCCAAAGAGGAACACGCCGAAGACCAGCAGGTTCAGGTACTCGGCGGGGAGCTGGTAATAGAGGGCGAGCGGCGACAGGAGATACCCCACGAAGAACAGCCCGATCAGGAACGTGAGCAGGCCCCACTTCTGGCCGACCTCGCCGCCCACGATCGCGCGCCGCAGCCGGACGGCGAGGTACACGTCGAAACCCATCACGAGGATGGCGAGCGCGGCCAATCCGTAGGCGATCCATTGCATGTGGTGTCTCCCCTGGCGCGTCTAGGTGTCGAGCGCTTCCCGCATCAGGCGGGCGAGCTCCTCGGCCTTCTTCTTGCTGATGAACAACCGGACCATCTTCTCGACCTCGCTGATCGCGCCGACGAGGTTGGTCGGCTTCGGCCCCGCGGACGAGAGGATCTCGACAGCCTTCGCGGCATGCTCGCCCAGTTCGTCGCGAGCGATGGCATGGAGCCGGTCGAGCACCGTGGGCGCCAGCGGTTGCGGCGCTCGCGCAGGCGGCATGCCTGCGCCACCGGTCGCCTTGAGCCGGCGCACGAGCTGCGTGAGCGACATCGAGAGCAGCTGCTCGTTGGCTTGGGCCGTGCAAAGCACGAGGGCCCATGCCTCACCGAGCGCCCTCACCGCGACGTATCCATCGAGGAAGCGCAGCGAGAGCGCGGCTTCGTCGCCGGTCAGCCACTGCTGGAAATACATATCCGAGCTGAGCTGCGCGGCGAGCTTCGTCAGCGCTCCGGTATCGAAGACCGCCGGGAAGGCGGAGGCCTCGATCTCGCCCCCAGCGTCGAAGACGAGGGCGCCGACGACCCCCGGGATCGCAGCGAGCTGGTGGAGCGCCGCCTGCTGCTCGGGAGCGTTCTTCATGGCGAGGTCGCCGGCTTGCGCGAGAGGAGCGCGCGCAGCTGACCGACGATCGGCTCGACCGGCGCGCCGGGCGCGATGGCTACGCCGAGGTAGTTCCCGGCACGGTGGACCACCACGAAGGAGTCTCGGCGGCCGCACAGGGCCGCGACACCGAGCTCACCGAGCCCGAACGCGGACGCGACCGCCGCGGCATGCGTCATGGCGAGGTAGAGCCCCTTCGCCGCCAGCTGCTCGGCTCCGGCTCCCTGCGGCCCCGACGTGCGACCATCCTGACCGAAGCGGGCGACCTGCATCACGCCACGGAGCGCCCGGATCCGGTCGAGCACGCTCGGCGGCGGCGGCTCTCGAGTCGCCGTGACGGTGGGGAGGGCCGTTGGGGGCACCGACTGCCGCGTCTCATCGAGCGCTTGGTGAGCGTCGAGGAGGAGGTGCGTGACCACCTTCTTGATGGTGCGGTGGAGCGTGGTCGTGTTGGGGAAGAGCTCGAATGATCCCTCGGGCCAGCCGATGATCGCCCGTGCGGCGGGCTCACCGAGCTGGCCATCCGCCTCCGCGTGCACGATCTGTCCGTCGATGAAGTAGAGCTGTCCCGCGCGGCCTTCGAACGAGACCGTGACCAGGCCCGAGAAGCGGTTCATGGACCAGACCTGCAAGAGGTCCACGAGCGGCAGGCTGCCGACGTCGCCGCTGAAGCCGGTCTTCGTGGTGCTCATCGGGCGCGACATGCGTTCCTCCTCCGTTCCCGGCGCGTCTGAGTGGGACCTGTGCCCGGAGCACACCCTGCCCGGGAATCGCCCACCCCCACCCCCGCTCCGCCTACCAGTACTCCACCATCCCAGGAACTCGGTGCGGCTTCTACCCCACGCGCGAGGGAGTGCGCCCAACGCGGTCGCAATGCTCCTTGTCACCGGCCGCTACCGCCGGGTGCCGCTGGTCTTTTTGCGGTGCCGGCAGGTCCGCGGCCAAATGCCACGACTCATGGGTCGTGATGGACATACCGGTGGTCAGAAGGCGGGTGCTGCCGCACCGTCCTCGAGCGCGCGCTCGAGCTTCCGGAGCTGTAGCTGGGTCGTGCGGGCCCTGCGCGGCCTCGGCAAGATCAAGCGGCGGCGTCCGCCGATCGCACTCTGGTCTCCTCCGGGAGCCGGAACGTGGCGACCAGCGCCGCCAGCTCCGCCGCCTGTCCGGACAGCTCCTCCGCCGCAGCCGCCGAGGCCTCCGCACCGGAGGCGCTCCCACCCGCCGCCGCCTCGAGCCGGTCCATCGCGGCACCGATGCGGGCGACGGCCTCGCCCTGCTCGCGCGCGCCGCGGGTGGCCTCGCCCATGACCCCGCTCGCCTGCGTCACCGCCGCGACGATCTGGCCCAGCTCCCCCGAGGCGCGCGCGGTGACCCGCTCGCCCGAGGCGACCTCCTCCACCGATTGGCGAATGAGCTGCTCGGTGCGCGCGGCGGCCGCCTTCGAGCGCTGCGCCAGTGAGCGCACCTCCCCCGCCACCACCGCGCCGGCGGGGTTGCTGGTGAAGCGGGCCAGCGGCTCCAGCGCGTCCGAGCCGTCGGCCTTGCCGGAGAGCGCGACGCTCCGGGATCGAACCTCCGTGACGCGCTTCGCCGACACTCAGGACCGCGTGGCGGTCGCGAGGAAGACGGGGTAGCGGTGGACTCCGGCTGGCGTCTGCTTCTCGATCTCGAACGCGCTCTCCAGGTGAACGTCGCGGAAACCAGCCTCGGTGAGCCACGAGGCCATCGTGGCGCGGCGGAAGCCGTTGTGACCCCCGAACCCCTCCCCGTGAAACGAGCCGTCCTCCTCGTCGAGGTCCGCGACGCACACATAGCCTGCTGGTGCGATGAGCGTGTGGAACTTGCGGAGAAGGGCTGGAACGTCCTGGACATGATGCAGCGTCAGCAGCGTACAGACGACATCATACTGTTCGTCAGGAGTTTGGCCGGACGTGAGGTCGAGCTGCACGGCGCTGACGTTGGCGGCTCCGATCACCGCGATCTTCTCGCGCGCGACCGCGGTCATCTCTCGTGAGTTGTCGGCCAGCGTCATCGAGGCGACGCGGCAGCGGAGCGCGAACCCGAGCAGTCCGGTGCCGCTCCCGTACTCGAGGACGTTCATGCGCGAGAGCCCAGGTACACGCTCCGCGATCGCCTCGGCGACGCGCCGCGCGCGGCTCACCTTTTGCGAGTCGGTATCCCAAGTCCTCGCCCTGGCGTCGAACTCACTCATGGCCGGCGAACCTCCCCTGGTCGTGCGTGTGAGCCACGGCGGTCCTCGCGGGTTCGGCCACCTTTCCAAGACGGTCAGCGCGCTGCCGTGTCCAGGCTGAACTCCCAGGCGCAGGCGAAGTCGCCGCCGTGCGGGTCGGGCGGACAGCTGATGCACCGCGTGCGGAGGCGGGGATCGACGGCCTTCGCGAATTCGGCATACTCCACCAAGCCCACAGACTTGCAGGGAAATTCCGGCAGGCCCTTGCGGCGGCGGGCCGACTGCACGCGACAGTCGCGCATGACGAAGACGGCCCGCTCCGCGGAGATCTCCGTCACCTCCTGTGCATTGAGCCGGGCGTAGAACCGGTGCTTCAGGCACTCGAGCAGCGCCGGGATGCCGCCACCAGCTGCCAGGCCGAGGCGCTCCATGATGCGGCGGGCCTCGACGACCGTGAAGCGCTCCCACGCCGCACGGTCCGCTGCGATGGCGGCGTCCATCCCGTGCGCCGCTTCCACCGCCTGGAACCAGAGCCCGTCGTGGGCGAGCCAGTTCTTCGCATCGTCCGCGATGATCCGGACGAGCTCCTCCTTGGAGAGCGACTCAAGCCCCCGCACCGCGTCAGCCTCCGCCGCCTGCGCTCCGGGTCGTGCCATGGCGCCTCGCTGGATGGAATCCCTTGGTGAGAGCACGCTGCTGCGGCAAGCGGTTCCCTCTACACGGGCTCCCGATATTTCGCGAGGAGGACTCTGATGTCGGCTGGGCTCAGCACCTTCCCCGCCGCACGCACCTTCCCGTCGATGACGAGCGCAGGGGTGGTCATGACGCCGAACTTCATGATCTCGCGAAGATCCTCCACCTTCTCCACCGAAGCGGCGAGGCCCGCCTCGGCGATGGCGGCCTGCGCGTTCGCGGTGAGCTGCTTGCACTTGGCGCAGCCGGTCCCGAGCACCTGGATCTTCATGCCGTCTCTCCTCAAAGGACTGCGTTGAACAGATAGCCGACCGCGAGGATGCCGACGGCCACGACGCCGACGAACGCGGCGATGAGCGGCGGACGCAGCACGCGGCGAAGGATGATCGTCTCGGGCAACGAGAGCCCGATGACGGCCATCATGAAGGCGAGCACGGTTCCGAGCGCGGCGCCCTTCTCGAGGAGCGCCTGGACGACGGGAATGATGCCGGCGGCATTCGAGTACATGGGCACGCCGAGCAGGACGGCCGCCGGAACCGACCACCACGCCGACCGGCCCATGATCCCGGCCAGCACGCCTTCCGGCACGTAGCCGTGGATCCCGGCGCCGACCGCGATGCCCGCCACCACGTAGGGCCAAACCTTGCCGACGATCTCGCGAATGGCCTGGCGCCCTCTGGTGAGTCGCTCTTCGAAGGGCACCTGCGCGTCGTCGGACGCGGCCTGGGCGGCCGTCATCTCGTAGACCCACGGCTCGACGAAGCGCTCGAGCCGCATGCGCCCGAGGATGAAGCCTGCTCCGATCGCGATGACGAGGCCGGTCCCCAGGTACAGCGCAGCGACCTTCCAGCCAAAGAGCCCGAAGAGCAGGACGAGCGCCACCTCGTTCACCATGGGAGCGGAGATGAGAAAGGACAGCGTGACGCCGAGCGGGATCCCCGCCTCGACGAACCCGATGAAGAGCGGCACCGCCGAGCAGGAGCAGAACGGCGTCACGACCCCGAGCAGGGCCGCGAGCACGTTCCCCGCCGCTTCTCGCCGCCCCGCCAGCAGGCTCCGGGTGCGTTCGGGGGTGAAGAACGACCGGATGACCCCCACCACGAACACCACCAGCACGAGCAGCAGCAGGACCTTCGGGACCTCGTAGAGGAAGAACGCGAGAGCGCTCCCGAGACGCGAAGTACGGGAGAGCGCGATGACCCTGAACGCGAGCCATTCGGAGGCCTGGCCGTTCAGCATGTACAGCGCGACCCAGGCCGCGAGCGCGAGGACGTGCATCGCCGTGGTGCGGCCAGCGCCGGACGGCTGGCGCCCGGAGGCCGAGTCGGCTTCTGCCGCCTCGAGCCGCTGCCGGGCCGGCGCGCTCATGACGCCCTCGTGGCGAGCTTGCGCGCGCTGCGCGCGTCCTCGCGCAGGACGGCCTCGATGCATTCGAACGTCTTCAGGACGCAGGGAACGCGCAGCGCGTAGAAGATCTGATTGGCCTCACGGCGTGAGGAAAGGAGGCCAGCGGCGCGCATCACCGAGAGGTGACGTGAAACGGTCGACAGATCCGAGCGGACGAGCTCCTGAAGCTCACCGACGCAGAGCTCCCCGCTCTTCAGCGCGTCGAGCATCCTGAGCCGGCTCGGGTGCGCCATCGCCTTCAAGATCTCGGCACGTGCCTGGTACTTCTCTTTGCGATCGTCCATGGCTACTTGGCATCTTAGCCAACTTCCACCGTCGTGTCATCGAGCGCAGTCGACGCGCCTACGCTCCTACGACTCGAGGTGCGCGGCGACGGCGTCGCAGATGGGGACGCTCGTTTCGTGCCACTACCGGTCTTCTGGCAGCCGGCTGCGCCTCCACGCCAGCATTCCCCCGCCGAGCTGCTGGACTTGCACGTAGCCTCGGCGCGAGAGGAAGCGGACGGCCGGGATGCTCCGATGCCCCGAGAGACAGATCGCGATGATCGGGCGCGAGCGGTCGAGCTCCAGCGAGGCGATCCGCGACGACAGCTCCTGGATCGGGACGTTGAGCGACCGTGCGATGTGCCCTTGGCGCCATTCGCTGCGCGTGCGGACATCGAGCAGTTGAGGCGGTGCCGGACCGCGCAGGCGCTTCGCCAGTTCCACCGCCTCGATCTCAGGCACCTCACCGAAGGGAAGCCACCAGGGCAGCACGGACATCACTCTATCCCCGGCGCGGCCCGAGAGCCTCTCGCGTCGCACGTGGCTTCGGTGCACATCTCGGCGCGCCCATGATGCGGCCCGACGCCGCAGCACCTCCGCGCACCCTTTCGAGCGTCGCGGGCTCGAACCGGAGATGAGCCTCTCCGAGGCCTCCGAGCGCTTGCCGACACAGCTGGGCCGGCTCGCCATCCCGGCTGGCGCCATGTTGGCGTGCCTTCCGGCGGTGTCGGCTGCCGCCGCGCTGCTCCTGGGCGCGGCACTGGCGCTCGCCGTCGGTAACCCCTACGCCGGCGCCACGCGACGCATGTCCAGGGTCTTGCTCCCTGCGGCGGTGGTCGGCCTGGGAGGCGCCATGGACCTCTTCGTCGTCGCGCGCGCCGGCGCGACCGGCTTCGGCTACACGCTCGTCAGCATCGCGGCATGCCTCGGCGCTGGCTGGCTCTTCTCGCGGGCCTTTCGTGTGGAGGGCAGGACCGCCCTCCTCGTCACCATCGGAACGGCCATCTGCGGCGGGAGCGCCATCGCCGCCGCTGCCCCCGTGCTCGGTGCGGAGGACCACGAGGTCTCCGTTTCCCTGGCTGTGGTCTTCTTGCTGAACGGCGTTGCGCTCCTGCTCTTTCCGCCGCTCGGCCACTGGGCTGGGCTCGACCAGGGAAGGTTCGGCCTCTGGGCAGCCCTCGCCATCCACGACACGAGCTCGGTGGTCGGAGCCGCTCTCCAGTACGGCCAGCGGGCGCTCGAGGTGGCGACGTCCATCAAGCTCGCCCGCGCGCTCTGGATCGTGCCGGTGACCCTGGGCCTCGGCTTGCTCCAGGGCTCGCGCGGGGAGAACGCGGTGCGCCGGCCGTCGCGGCCCTGGTTCATCCTAGGCTTCCTGGTGGTGGCAGCTGTCACGACACTCCTGCCCGCCTTGCGCCCTGCCGGCCACGTGGTGGCCGAGGTCGCGAAGCGTGCACTCGTGCTGACCCTGTTCCTGGTCGGCGCCGGCCTCTCGCGCAGCGCGCTGCGACAGGTCGGCGCGCGGCCTCTCCTCCACGGGATGGCGCTGTGGCTGGGCATTGCCTCGGTGAGCCTCGGCGCCCTGCGATGGGGACTCGCCGCGCCGTGAGCTCGACACGTCTCCGCCGCGCCGACTCCAGACGGCACGCGACGTGCTTGCTCATCTGTCATGGCCGCAGAGTGCCCCGTCGTCGAGACTCGAGCACCCGGCCTCGTGATCGCCCGATACGAGTGGCCGCACCTGCTCTTACCGGAGATGCAGGGCGAGTGCCTGTCCTGCGCCCTCGCCGCCTCCGCGCGCGGTCCCATAGGCATGGTGTTCGTGCTGGCGGAGCGGATCTGCGAGGTAGCACCCAGTGTCAGAGGCTTTTGGCGCAAGGTGGTGATCGACCCGGCTTTTCGCATCGCGGCCATGGCAGTCGTCACGACTTCCTGGGCGGTCGAGGTCGAGGCCATGGGCTTCGCGGCGATCATCGAACGGATGGGCGCGCCTCTGCGTGTCGCGACCTTCGGTGAGGAGCACGAAGGGATCGCGTGGGTGGCGCAGACCGTGCGATCGGCGCAGCTGCTCTGCGGCGGCCGTGGCTGACAGCCAGCCAGACGGGGGGGGCTCGAAACGGTGAAACAATCCGTGAGACGATCTGTTTCAACGACTGTCGCAGGTGGCGCGTCGTACGAGGTCAGGCGCAAGAGGCACCCTGCCTCGGGAGGCAGGGTGCCTGGACCATCGAACGCCGAGAGCTCGCTACGGCGCGGCGGAGAGGAAGTCCGCGTAGTTCTGAGCGGTCGTCCCCGGGGCCAGCGAAGCCCCCAGGCCGAGCATGCTGTT
>DASPZP010000285.1:0-5629 GCA_035636195.1 Anaeromyxobacteraceae bacterium
GCGCTGGCCGCCTCGGCCACGAGCTGCTGCGCCAGCACGTCGAGCGGATGGGCGGGGATGGCGGTCTCCTCGATGCGGCCCTGCCGGGCGGCGCGCACGAACGCGGCGCACTCGACGAGCTCGTCGCGGGAGAGCGGGAAGAGCCGGCCCTTCGGCACGGCGCCGCGCCAGTGGCCGGCCCGGCCGACGCGCTGCACGCCGGTCGCGATCGCCCCGGGCGAGCCCAGCTGCACCACCAGCTCCACCGAGCCGACGTCGATGCCGAGCTCCAGGGAGGCGGTCGCCACCACGCAGCGGAGCCGCCCGTCCTTCAGGCGCTCCTCGGCGTCGATCCGGCGGGCGCGCGCCAGGCTGCCGTGGTGCGCCGCCACCGCGTCGGGACCGAGCCGCTCCCCGAGCGCGTGCGCGGCCCGCTCGGCGAGCCGCCGGGTGTTCGCGAAGACGAGGGTGGTGCGGTGCGCCCGCACGAGCTCCGCCACCCGGTCGTAGGTCTCCGCCCACAGCTCCTTCGAGGCGACTCCCCAGAGCTCGTCCCGGGGGATCTCCACGGCGAGGTCGAACGCGCGCCGGCGGCCGACCTCGACGATCGCGCAGTCGGGCCTGCCGTCCTCGCCGACGCGGCCGGCGCCGACGAGGAAGCGCGCCACCTCCTCGATGGGCCGCTGGGTGGCGGAGAGGCCGATGCGCTGGGGGCGCTCCACCGTGAGCGCCTCCAGTCGCTCCAGCGAGAGGGCGAGGTGGGCACCGCGCTTGTCCCGCGCCACGGCGTGGATCTCGTCGCAGACCACCGTGCGGACGGTCCGGAGGAGCTCCCGGCCCCGCGCGCTGGTGAGCAGCAGGTAGAAGGACTCCGGCGTGGTGACGAGGACATGCGGCGGGTGGCGGAGCATGGCCTGCCGGCGGGCGGACGGCGTGTCGCCGCTCCGCACCATGACCCGCACCGGGGGGAGCGCCAGCCCCTCGGCGGCGGCGGCGGCACAGAGCTCGGCGAGCGGCTCTGCCAGGTTCTTCTCGATGTCGTTCCCGAGCGCCTTGAGCGGCGACACGTACAGGACCGCCGTCTCGTCGCGGAGCGCGCCGTCGAGGCCCTGCCGGACGAGCCCGTCCAGGCACGCGAGGAAGGCGGCCAGCGTCTTCCCGGAGCCGGTGGGCGCCGAGATGAGCGTGTCCCGCCCCGCCTGGATGGCGGGCCAGCCCGCCTCCTGCGGCTCGGTGGGCGTCTCGAAGCGCGCCTCGAACCAGCGCGCCACGAGCGGGTGGAAGCCTTCCAGCACCGCTCCCACATAGCGGCGACCGTCGTCCCCCGCTTTCCACGCCGGCCGGGGCGACGGTTGGTATGGTTCGGCCGTGCTCCTCAAGGAAACGGCGCTCGTCCGACTGCTCGGCCTCAAGATCCCGGTCCTGCTCTTCCTCGGCCCGCGGGTGCTCGAGCTCGACGAGGACGGCTGCGCCATCGAGATCCCGCTCGGCTACCGCTCGAAGAACCACCTCGGCTCGATGTACTTCGGCGCGCTCCACGCCGGGGCCGACCTCGCCGCGGGGCTGAACGCCACCCGCCTCATCCTGTCGCGGCACCGCCAGGTGAAGCTCATCTTCAAGGACGCGCACGCGGAGTTCCTGAAGCGGGCCGACGGCGACGTCGTCTTCCGCACCCGTGACGGCGGCCGGATCCGGGAAGCGGTCGAGGAGGCCGCTCGCACCGGCGAGCGCGTCACCATCCCGGTCCAGGTCGTGGCGACCGTGCCCAAGAAGTACGGCGAAGAGCCGGTGGCGCGGTTCACGCTCGGCCTGAGCTTGAAGGAGAAGTAGGATCGTGCGGTGCGTCGGGAGATGAACTCCCGGCCTGCTTCGACTAGGAGAAGGCCGTTGCGCACCGTCCTCCTCAGCGTGCTCCTCCTCATCGCCACCCCGGGGCTCGGGGCCGCCCGAGCGCCCGCGCCCATCATCGAGGACGACTGGCCGCGCGCGCTCGCGCTCGCCAGGGCGAAGGGCCTGCCCATCTTCGTCGACGGCTGGGCGCCCTGGTGACACACCTGCCGCTTCATGCGCGCGAACGTCCTCCCGGACGTGCGGCGCACGCGGCGCGCCGGGCGGTTCGTCTGGCTCTCCATCGACACCGAGCAACCGCGGAACGCCGCCTTCCTGGAGCGCTTCCCCATCCAGTCCTACCCGACCTTCCTCGTCATCGACCCGCGCAGCGGGGAGCCGATCCTGAAGTGGCTCGGCAGCGCCAGCGCGGCGCAGCTGGAGCGGCTCCTCGCCGATGCCCAGCGGCGGCGGCGGAGCGGTCCGGAGGAGATCCTGGCGCGCGCCGACCGGGCGCAGGCCGAGGGCCGATTGGACGATGCCGTCCCGGCCTATCTCCAGGCGCTCGCCCGCGCCGGTCCGCGCTGGTCGCGGCGGCCGCGCGCGGTCGAATCGCTCGTGCTCGCGCTGTCCGCGGCCGGGAGCCAGCAAGCCTGCGCCGAGGCCGCGCGCGACGAGGCGCGCCGCCTGCCGCGCGGCGCCTCTTTCGCGAACGCGGTGGCGACCGGCCTCGGCTGCGCGCTCGCCGCCCCGGCCGACGCGCTCTGGCGTCCCCGCGCGCTCTCGACGCTCGAGCCGCTGGCGCGGGAGGCAGTCGCGCTCCCCGGGCTCCTCGCCGACGACCGGGCCGGGCTCTTCGACGCCCTCGTCGACGCGCGCGGGGTGGCGGGAGACGAGCGCGGCGCGCGAGAGCTCGCCCGCCGCTGGTGGATGTTCCTGGAGGACGACGGGCGCCGGGCGAGGACGCCCGAGGCGCGCGCGGCGCTCGACGGGATGCGCGTCGCGGCGGCGCGCGCCTGCGCCGATCCGGCCCGGGCGCTGCCAGCGCTCGAGGCGAGCGAGAAGGACCTCCCGGCCGACTACAACCCGCCCGCGCGACGGGCGGCGCTGCTCCTCGACCTCGGCCGGCTCGACGAGGCGCGCGCCGCGGTGGAGCGAGCGCTCCGGCTCGCCTACGGGCCGCGCAAGCTGAAGGTCTACCAGCTCGCCGCGAGGGTGCTGGAGCGCCAGGGCGACCGCGCCGCGCAGGCCGCGGCCCTCGACGAGGCGCTCGCCTTCGCCGGCACGCTGCCCGCCGCGCTGCGCGACGGCCAGGTGCTCGCCGCGCTTCGCGCCCGGCGCGAGCAGCTCGACAGGGCGTCGCAGTAGGGAGGAGCGCATGGGTTCTCCACCGGTGAAGGGATTCGGGCAAGGCGATCCGGCGCTCGGGCGCTGGGCGGAAGCGGTCTTCCAGCCCGAGGACGAGGTGCTGCGCGAGGTCCGCGAGCGGTCCGAGCGCGAGGGGCTGCCCCGCATCGCGGTCGGACCCATGGATGGGCTGCACCTGGAGGTGCTCGCGCGCGCCGCCGGCGCCCGGAGGGCGGTCGAGATCGGCACGCTGGGCGGCTACAGCGGCGTCTGCCTGGCGCGCGGCATCGGCGAGGAGGGGATCCTGCACACGTTCGAGCTCGACCCGGGCCGGGCGGACGTGGCGCGCCGCTCCTTCCAGCAGGCCGGCGTGGCCGCGCAGGTGCGGATCCACGTCGGCGAGGCCCTCGGGCTCCTCCCCTCGATCGAGCGCGAGGGACCGTTCGACCTCGTCTTCATCGACGCGGACAAGCAGGGCTATCCGGCGTACCTCGACTGGGCCGAGCGAAATCTACGGGTGGGCGGGATCGTGCTCGGCGACAATGCCTTCGCCTTCGGGCACATCCACGAGGCGGCGCCGTCCGGGGAGGACGCGAAGGCGGTGGCGCCCCTGCGCGCGTTCGCCGAGCGCCTGGCGCGCGGCGGGCGGTTCCGCGCGACCATGCTGCCTACGGCGGAGGGGCTCGCGCTGGGGGTGAAGATCCGGTGAGGTGCGCGGGACGGGGCGGCTACTCCCGAACGAGCAATGCCGTCCGGCTGCCACGGATGGCAGGGCGCTCGGCGAGGCGGAGCCCCGCGGCCGCTGCCGACTCGAGCGACTTCGCCAGCTCCTCTTCGGAGACGTGGCCACGCGGCTCGGCCACGAGCAGCCGCCCGCCCGGCACCAGCGCCTTCGCCACGTCCCTGAAGAAGGCGCTCACGTCGGCGAGCTCGTGCACGACCGCGAACGCGAGCGCGAAGTCGACCTCCCCGGCCAGGTCATCGACCTCGAGGCTGGACTCGCTGGCCCGACGCGTCTCGATGCGTCCTTCGAGCCCGGCGCGCTGGGCCCTCCTGCGGAGCGCGTCGAGCATCTTCGGCTGGAGGTCGATGGCGATGACCCGGCCCGTAGGACCGACGAGCCGCGCAAGGTCGAGCGTGAAGAAGCCCATGCCCGGACCCGGCTCGAGCACTCTCGCGCCGGTGGTCAGGTAGGGCGAGAGGATCTTGAGCGGGTCCTGCCAGAGCCGCCGCAGCGGGGTGACGAGAAAGTAGCCGAGCCACCAGGGGCAGACGCGGTGCGCCACGATGGGTCGATGATACACGCGGAGGCAAGGTCGCGCGCGGGCATGGCATGATCGCCGAGCCCGCCTCCTCCGACCTCCACCGCACACCGCCGCGCCTTCGGGCGCGCCAGAAGGGGCGCGACGAGCGGGCGCACGAAGCGAGGCCCGCCGACGCCGGCTGCCGCTCATCGCCCTGCGCCCTATCGTTGTCGCAGGCGGTGGTCCGCCTCGCCGGACGGCCAGCTTCGTCCAGGGAGGGAGCCGTGGAAATTCAGCTCGTGAACGTCGACGTCCGGTACCCGAAGGCTCCCCTCGTCGAGCCGACGGGGCGTCGCCGTGGACCCCGACTTCGCGACGAACCGCCGCCTGTTCTTCTACTACTCCCGCTCCAGCGCCTCGGGCGGCACGGACCTCGACCGCAACCGGGTGGTGTCCACGGTCCTGGGCGCGGACGGCAAGCTCGCGCTCGGTCAGGACGGGAAGGTCGAATCCGCGCTGAAGGTCCTCGTGAGCGGGCTGCGCGGCCCCGCGAACCACGACGGCGGGGCGCTGGCGGTGGGGCCGGACGGGAAGCTCTACGTCGGCGTGGGCGACTCCGGCTGCAACACGGGCGCGCCACCCGAACCCCCGCGCACCCCCGACAACTTCTTCGCGACCTGCCTCTCCAATGCGAACGGAAAGATCCTGCGGGTGAACCTCGACGATGGGACCGCCGCCGCCGACAACCCGCTGGCGGGCGTCGCGCCCGCGACCGCGTGCGGGGACGTCTGCGGTGCCGCGATCGGCGCAGCGCTGGCTCCCCCGCGCCCGGAGATCTGGGCCTGGGGGTTCCGCAACCCGTGGCGCTTCTGGTTCGATCCGCAGACCGGCCGGCTCTGGGTGGGGGACGTCGGTGAATCCACCTACGAGGAGATCGACGTGGCGGTCGCGGGGCGCCACCACGGCTGGCCCTGGCGCGAGGGGCCGCACGGCTGGCCCACCTCGAAGTGCCGCGAGGTCGTGCCCGACACGGGGGACTGCGTGGATCCCGTCTACCACTGCCGGCACGGGGCCGCGTCAGGTGGGATCGACGGCGACTGTCAGTCCATCACGGGCGGCGCCATCGTGGACGCCCCTGGCTGGCCCGCCTCGGAGCGGGGGCGCTACTTCTTCGCCGACAACGTGACCGGGCAGGTCTGGAGCGTGGCCGTCTCGGCCGATCGCCTATCGGT
>DASPZP010000286.1:0-3334 GCA_035636195.1 Anaeromyxobacteraceae bacterium
TCGCGCACGTGCGCAACCGCATCCCGCGCGTCGTGCCCACTGACAAGGGCAGCCTGGTTCTCCCGAGCGTCGTCGCGCTCAGCGAGAAGGGCGACTTCCTCGTCGGTGGCGTGGCCAAGGACCAGATGGTCACGAACCCGAAGAACACCATCTACGGGGCGAAGCGGCTCATCGGGCGGAAGTTCAACTCGAAGGTCGTGCAGGAGCTGCGCAGCTATTACTCGTACGACATCGTCGAGGGTCCGAGCGGCGAGGCGGCGGTGATGCTCGGCGCCGAGGTGAGGGCGCTCGCCCAGGTCTCCGCGCTCGTGCTCGGCCACGTGAAGAAGATCGCCGAGGCCTTCCTCGGCAGGCGGATGGACGAGGCGGTCATCTCGGTCCCCGCCTACTACAACGACAACCAGCGCCAGGCGGTGAAGGAGGCGGGCCGGCTGGCCGGCTTCGAGGTGAAGCGCATCGTGAACGAGCCGACCGCGGCCGCGCTCGCTTACGGGTTCAACCGCGGCCTCGACCAGAAGGTGCTCGTCTACGACCTGGGCGGCGGCACCTTCGACGTGTCGGTCCTGCAGGTCTCGCAGAACGTCTTCGAGGTGCTCGCCACGGGGGGCGACACCTTCCTCGGCGGCGGCGACTTCGACAACCGCATCATCGACTTCGCGCTGGAGGCGTTCTGGCGGGAGCACAAGATCGATCTGGCCGGCTCGCCCATCGCGATGCAGCGCATCAAGGGCGCGGCCGAGGCGGCCAAGATCGACCTCACCCTCATCCCCAACGTCGCCATCGAGCTGCCCTACATCGAGGAGAAGAAGGGCCGCCCGCTCGATCTCCGCCTGCCGCTCTCGCGGGGTCAGCTCGACGAGCTGACCGTCGACCTCGTCGACCGGACCTTCCAGATCTGCGACCAGGTGCTGGAGGAGAAGGGCATCAGCCCCTCCGACATCGACGAGGTGATCCTGGTCGGCGGCCAGTCGCGCATGCCGCTCGTGCAGGAGAAGATCCGGCAGCACTTCGGCAAGTCGGCGCGCAAGGGCGTCCACCCCGACGAGTGCGTGGCGCTCGGCGCTGCGCTCCTCGGCGACTCGCTCGACCAGATCGACTCGGTGACGCTGGTCGACGTGCTGTCGATGCCCATCGGCGTCTCGACGCCGCAGAACCGCTTCCGGCGCCTGCTGGAGAAGAACAACGCCATCCCGTGCTCGCGCTCGTTCCGGTTGCCTCCGCCGCGCGAGCCGGGCCAGCCCATCGAGCTCGACATCTACCAGGGCGATTCGGACGACATCATCGACGACGAGTTCCTGGGATCCATCCGGCTGCCCGCGGCCGCCACGGGCCGGCGGGTCGACTTCAAGCTCGACGAGGAGTGCCTGCTCAAGGTGACCTTCGACGATCCGGAGCAGGGGATGCGCGAGATCGGCTTCGCGACCCGAGACACCCCCGAGGCGCTGCGGCGCGCGCTGGCCGAGCAGGCGGCGCGGCACGGCGCGCAGGCGGGAGAGCGCGAGGTGCGGCGCGGCGGAGGGCTCTTCGGCTGGTTGAGGAGGGGGTAGTGCGTTTCCCGTCCGAGGCGTGGCTGCGCGCGGTGGTCGAGGCGGTGAACCGCCAACCGGAGCTGCCGCAGGCGCTGCGAGGGCTCGGCCCCGATCTGGCGGCCGTCATCGCCGCCGAGCCGCCCCACCTCTCCCAACCGTTCGCCGTTTACGGCCGGCAGGCGGGCGGCGCCCTGTGCGAGGTGCGCGTCCTCCCGGACGAGGAGGAGATCTGGGAGCTCGAGCCGGCTTACGTGGTGCGAGCGCCCTACCGCGTGTGGAAGTCGCTCGTCCGCGGCGAGGATCCGGTGCGAGCGGCCCTGTCCGGCCTCCTCCGCGTCGAGGGCGACCTGCAGGCACTCGTGCGCCGGGCCGGTTATCGTCACCTCGTCGACGCCGCGCTGGCGACGATCGCGACCGAGTTCGTCGACGAGGGGGAGGCGCCGTGAAGAAGAGCCTGGCCGAGACGCTGCTCGAGCAGGGCACGAAGGTGGTAGGCCGCGCCGCCGGCGCCGTCCTCTCCGATCGGCGCGGGCAGGAGGTGATGGCCCGCGCGGTCGGCCTCGCCCAGCGCGGCCTGCACGCCTTCGAGTCGGTGCAGGAGCGGGCGCTCCACGCCGCGGGGCTGGCCGCCCGGCCGGACTATGCCGAGCTGCGCAAGCAGGTGGCGCGGCTCCGTCGCAAGACGCGCGAGATCTCCGAGCAGCTCGACCGCAACGCCGACCTTCACGGCGGCTCGGCACACGCTCGCGGCCGCGGGGACGGTTCGCGTTGACACCCAGGGGAGCGATCGGCATACTCCGCGACCGTTTTCGGGCAGGGCGCTTAGCTCAGCGGTAGAGCACAGCCTTCACACGGCTGGGGTCGCAGGTTCGAAACCTGCAGCGCCCATTTCGAAGGGCCGGTCGTCTCGCGGAAACCCTGGGGGGCCGGCCCTTCCGCTTTCGGGCGGCGGGCGTCGGGTAGAAGCCGGGTGAAATACGCGCCCGTTCCGAATGCGCTCGGCGCGACTGCGGTAGCTCCCGCGGGGCCGCGCTGGACGCTTCCAGCGGCCGCTACGGGCCGCGGGACGTCCTGAACGCCCTCTGCCTACCACGCCCGGCAGAAGTACCGTGCGCGACGAACCTGGGTGCCCGCGCGACACGGATGTCGCTACTGCAAGACCACCGGTGCGTCTGCGACGATGTCTAACGCGTCGGCGGGTATCCCCTGGGCTGACGCACACGCGTGGATCGCGTCCGGCGACGCATCCGCGGTCGCTCCGACGACGACCAAGTTGCGAACCTCGTCGGCATCGAGGGCGACCACACCAGTGAGCCAACAAGACATGCCGAACGAGTACTTCCACCCGACGAGCTGAATCGAGTCGAACTTGGCAGCGTGAACCCGCGCATTCGATGTGTCGTCACCGAAGACTTGCGTGACACCGATCCGTGCGCGGTTCGCTTGGGATGCGTCGACGAGCATCATCACGAGAGTGTGGTCTGGGTCGAGATAGAGACCAGCGAAGCCGGGCACGACCTCCGCGATCGCGACGTACTCATCGTCTGGGGAGCCATACTTATGCTGGACGGTGATCGTCGGAACGGGCGCGTCAGCCATCCCGCCGCACGCCATCGCGAGGAGTGCAAACACGACCACGCACGTACCAACTCGCCGTGCTGACGGTGCACGATGACGTGCCATCCACTCAGCGTAGCACCACCGCGCGCATGTACGTGCACAAAGCTGCCGCGGGCGCATCACCGGTTCGGGAACTACTGGCTCGGGCGTACGTCCTTGGGCGGTTACTGTTGCTGTACGCAAGC
>DASPZP010000287.1:0-3425 GCA_035636195.1 Anaeromyxobacteraceae bacterium
GGGAAGGTGGCGCGCGTGGTGCGCGCGGCGACGGCGGCGTCCGTGAGCTGGCGTCGGATCCAGCGCGGGACGGCCGACCGGCTCGACCAGGCGTTGAAGTCGCCCACCAGCACCAGCGGATAAGCGAGGGCCGCGTCGCGCAGGATGTCCGCCGACAGGAGCTGCGCAGCCTGGCGCCGACGCTCTTGACGATCGAGGCCCAGGTGCACGTTGAACACGTGGAGCGCCGCGCCGCCGAGGTCGACGTCGGCGCGCAGGCACCCTCGCTTCTCGCAGCGCGGGACCGACAGGTCGTAGCTGCGGCTGGCGGTGAGCGGAAACCGCGAGAGGATGCAGTTCCCGTATGGGAACCCGCCGCGCAGCTCGGTGAGCCCGAAGGCCTGGGCGAGGCCCGTCAGCTTGGCGAGCGTGCCCGCTGGATCGAGCAGCTCTCCGGGCCCGCCGAGGGCGCCGACTTCCTGCAACCCCGCCACGTCGGCGCGCGCCTCCTCGATGACGAGCGCGACGCGCTCCGGATCGGACTTGCCGTCGCGGCCTCGCATTCCGTGGATGTTCCACGACATGACCCTCACGCCCACCGGTGGGCCTCCCCGGACCGCCTCGCCCGCTGGGGCGTCCGGTACGCCTCGTGAAGGAGCCGGTACAGCCCGTCGGGCCGGATGGCGTCGGAGAAGCGCAGCCGGCAGCCGGGCGGGTGGACGAAGAAGGTCTCGAGCTCCTCGGGGGCAACTCCGCCGTGCGAGCCGAACTCCCAGGCGTAGGCGACCGGCACCTCGCCGGAGCCGCGCCAGCCGAGCACCACCAGGTCGCCGGAGTGCGGCAGCGAGATGAGGTCGGACAGGTACGTGGCGAGGAGGGCCGGATCCGGGTGCGGGAGGCGAGCCACGTCGCTCCGCAGCTCCAGATCCAGCTCCTGCCCGGCCACGATCGCCACCCCGCGGCGGCCGTTCCGCACCACGACGATCCCGACCGCTCGCGACTCGCGCAAGGCGGCCAGCACCCCCGGGTGGCGCTGCTGCACGCGTTCGAAGTCGATGGGTTCCCCCTCGTCCGTGAAGTAGACGTGGGCGAGATCGCCCGCCTCGGCCGTCACGACCGTGTCGCAGCGTACGAACCCGAGCGCGTGGCCGATGAGGCCGTGCTCGAGCCAGTCGAGCGCCGCGCCCAGAGGCTCGCGCAAGGGAGCGGGCCAGGTGGAGAGCGTGGCCCGCAGCGAGCGCGTCTGCGCGAGGCGCACCGCCTCCTCGCGCGGGAGCCGCTGCGGCACCGCCACCCCGCCATCTGCGAGCGCCAGGTACTCGTGCAAGGCGAGCCCGGTGAACGACTCGAAGGGCTTCGTCGCGATGTGGCCGTGGTCGGAGAAGACGAAGACGTCGTAGCGCAGCTCGGGGACGGCCTCGGCGGCGGCGAAGATCGCCGCCAGCGCCTGGTCCATCGAGCGGAGCTGTGAGACGGCCTCGGGCGCGTCGGGCCCCCGCCGGTGCGCGAACTCGTCGAAGCCGAGCAGGTCGCAATAGACGATGGGCACGCCGCGGGCGACGTCGATGACGATGCCCTGCACCGCCAGCTCGCGCATGAGGGCGCCGACGAGGAGCCGGTGGAGGAGGAAGCGCGGCTCGTGCTTCCAGCGGCCGAGCGTGAACGACCAGACGGCCCCCTGCCACAGCCCCGCGCCGAGCTCGTAGGCGAGGCGGCCCGCGGTGCGCGCGGCGGTGACCGTGTGGACGAGCGCACTCACGAGCGCATCCCAGCCCGAGAACCCTTCGGCGAGCGCCTCGAGCCCGTAGTCGCCGGCCAGTCCAGAGAGGCAGAAGTGCGGCACCGCCGCGCCGCCGCTGAAGATGGAGAAGTAGGAGGTGCCGCCCCGGAGCAGGGGTGGGTTCCGCTCGGACAGCGCCGCCTCGATGGCGGCGGCGTCGGTCGCGCGGTCCATCCGCACCTCCCGGCCGTCGCGGCGGTCGTACCAGACGAAGCCCGGCACGCTGGGCGAGACCCCGTAGAGCAGGCCAGCCTGGAAGGCGGGCGTGGAGGCGGGTGCGCCGCTGTACGCCCGCTGGAGACCGCTCTGCCCGCGCGCGAGGCGGCGGGCGAGGTAGGGCATGTGTCCCTCGCGTACCGCCCATTCGAGCCGGCGCATCGACAGGCCGTCGAGCTGCAACAGGAGGACGCGCCGGCCGCCCTCGAGTGGACCGGGCCGCAGATGCCCGCGTTGCGCCAGCGGACGCAGCACGTGCCGCACGGCGGGCCCGGTGGAGCGGGCCACCGCGTCTCGGATCCGGGCTCTCGATCGGTGAAGCATGCCCACCACAGGCTAGGGATGGAGTGGGCGGGGGGGCAGCCGCCACGAGCAGGTCAACGCCGGCCGGGCGGACGCCCGGGAGGGCCCCAGACCACCTGGAGCACAGTCACCTCGGCCGCGCCTGACGGACGATCCACGCGAGCCACGTCCCCCTCGGCCTTGCCGAGGAGCGCCCGCCCGAGCGGCGCTTCCACGCTGATGGCGCCCGCAGCAGCGTCGGTCTCATCGGGCCCGACGAGGTGATAGACGCGCTCCTCGCCGTCCTCGCCCTCGACCGTGACCCAGGCGCCGAAGTAGGCCTTCCCGCTCGGGTGCGGCCGAGGGTCGACGACGGTCAGGTCGTCCATCAGGGTGGAGAGGAAGCGCAGCCGGCGGTCGAGCTCACGCAGCTTCCGCTTGCCGTAGATGTACTCGGCGTTCTCGCTGCGATCGCCGAGCGCGGCGGCGGCCTCGACCTCGGCCACGATCCGCGGCCGCAGCTCGCTCCAGATGCGTCCGTGCTCGTCGGAGAGGCGCCGGAACCCCTGGGGCGTGATGTACCGCAGTCGCTTCCCGGTCGAGCTCATGCTGCTCCGATGGTAACCTGTCGCCCGTGAAGGTCACCGATATCCTGCGCTTCGCGCGCGAGCGCGGCGAACCCGTCTTCTCCTTCGAGTTCTTCCCGCCCAAGACCGACGACGGCGTGCGCCAGCTGTTCGAGGCGGTGGACGCCCTGCGGCCGCTCGGGCCAGCCTTCGTCTCGGTGACCTACGGCGCCGGCGGCTCGACCCGCGCCCGCACGCTCGAGCTCGTCACCCGGCTCAAGCGCGAGTCGGAGGTCGAGGCGGTGGCGCACATGACCTGCGTGGGCGCGTCCCGTGACGAGATCGCCGAGGTGCTCGACGAGCTCCAGGCGGCCGGCGTGCAGAACGTGCTCGCGCTTCGCGGCGACCCGCCCCGCGGGCAGCGCGCCTTCGAGGTGCACCCGGAGGGCTTCCGTTATGCCAGCGAGCTCGTCGCCTTCATCCGCGGCGAGCGCGAGCGCTGGCGGTTCTGCGTCGGGGCCGCCGCCTATCCGGAGGGCCACGTCGAGTCACCCGACCTGGCGCAGGATCTCGCGAACGTGAGGAAGAAGGTCGAGGCTGGC
>DASPZP010000288.1:0-9969 GCA_035636195.1 Anaeromyxobacteraceae bacterium
GAGGCAAGCGCTCTTCGCTGAGCGGAGCGCCTCGTCGCGCAGCTTCGCGTCGCGGACCGAGGCGCGGCGCACCGCGAGCAGGAGTTCCACCGCGACTCCGTAGGCGAGCAACCTGTGATGAGGGAGAGCGGGAGAGACCGAAGAAGAGACCGAGGAAGAGGAGGAGGTGGAAGAGCTGGAAACCCGAGGAAACAGCGTGTCGTTCATGGCCGGCGGCTCCTTTCGCGAGCGGCAAGGAGACGACGGCCATGAACGTCACGGTTCCGCGCGAGAGAGCGAACCTATGATGGCAGGCGCAGTGTCAGCCTCCGGCTGGCGCGAGCCTGCGAAACCCGCGACCCCGACCTCGACCCCGACCCCGACCTCGACCTTGACCTCGACCTTGACCCCTCGACCTCGATCGACCCGCCTACTTCACCGCGCGCGGATCCTCGCCGATCGCCACGGTCAGGTCGGCCAGCGCCAGCTGCGCGTCGCGCGCGGCGGCGAGGCGCTCGGCGCTGGCGTGGGCGGTGGCGAGCGCTGCGAGCAAGACCGGCTGCGGAGTGGAGAGGCCGCCGTCGAAGGCGAGCTCCGCCTGCGCGAGCCAGCGGCGCGCTGCCGCCTCCTGCTCGCGCAGCCGCGCGGCCCGTTCGAGCGCCGAGCGCAGCGTGGAGTGGGCGCGCGCCACCTCCTGCCGCACCTCGCGCGCGGCGAGCTCCGCCTCCGCCCGCGCCCGCTCGACCTGCGCCTCCTCCTGTGCCACCTCGGCGGTGGTGCGCCACGGGTCGAGCTTGCCGCGCAGCGCGAGGCCGAGGCCGGCCGTGAGCCGGTTGTACGGGTCCCAGGCGAACGGGTTCGTCTGCGGAGTGGTCGAGCCGGTCCAGTTGAGGTCGACGAAGCCCGTCACCAGGAGCTCCGGGTACCAGCTCCGCTGCCGCGCGAGCAGGCCCGCCTCGCGCGCGCGCAGCGTCTGCTGGGCGGCGGCGAGCTCGGGCCGGTGCGCCTGCGCGGCTTCCACGTGGCGCGCCAGCGGCGCGAGCTGCACGGCGGGCAGCTCGACAGGGGCAGCCGTGAGCGCGAACGGCGCGTCGGGCGGTACGCCGGCCACCGTGCGCGCCGCCTCCAGCGCCAGCTCGCGCGTGGCGCTCGCCTCCGCGCGGCGCGTGGCCAGCTCCGCGCGGACGAGATCGAGCTGGGCCACGTCCTGCTTCGAGGTCCGGCTCGACCCGCTCGCCAGCAAGCTCTCCACGTGCTCGCGCGCGCCGGCGAGCTGCCGATCGGTCTCGTCGAGCGCCAGGAGCCCGCGCCGCGCCAGCTGGTACCCCCAGTAGATGTCGGCCGCGTCGCGGAAGGCGCGGGCGCGGGCGGCCTGCGCGGTGCCGGCCGTCGCGAGCACCCTGCGCGCCGCCGCCGTCCGGGAGGCTTCGATCCGGCCGAAGGTGTAGACGGGCCAGGCCAGGTTCGCGCCCAGGTGGGCATGCACGCCGGGGCTGCCCAGCTCGCCATTGCGCAGCCGCGAGGAAGGCGTGACCGCGTCGAGCCGGGACGGATCGTTGTCGAGCTGCGGGATGGGCCCCTCGCCGGAGACGATCCAATCCAGGCTCGGGCGCGCGCCGGCCCGCGCCTCGTCCTCGACCCCGCGCAGCCGGGCCAGCTCGGCCGCCGCGGAGAGGACGCGCGGATCCGCCGCCTGCGCGGCGGCGGTGAGGTCCTCGAGCGTCCAGGCGCGCGGCTCGGCCTCCGCGGAGACCGTCATCGCGGCGAGCGCGAGCACCAGGGCCGTGATCATCGTCCGACCAGAACTACCGCGACCGCGGACCGAAGACGAGCAATCCGGCGGGGGCTCGAGGCGCAGCCGCCCGAGCCCCCACCTCGGCGCACACCTGACCTACCCGACGGCGGACCCGACGACCTTCGGCGCCAGCGCCGCGGCGTAGCGCCGGAGCTGGGCGTGCACGTCGCGCTGCTGCTGGAAGAGGTCCATCACCGCGCGGCGGCCGGGGACGGTGACCGGGCTCTTGAAGAAGAAGGAGAGCCACTCCTGCGGGCCCTTCTCACCGGCGCGCTTCGCCAGGTCGCCGAGCAGCGCCAGGTCGAGCACCAGCGGCGCGGCCAGGATCGAGTCGCGGCACTGGAAGTTCACCTTGATGGCCATCCCGTAGCCGAGCCATCCCTTGATGTCGATGGCGTCCCACCCTTCCTTGTTGTCGCCGCGGGGCGGGTAGTAGTGGATGGTCACCTTGTGGTCGATGTCCTGGTAGAGCTCCGGGTACTTCTCGGCGTCCAGGATGGCGTCGAGCACGCCCAGCTTCGAGACCTCCTTCGTCTTGAAGCTGTCGGCGTCGTCCAGCACCTCGCCGTCGCGGTTGCCGAGGATGTTGGTGGAGAACCAGCCCTCGAGCCCGAGCAGCCGCGCGTGCAGCATGGGCGCGATGGTGGTCTTCATGAGCGTCTGGCCGGTCTTGAAGTCCTTGCCACCCGTCGGGATGCCCTCGCGCTCCGCCAGCTCGCGCAGCGCGGGGATGTCGGCCGACAGGTTGGGCGCGCCGTTCAGGTACGCGAGCCCGGTCTTCATGGCCGCGTACGCGTAGATCATCGAGGGGGCGATGGTGGGGTCGCTCTTCTCGAGCGCCGCCTCGAAGGCGCGCAGCGACTGGTGGGCCGGGCCCACCTCGCAGTAGACCTCGGTCGAGCCGGTCCACACCATCACGCCGCGGGCGCAGCGGTTCTTGTCGAGGAAGCCGCGGATGTCGTCGCAGAGCGCCTCGGCCATCGCCTTCTTCGACCCGTGCTTCACGTTCGTGCCGTCGAGCCGGCGCACCCAGCTCTTGTCGAACACGGCCGGCATCGGCTTGACCGGCGCGAGCACGTCCTCGAGCTGGTCGACGAGGTGATGGTCGAGCACCTTGGCCCGCCGCGCCGCCTGGTAGACGTTGTCGGCGATGGGATCCCAGCCGCCGAAGACGAGCTCGTCCAGCGCGGGCATGGGGACGGCGTCCTGCACGCGAGGGCCAAAGCTGCCGTCCTCCTGGAGCAGGTAGCCGAGCTGCGTCAGCGAGCCGATCGGCTGGCCGAGCTTGCGCTTGACGGCCTCCACGCCAGCGATGGCGGTGGTCGCCACTGCGCCCAACCCCGGCATCAGGACCGCGAGGCGGTCCCCCTTGCGCTGGGGACGAATGCTGATCTTCGACATGTTCACCTCGGGTTGGCCGTCCCCGTCTGGACCCTTGGAGCGGAGCCGTCAGCTTGGCTGGCCGCCGAACGCCTGACGCGGCGGGGGGTTGGGGGGCAGGCGGGCCCTTCTACCTCGGCGCGGAGGGCGAGGGAAAGAGGGGGGGCTGTGCGCTAGAGCGCACCGAGCACGGTCCGCAGCTCGGGCGGCTCGCTGGCGGGCCGCGGCCGCTCCAGCGCGGCCTGGCTGCGGAAGGGCTCGCCCTCCGAGAGCACGCGCTCGTAGACCGGCGACCCGTCGCGTACCTCCGCGCGGAGGACGCGGCCCTTGGCGGTGTCGGCGAGGCCGGCCTCCAGGATCTGGAGCAGCCGCTGCCGCCCCTCCGGATCGTCGATGGGCGCGGTCACCTCCACCCGGCTGTGGAAGTTGCGGGGCATCCAGTCGGCCGACGAGATGTAGAAGCGGGCGCGCTTTCCCTCGCCGAAGACGAAGACGCGGCTGTGCTCGAGGTAGGCGTCCACCACCTGGTGCACGCGGATGCGCTCGGAGACGCCGGGCAGGCCGGGCCGCAGGCAGCAGATGCCGCGCACGAGCAGCTCCACCCGCACCCCGGCCTGGCTCGCCCGGTAGAGCGCGGCGATGACCTCCCGATCGACGAGCGAGTTCATCTTGGCCAGGATGCGGGCGGGCTTGCCGGCGGCGGCCTCCGCCTCCTCGGCGCGGATCTCCTTCAGCATGCGCTCCTTCAGCCCGTGCGGTGCCACCGCGAGCTGCTTCCACGGCCAGCGCGGGTCGAGCCCCTGCGCCGCCAGCTCGGCGGTGGTGTTGGCGGTCAGCATGTTGAAGACCGCCGCCACCTCCTCCGCCAGGTCGGGCCGGGCGGTGAGGAGCGACACATCCGTGTAGAGCCGGGCGGTGGTGGTGTTGTAGTTGCCGGTCCCGATGTGGACGTACCGGCGCGGCACGCCCTGCTCCACCCGCACCACGAGCGAGATCTTGGAGTGCGTCTTCTTGCCGTCGTAGCCGTAGACGACGCTCGCGCCGGCGTCCTTGAGCGCGTTCACGGCGAGGATGTTCACGTCCTCGTCCAGGCGGGCGCGGATCTCCATGAACACCGCAGCCTCCACCTCCTTGCCACGTTCGGCCGCCTGCTGCAGCGCGCGGACGAACGGGCTGTGCTTGCCGGTGCGGTAGAGGACCTGCTTGATGACCTGGACGTTCGGATCCTCGGCGGCGCTCTCGATGAAGCGCACCACGGGATCGAAGGAGTCGTAGGGGTGGTGGAGCAGCCAGTCGCGGCGGGCGATGGCCTCGAAGATCGAGCCCTCCGCCAGCTCCGGCGGGACGTAGCCGGGCGACGCGGCCGCGCGCGGCTGCGCCTCGGAGCCGGCCAGGTCCACCACCGGCGCGAGGTCCTGCAGCTGGAGCGGCCCCTCGAATGGAAAGACGTCCTGCTGCTCGAGGTCGAGCTGGCGCGCCAGCTCCGCCACGAGCTCCTTCGGCGCGTCGGCCTCCAGCTCGAGCCGCACCGCCGCGCCGCGGTCGCGCTGGCGGACGCGGTTCGAGACGAGCGCGAGCAGCTCCCCGCCCTCCTCCTCGTCGAACTCGAGGTCCCAGTTGCGGGTGATGCGGAAGGCGGCCGTGCGGAGCTTCGTCTTCGTGAAGAACAGGTCGCCCACGTGCTCGCGGATGAGGTCCTCGACGAGGACGAAGGTGCGGCCGCCGTCGACGGGCACGAGCCGCTGCAGCGCGCCGTGCACCGCCACGACCGCCAGCGTGCCCGCCCCGCGGCGACGCTTGCGGCCCGGAGCGCCCGGGAGCTGCACCGCCAGCGCGATGGCCTTGTTGCGCAGGCGCGGGAAGGGGTGGCTGCGATCCTTCGCGAGCGGAGTCAGGAGCGGCAGGACGCGCTGGTCGAACCAGCGCCGGGCCTCCGTCTCCTGCGCGGGCGTGAGCTCCGGCGGACGGACGATGCGGATGCCGTGGACGCGCTCCAGCTCGGGCCGCAGTTGCTCGCGCCACAGCCGGTACTGATCGACCACCATCCGGTGCGCCCGGCGGCTCACCAGCTCGAGCTGACGGGCTGCGTCGAGCCCGTCAGGGGAGCGGCGCCGCGGCTCGCCCTCCTCGAGCTCGGAGCGGAGCTGCGACTTGAGGCCCGCCACCCGGACCATGAAGAACTCGTCCAGGTTGGAGGAGACGATGCCGAGGAACTTGAGCCGGTCGGCGATGGGGAGCGAAGCGTCGGCGGCCTCGTCGAGCACGCGCTGGTTGAACTCCAGCCAGGACAGCTCCCGGTTGATGTAGAGCGCGCGATCGAGGAGGTCCCGCGGCCCCGCCTCGGCGGCGCCGGTGGAGACGTCGACGAGGTTCGGGCTGGGCGGAGGCGGCGGGGTCATGGAGGTCACCCGCGAGAGGGCGTGTCCTGAATTCTACTTGCTCAGGGGGGGCCGCCACCCGGGACGATTGGGTGACGATTGACTGGGACGGACACCCCCCGACATGGGGGCTGGGGAGGCGAGCCCCCGCTGCGACGGCTCGTTTACAGTACAGGCGATACGACTGGAGGGGTGTGTGAGGCGGAACCAGCCCAGCCTCGTCCTGGGCGCCATCGATGTCGGTACGAACGCGGTGCGGCTCGAGCTCGCTCGCCCGCTCGCCGACGGCTCGCTCGAGACCCTCCACCAGGAGCGCGACCCGGTTCGCCCCGGTGAGGGGGTCTTCGCCACCGGGTCGATCTCGCGCCCGGTCGCGGACCGGCTGCTCTCCACGCTCCGGCGCTACGCCGCGCTGTGCCGGCGCGACGCGGCGCGGGTGCGGGCGGTGGCGACGAGCGCGATCCGCGAGGCGCGCAACGGCGCCGAGATCGTCCGCCGGGTGCGCGAGGAGGCGGGGCTCGAGCTGGAGGTGGTCTCGGGGCGGGAGGAGGCGCGCCTCATCTGCCTGGGTGTGCTGCATGGCAAGCCGGCCCGCGCGCGCTCGCTCGTGCTCGACATCGGGGGAGGCTCGTGCGAGGTGGCGACGGCCACTGGTGAGGAGCCCACGAACCTGTGGAGCGTGGCGCTGGGCGCCGTGCGCCTCACCGAGATGTTCGGGCTCTCCGGGAAGTTCGGCCGGGCCCGGCTGGCGCTCGTCCGCAGCTACGCCGCCGAGGCGTTCCGCGAGGGGCTGCCGGGGCGGTTCCCCCACCCCTCGGTCGCGATCGGCAGCTCCGGCACCATCAACGCGGTGGTCGGCTTCGCCGGCGAGAAGGGCCGGAGCGCCACCCGCAAGGCGCTCTCGCGGGCCGTGGAGGGGCTCGCCTCCATGGGGCTCGACGAGCGCCGGCGCCACTTCGAGCCGCGCCGGGCGGAGGTGGTGGCGGCCGGGGCCGTCATCCTGGAGGCGGCCGTCCAGCACCTCCACCTCGAGGCCGTGACGAGCGTCGACACGGGACTCAGGAACGGCATCCTCGTCGACCTCATGCGCCGCTCGACCTCGCGCCCGGACCGCTCGGCGGCCGAGGCGGCGCTGGCGCTGGGCCGTCGCTTCGGCTTCGACGAGCAGCACGCGGTGCAGGTGGGGGCGCTCGCGGTGACGCTCTTCGAGGACCTGGCGGACTTGCACGGGCTGCCGCTCTCGGCCCGCCGGCTCCTCGAGGCCGCGGCGGTGCTGCACGACATCGGCAACGCCGTCTCCTTCCACAAGCACCACAAGCACACGCTCTACCTCGTCGCGAACGCCGACGTGCCCGGCTTCTCCGACCGGGAGCGAGAGCTCGTCGCGACGGTAGCGCGCTACCACCGCCGCTCGCTCCCCGACCGCAAGCGGGCCGACCTCGCCCACCTGTCGTTGGCCGAGCTCACCGTGGTGAGGAAGCTCGCCGCGCTCTTGCGGCTCGCGAACGCCCTCGACGCCTCGCACCAGCAGCCCGTGCGCGCGCTGCGGGTGGCGATGCGGGGCAGGACCGTGACGCTGCGCCTCGCCCTGCGCGGCCCTGCGGACCTCGAGCTGTGGGACGTCGAGCGCGAGGGCGAGCTCTTCCGGGCAGTGTTCCGGAAGCGGCTCGAGGTGCTGGGGAAGCGCGGCTGACCCCGGGGGCGAGCTGCGGCGCCCGCGGCCGACCGATCACCGGATCATCGCTGCCGCCGCCTGCGGGCCCTTCCAGCCGAGCACCTTCGGGTTCTTCGGCTCGAAGAAGACGGCCGAGGTGAAGAAGTGGGCGAGCTCGTCGCGGACGCGCTCCGCCACGTCGTCGATGCCGTGCAGCTCGCCGCCGCGCGGATGCACGAGCGGAATGGCGAGGAGCCGGTCGTTGCGCTGCCGGCCGCCGTCGCGGCCGTCCTGCTCCACCTCCAGCACGCCCAGCGCACGGCAGCGAAGGACGATGCCTGGAAACGTGGGCACCTCCCAGAAGACGAGCGCGTCCACCGGGTCGCCGTCGGGCGCCCTCGTCCCCGGGACGAAGCCCCAGTCGTATGGGTAGACGAACCCGAGCGGGAGCGGCCGGCCCGAGACGATGCAGGAGAGCTCGGGGTCGTACTTGAGCTTCACCGGCGAGCCGCGCGGCGACTCCACCACCACGTGGAAGCCCCCTGCCGTACGCGCGGGAATCTGGTCGAGTTGCATGTAGTTACGTTGCCTACACTCTCCGAGAGGAGCAATCCGTGAGCGCTGCGCCCCGACCGGGGAGGAAAGGGGCGGGTGAGGGACCGAAACGGGGCGCGTTTCCCCGGCAGCCCGGCGCACCGTCCTGAAAGACGAGCAATCTCGGGCACGGTCATGCGGCATGTCCCTTGCGAATGGGGCTGGCACGCAGCGGGCGTTCGAGCCCGCCCTGAACCAAGGAGTCCATCATGAAGAAGATCCTGAGCGCGCTCGTCGCCGTCGCCTTCGTCGCCGTCTCCGCCCCTGCCTTCGCCGAGGAGCCCGCCGCTGCCGCTCCGGCCGCCGCTGCCCCCGCCGCCGAGGCGAAGCCGGCGAAGGCCGAGAAGAAGGCCTCGAAGAAGGCCAAGAAGGCGAAGAAGGCCGAGAAGGCCGCCGACGCTCCGGCGACCAAGTAACTCGTCTTCCGCTGCACGCTTTTCGAAGGCCGGTCGCCGCGAGGCGATCGGCCTTTTTCATTCCGGGCGCTCGCCTGGCAGCACCGACCCCGAGCCCGCGCCCGTGGAGCGCGCCCGGCCGCCGCACTGATCGCGTTGCCAGCCCCCGCCGCCGTGGCGACCGTTACGGGCACCGGAGGAAACCATGGCCTACGCGACGACCTGGAACGATCGCGCCCGCGAAGCAGCCTCCATCCCGGCCCGGCTCGCGCTCGGCGCCTCGATGGTCTACCACGGGACGTCCAAGCTGCGCGGCGAGGGTCCGGGGCAGACCGGACAGATGTTCGAGGGGCTCGGTCTCACACCGGGCCGGGCGTGGGCCGTCGCCACCGGAGTCGCCGAGACGTTCGCGGGCGTGGCGGCCGTGCTCGGCATCGCGACCCGGCCGGCCGCGCTGGCCGTCCTCGTGACCCAGGCCGTCGCCGTGGCGAAGGTGCACAAGCCCAAGGGCTACGACGTCATGCAGGGCGGGATGGAGTACAACCTCGCGCTCATGGCGATCGCGGCGGGGCTCCTCATCGCCGGCCCCGGCCGCATCTCGGCCCACGAGGCGCTCGAGCACGCCGTCGAGGGCCGCGGCGCGAGGCGCCTCTGGGTCAGGGCGCGGCATCCCCGGCTGTCCCGGACCATCCGCTTCGTCAGGTAGCCACTCGGATTCCAGCGAGCGTCCCGGCCTGGGCGGTGGTACTGTCGCTCGCCTCCGCGTCCGGGTGTGGGTTGCTGCTTGGCATCTACCCCGCGGCGCGCGCCAGCCGGCTCGACCCGGTGGAGGCGATGCGCACCGAGTTACGCACCCGAAACGTGGGGCGGGTCCGTCCCCGCCGCCGAGGACGAGCGCGCGTGGACAAAGAGAAGGTGAAGAAGGAGATCCGCGGTTGGGTGTTCACCATCCTCGCGGTGCTGGCCTTCAGGACATTCCTCTACGAGGCTGTCTACATCCCGTCGGGTTCGATGATCCCGACGCTGCAGATCGGCGACTACGTCATCGTAGAGAAATGGGCCTACGGCGCCCGCTTGCCCTTCACCGAGACGGCGCAGGGGACGTGGGCCTCGCCCCAGCGCGGCGATATCGTGGTCCTGCTCGCGCCCCCGGGGAACCCGCGCAACGACGACCTCATCAAGCGGGTGGTGGCGGTGGCGGGCGACACGGTCGAGATCCAGGAAGGCGCCCTGCTCCTGAACGGCAAGGCCGTGCCGCGGCAGCGGATCGCCGGCGCCTGCTCCTACTGGAACAAGCTCGAGGGCGGGCCCTGGCGCGAGGAGCCGTGCGTCGACTTCGTCGAGCAGCTCGGGCAGCACCTCTACCACTCGTACTGCACGCCCTACCTACCCTGCGGCGACGTGCCGGCCGCGACGGTGCCGCCCGGCACGGTGTGGCTCGCCGGCGATCACCGCGACCACAGCGCCGACTCACGCGCCTTCGGACCGGTCCCGATCGGCCGCATCAAGGGCCGCGCCTTCATGGCGCTCCTGTCGTGGGGTCCGAGCGGGCCGCGGTGGGACCGGTTGTTTCACTCGGTGAAGCACTGAATTGGCGGCGGGGGACAAGCCCCCGCCCTACCCGAGGTGGCAGGCGCTCATCGCGCCTGCGTTTCAGTACTTCGCGTCCTCGGTCTCGATGAGGCGGTAGATCTCGGCCCCGTCGGGAGCCTTCAGGATCGACTCGCGGAAGGCGGGGTTCTTGAAGATCCGGCTGATGCGGGCGAGCGCCTTGAGGTGCGCCCCGGCCGAGTT
>DASPZP010000289.1:0-33384 GCA_035636195.1 Anaeromyxobacteraceae bacterium
TCCGAGGAGACGCGCCTCTCCGGGTTCGAAGATCCGGCCGCCGGCCACGGCACCGATGCGGCTTGCCTGGTCGTGATCCACGCGCCCGTGCGGCGGCTGCTCGGGGCGCGCCTGCCCCTCGGCCGGGAGGTGGTGCTCGGGCGCGACGCCGGCTGCGACCTCGTGCTCGACGCCGAGGATGTCTCGCGCCGGCACGCGCGCGTGCGGCGAGCGGGGGACGGGCACGTCGTCGAGGATCTCCGCTCCACGAACGGCACCTTCGTCGGCGAGGCGCGGACCGAGGGCGAGCGACCGCTCCGGGCGGGCGACCAGATCCGGGTCGGCTCGGTGGTGCTGAAGTACCTCTCGGGCGGCGACCTGGAGACGCTGTACCATGCCGAGGTGAAGCGGCTCGCCGACGAGGACCCGCTCACCGGCCTCGTCCACAAGGGTGGCTTCTCCGACGCGCTCGGGCGCGAGGTGGCCCGGGCGCGCCGCCACGGCACCCCGCTCTCCCTGGCCATGCTCGACCTGGATCACTTCAAGTCGGTGAACGATCGCTTCGGCCATCTGGCCGGCGACCACGTGCTGCGCGAGCTGGCCAGCGCCGTCCGGCCGCTCGTCCGCGCCGAGCAGCTCTTCGCGCGCGTGGGCGGCGAGGAGCTGGCGCTGCTGCTGCCAGGTGTGCCGCTCGACAAGGCGGCCGTCTTCGCCGAGAAGGTGCGCACGCTGGTGGCGGAGCACGCCTTCGAGTTCGACGGCGCGCGCATCCCGGTCACCGTCTCGATGGGGGTCGCGGAGCTCGAGGCGGGCGACGCTGCGCCGGACGCGCTCGTGCGGCGCGCCGACGGGCGCCTCTACGAGGCGAAGGCAGCGGGGAGAAACTGCGTCCGCGCCTGAAAGCAGCGGCCGTCCTGCCAGTGAGTTACATTCGGGCGCACGTGAAGACCCGCCGCTCGCTCGCCATCCTCTTCGTCATCGTCTTCATCGACTTGCTCGGTTTCGGGATGGTCATCCCGGTCATGGCCCTCTACGCCGAGCGGCTGGGGGCGCCCGCCGATCAGATCGGCTGGCTCATGACGGGCTACTCGGCGATGCAGTTCGTCTTCACGCCGATCTGGGGCCGCCTGTCCGACCGCTACGGCCGCCGGCCGCTGCTCCTCCTCTCGATCGTCATGACCGCCGCCGCCTTCCTCGGGTACGCGATCGCGCCCAGCTTCCACTGGCTGCTCGTGTCGCGGCTCTTCGCCGGCGCCGCGACCGCCAACATCGCAATCGCCCAGGCCTACATCGCGGACGTGACGCCGCCCGAGGGACGGGCGCGCGGCATGGGCATCATCGGCGCGGCGTTCGGGCTCGGCTTCATCCTGGGCCCCGCCATGGGGGGGGTGCTCTCCAGCGTCTCGCTCTCCGCGCCTGGCTACGCCGCAGCGCTCCTGGCCGGTCTGAACGGCGTGGCGGCGTTCTTCATCCTCCCCGAGCCCGCGGCGCGGGTGGAGGGCCACCGCCGCGCGCGCTTCCTGGCGCTCCTCGACGAGCTCCGCAAGCCGGGCATCCGCCGCCTCATCGTCATGTACTTCCTCGCCATCCTCGCCTTCAGCGGCATGGAGGCCACGTTCGCGCTCCTGGCGGCGCACCGCTACCACCTCGACTCGACGCACGTCTCCTATGTCTTCGCCTTCATCGGGGTGGTGGTGACGGTGGTGCAGGGGGGGCTCATCGGCCCGCTGACCCGACGCTTCGGTGAACGCGTGCTGCTCGTGGTGGGGCTCCTCGCGCAGTGCGTCGGCCTGGCGGCGTTGCCGCTCGCGGGCGGCATGGCCGGGTTGCTCGCCGCCTGCGTGCCGCTCGCCTTCGGCTCGGGACTGACCACGCCGGCGATCACCTCGCTCATCTCCCGCTCGGCGGCGGCCGACGACCAGGGCGGCACGCTCGGCATCGGCCAGTCGGCGGCGGCGCTGGGGCGGGTCGCCGGGCCCATCTCGGCCACCAACGCCTTCGACAAGCTCTGGTTCGCCGCCCCTTACTTCGGGGGCGCCCTCCTCATGCTCGCGGCCGCCGCGATCGGCTCGACGCTCCGTCGGACGCAGCCCGTCGTCCCCTCGACCGAGCGCAGCGCCACGGAGGCCTGAATGCCGGAGCTCCGCAGGGATCCCATCGTCGGACGGTGGGTGATCATCGCCACCGAGCGGGCGAAGCGACCGAGCGACGTCCCGCGGCCACACCAGCGATCGGCGGGCGGGCTGTGCCCCTTCTGCCCGGGCCACGAGGACAAGACCCCGCACGAGGTGTACGTCGCCGGTCGCCCGCCGAGCGCTGCCGGCAACGGTCCCGGCTGGAAGGTACGGGTGGTGCCGAACCGCTTCCCGGCGCTCATGATCGAGGGCGACCTCCAGCGCGAAGCGAACGGCATCTACGACCGGATGAACGGCGTCGGGGCGCACGAGGTGGTGATCGAGACCGCCGATCATACGAAGGACCTGGGCGCGCTCACGGACGCCGAGGTGACCGAGGTCCTGTTCGCCTTCAAGGCGCGCATGGTCGACCTTCGCAACGATCTGCGCTTCCGTTACATCCTGCTGTTCAAGAACCACGGCGAGGCGGCGGGCGCCTCGCTCGAGCACCCGCACTCGCAGCTCATCGCGCTGCCGGTCACGCCACGTCAGGTCCAGGAGGAGATCGAGGGGGCGCGCCGCCACTTCGAGCACCGCGAGCGCTGCATCTTCTGCGACATCGTCATGCAGGAGCGGAAGGATCGGGCTCGCCTCGTGCTGGAAAACGAGGAGTTCGTGGTCTTCACGCCGTGGGCGCCGCGGAGCCCCTTCGAGACCTGGATCGTGCCGAAGCGGCACGAGTCGAACTTCGAGGCCGAGCCCAAGGAGCGCCTCGCCTACTGCGCCCAGGCGCTCCGCTCGACGCTCAAGCGGCTCGGCGCCGCGCTCGGCGATCCGGCCTACAACTTCATCGTGCACTCGAACCCTTTGCGTGACCCGCCGAGCGCGTCCTACCACTGGCACATCGAGGTGATGCCGGCCCTCACCCACTCGGCCGGCTTCGAGTGGGGCTCCGGCTTCCACATCAACCCGGTCCCGCCCGAGGAGGCGGCCGAGTTCCTGCGCCTCGTGGTGACGTGAGCCCGGCGCCGGTTCGCCTTCGCCCATGAAGATCCTCTTCGTCGCCGCGGAGGTGGCGCCGTTCTCGAAGAGCGGCGGCCTGGGCGACGTGGCCGGCGCGCTGCCGGCCGCGCTGGCCGCGCGTGGCCACGAGCTCGCCGTGGTGACGCCACGCTACGGCTCCATCGATCCGGCGGCGCACTCGCTGCGCCGCCTCGAGGCGACGGTCCAGGCGCGCGGCGAGGTCGCGGGCCTCCTCCACGGGCGGCTCGGCGGCGCCGACGTCTACTTCCTCGAGCACGAGCGCTGGTACGGCGGCCGGCGCGGCCTCTATCACGAGCACGGCCGCGACTACCCCGACAATGCGCAGCGCTTCGCCTTCCTGTGCCGGGCGGCGCTCGACCTGCCACGCGCGATGGGGTTCGAGCCGGACGTCGTGCACCTGCACGACTGGCAGGCCGCGCTCGGCGCCTGGATCCTGCGCCATGAGCAGGCGCAGTCGGGCTGGGCCGCCCGCGCGCGGTGCATCTACACCATCCACAACCTCGCCTACCAGGGCGTCTTCCCGAAGGAGCTGATCCCGGCGGTCGGGCTGACCTGGGAGGTCTTCCGCTACGAGTCGATGGAGTTCTACGATCAGCTCAACTTCATGAAGGCGGGGATCGTCTTCGCCGACGCGCTCACCACCGTCTCACCGACCTACGCGCGCGAGATCCTGACCCCCGAGCACGGGTGCTCGCTCGATGGGCTCCTGCGCCGCCGCGCGCACGACCTGACCGGCATCTTGAACGGCATCGACGCGGCGGCGTGGGATCCCGCGCGCGACCCGCACCTCGCCGCGCACTACGGCCGGGAGGACCTCGGCGGGAAGGCACGCTGCAAGCAAGCGCTGCAGCTCGAGCTCGGGCTGCCGGTGCGCCGGGATGTCCCGGTGGTGGCGATGGTGGGGCGGCTCGCCGAGCAGAAGGGCGTCGATCTCGTGGCGGCCGCGCTGCACGAGATCATCAATCTGGAGGCGCAGCTCGTGCTGCTCGGGAGCGGGCGCCGCGACTACGAGGACCTCTTCGAGCGGGCCGCGCGCGAGCGGCCCGACCGGGTGGCGGTGCGCATCGGCTTCGACGAGGGCCTCGCCCACCGCATGGAGGCGGGTGCCGATCTGTTCCTCATGCCGAGCCGCTTCGAGCCCTGCGGCCTGAACCAGCTCTACTCCCTCCGCTACGGCACGGTGCCGGTGGTGCGGGCGGTGGGGGGTCTGGAGGACACGGTCGAGAACTTCGACGGGCACCGGCGCGGCACCGGCTTCAAGTTCAAGGACTACCAGCCGGCCGCCATGATGACGGCGCTCCGGCGCGCGCTCGACGTCTGCCGCGACACCCGCGCCTGGCGGGGCATCGTCGAGCGGGGAATGGCCCAGGACCACTCCTGGGACGCGAGCGCGGAGCAGTACGAGCGCCTGTTCAGCCGCCTGCCGGACCGTTGAGGGCGTCCGTGTTGCGGAGCGGCGTGTCCGGGTACACCGTGAGAACGTGCCCGACCGGCGAAAGAGGTATCGCCCGCCCCTCGACGACTACGATGGCCCGGATCCCCCCGAGCCCACCGTGCGCCCGCACGAGCGGCCCGACAACGACGACGAGCGTGATGAGCGCGTGGTGCCGCTCTCGAACATGGGCGGTGCAGCGCCGACGCGGCTCGGGAACGACTCGGGAGGCGACATGCCGGGACCCGAGGACGACCTCACGAACCTCGCCGAGCCCGAGCCGCCCGAGTCGCCCGAGCTGAGCGCGATGCACATCCGGCGCGGCGAGGAGCGCCCGCGCGGCCGTCGCCGCGGCTAGCGCATGACCGGCGGGGACGAGCCCCGCCTCATGCTCACGTAGATCTGCGCCGCGGACGCTCTGCCGGGACGAGGACGCGAAAAGCGCGGCCGGGGACCTTCTCGACCCGGAACGTCTGATCCAGGTGCACGTACAGCTCGCCATCCGCCGTCCGCTCGACCGCGCCCGGGTGCTGCAGCTCGAGCTGCCACAACGAGGCCTCGGCCAGCACCGGCCGTCCTTCGCGCGTGGTGTAACTGAGATTCCAGCGGGCCCAGCGATCGGCGTCTGCCATGTGGGTCCACTGCTAGCGTGGCCGCGAGCGTGCGGTCAAGCAGCCAACCGAGGCGGGCCGGGGCGACCCGGCGCCGACGCGCTGACTGCCTCGGTGCCGCTCACTCCAGCCCGCGTGCCCGCAGCTCGTCCTCGGTCTCGCCCTGCAGGTGGCCGATCTCGTGCAGGAGCGTCACCCGCACCTGCTCGGCGAGATCGGCCCGGCTCCGCGCGAAGCGCGCCAGGTTCACCCGATAGAGCACGATGCTTCGGCAGCGCGGCCCCTCTTCGGGGAGGCACGGCTCGCCCTGCGACGGGCCGCGGAAGAGGCCGAGGATGGAGGGGGACAAGGGCGGGTCGAGCGCCGTCAGATCGTCGAGCGCCGGCACGTCGGCGATCTCCACCGGCACGTCGGCAACCGACTTGCGCTCGCGCTCGGGGAGCGCGGCGAGGGCGCGGCGCACCTCGGCGGTGAAGCTGGCCGGATCGATGCTGGTCCCGGCCCGGAACTCATCGGGCGCGAGCGAGCGGGCGCGGCGCTCGAGCTCCTCGGCATGGCGGCCGTGCCCGGCGCGCTCGGCGACGAGCCCGAGGTAGTGCAGGGTCCACGCATCGTCCGGGCGCCCCGCGCGGACGCGCTCGAGCGCGTCGCGCGCCTCCTCGAAGCGGCACAGCTCGTAGAGCGCCACGCCGCGCTCGTACGCAGCGTCGAGGTCATCGGCCCGCACCGCCAGCGCCCGCTCGGCGTAGGCGAGCGCCTGGCGGCTCTCGCCGAGGTCGTTCTCCGCTGCCGCGACGAGGAGGAGGAGTGCCGCCTGCAAGTCTGACCTGGCGCGGGCGCCCCGCAGGCCGCGCAGCGCGTACTCGAGCCCGAGCTCCAGCGTCGCGCGCTCGCTCGGGAGCTGCATCACGTACAGGTCGGCCGCGCCCCTCAACGTCTCAGCATCGTCCGGCTCCACGGCCAGCGACCGGGCGTACGCGAGCCGGGCCTCGTCGAAGCGGCCCAGCTCCGCGAGCGCCTCCCCGCGCAGGCGAAGCGCCGCCACCAGCCTCGGCGCCAACCGGAGCGCCTCGTCGGCGCACGCCAGGGCGCGCTCGTCCTCGCCCCGCTCGAGCTCGAAGATGGCCCGCTGGACGAGCAGCTTCGGTCTGCCGCGGGCGCTGCAGCGAGGCGGGGGGGCCCGAACGAGCGCGAGCTGGCCGCGGGTCTGCCCCGACGGAGCATCGTCGCGAGCCGCGGAGCCCTTCGGCGGCTCGGGCGTCCGCGCTACGGACGGAGCCGATCGGCCACACGCCGCAGCGGCGAGCAGGAGGAAGCACAGGAGGGGGCGAAGCGGCCGGGCGATCACCGACCGGGAGTCTGCCACAGCCCAAGCGGGCTACCAACGGGCGAGCGAGCGCTCGCGGTCCGTCCAAGGAATCTGCAGCCTCAGAAGCAGGTCAGGGTCAGGCGGGCATACACGCGGTCCGGGGGACGGAGGTCGAGCGCGAGCGGGATGGCGGCCACGAACAGGGCGACCTTGGCCAAGGGGTGGTCCTGGAGGTTGAGGTTCGTAGCGACCGCCCGGACCCAGTCCACCGGCCGGTACCTGCGGGTGACGGGCCCGAGCACCGGACCATTCGCCTCGAAAATGGGGAAGCTCGGCACCTGAGGCGCGGCACTCCACGAGGGTGAACCGATGAGGAGCATCTCCGGTCGGAGCTGGCTGTCGCGGGCGGCCGCGCGCGCCTCGGCCCGGAACGACACGACCGTGTTGCCGCCGGAAGCCGGGATGGCTCCGAAGTGCAGCGAGAAGAGCAGCCTGAAGAGTGAGAACATCTCTTTATTCCCCTCGCAAAACCTGAGGCCGAGGGGCGCGTGGCACAAGCTGAGTGAAGGAGGTCCTTGCGGGAGGGGCGATTCGTACTCCCCCTCGCGAGGGGCGGCCGGGCGGCCGGTGACTGGAGCCCCGTCAGGGTTTCGGGGCATGGGCCGGCGCTCGCTATGCTCGCTCGATGACGCGCTCCGCGCTGTCTCTCTCGCTCGCGCTCCTCGCCTGCGCCCATCCCGCGCCGCCGGCGCCCGCCCAGGCGACCACGCGCGAGCTCGGGCTCCCCGCGGAGCGCCACCTCCGCAACGTCCGCCAGCTCACCTTCGGCGGCGAGAACGCGGAGGCGTACTTCAGCTTCGACGGGCGGCAGCTCATCTTCCAGTCCACCCGCGACGGGCGGGAGTGCGATCAGGAGTACGTCATGGATGCGGCCGACGGGGCGTCGGCGCGCCTCGTCTCGACGGGCGCCGGGCGCGTCACCTGCGGCTACTTCTTCCCTGCTGGCGATCGCGTCCTCTACGCGTCGACGCACGCGACCGACCGCGCCTGCCCGCCCCGGCCCGACATGTCGCACGGCTACGTCTGGGCGCTGTATGGCTACCAGCTCTACACGGCCCGGCCGGATGGGAGCGACGTCCGGCCGCTCGCGCCGGGCCCGGGCTACAACGCCGAGGCGACCATCTCGAACGACGGCTGGATCGTCTTCACCTCCACCCGCGACGGCGACCTCGACCTCTACAAGATGCGCCTCGACGGCTCGGAGCTGACGCGCCTCACCTCCACCCCCGGCTACGACGGGGGCGCCTTCTTCTCGGCCGATGGTAAGCGCATCGTGTACCGCGCCAGCCGGCCCAGGGACGCAGCCGAGCTGGCCGAATACCGTGCGCTCCTCGCGCGGGGGCTCGTGCATCCGACGCAGCTCGAGATCTGGACCATGAACGCCGACGGCTCGCAGCAGCGCCAGGTGACCCACCTGGGGGCGGCCAGCTTCGCGCCCTTCTTCCACCCCGACGGCCACCGGATCATCTTCGCCTCCAACACCGGCGATCCGAAGGGCCGGAACTTCGACCTGTACCTCGTCAACGACGACGGCACGGGTCTCGAGCGGGTCACCTGGAACGAGACCTTCGACGGCTTCCCCATGTTCTCTCCCGACGGGAAGAAGCTCGTCTTCGCCTCGAACCGGAACGGCTCTCGGCCGGGCGAGACGAACGTGTTCATCGCCGACTGGGTGGAGTGATCAACCGCGAGGCTGAAGCCGCCCGGCCGAGAACGGCGACAGGTCGACCGGCGGAGGGCGCCCGAGCACCGCGGCCGCCACCGCGTCGGCGGTGATCGGCGTGAGCAGAATGCCATTGCGCGTGTGGCCCGTGGCGTAGAACAAGCCCGGCACGGGCGAGAGGCCGAGCACCGGCCAGCCGTCCGGGGAGGCGGGACGGAAGTTCGACCACGTGTCGACGAGCGGCGCCGCGGCGAGCGCGGGCGCGATCTCGATCGCCATCCCGAGCACGCCGTGCAGGCCGCCGGCCGTGACCGCCTTCTCGAAGCCGACCTCCTCCATGGTGGAGCCGCACAGCACCCGGCCGTCGGCGCGCGGCACGACGTACCCCTTGTCGCTGAAGATGACCCGACCGAGGAGCCGCTGGCGCGTGTCGAGAAGGGCGATCTGCCCGCGCACGGGGCGCACCGCGCCGCGCGGGAGCGCGCTCCCCGGCACGAGCGCGCTCCAGGCGCCGGCCGCCAGCACCACCGCCCCGGCCTCGATGCGCCCGGCGTCGTGATCGACGCCCACCGCCCGACCACCCTCGTGCACGATGCGGAGCACCTGCCCGGTCTGGAAGCGGGCGCCGGCTGCGCGCGCCGCGAGATAGAGCGCGCGCGCGAGCGGCCTCGGGTCGATGGAGGCCTCCTCGGGGAAGAAGAGCGCCCCGCGCGTCCGCGGCGAGAGACCCGGCTCGAGCTGGCGCGCCTCCGCGTCGCCGAGGACCTCGGCCGGCAGGCCGCGCCGCGCCAGGCGCTCCGCGCGGGCCGCGAGGAGCTGGGCGTGATCGTCGTCGAGCGCCACCTCGAGGGTGCCGCCGGTGCGGAAGCCGAGCCCGATCTCCGTCGCCTGCTCCAGCTCGCGCACGAGCGCGGGGTAGCGCGCCAGCGAGGCGCGGCAGAGGTCGTAGAACGGGCTCGGCTCGATCGCCTCCACTCCGGGTGAGAGGATCCCGCCCGCCGCGCTCGAGGCCTCCGCGCCCGGGACGCTGCGCTCGAGCAGGAGGACGTCCTGTCCAGCCTGGGCGAGACGAAGCGCCACCGCGCAGCCCTGCACCCCGGCTCCGATCACCACGACATCATGGGTCATGGGCGGAGAGTAGCCCGCGCCGGCGGGGGGCGCCTACTTCGCCGGGCACGCGAGGATGCCGTGCAGCAGCATGTCGAACAGGTGGTGGCGCCACTCTTCGGGAGTGGTGACGGACGTGGTGAGGAAGGGCTGCGTCGTCTCGTGCGCGGAGGCGAACAGCGCCGCCAGGCCGCCGATGGTCAGGACCGCCAGCGTCGGGTCGAGCCCGGGCCGGAGCGCCGCCGCGCTGTCCGCCGACTGCGGCTCGGAGAGCGCGCGCGCCGCTTTCCGCAGGGGCTCGACCAGCTGGGGCTCGACCTCGAGGAGCTGGTTCAGGAAGGGACCGCCGTCGAGGAGCTCGCGGATGATGATCTGGGCGCCGACCGGATCGCGCAGGTGCGCGTCGAGGTAGGCCCCCACCACCGCCGGCGCGCCTCGCCCCTGCTTGGCGAGGTCGATCACGTTCCCGAGCAGGCCGAGCCAGATCGATCGCAGGAGCTCCAGGTAGAGCGCTTTCTTCGAGGCCCAGTGCCGGTAGAGGAGCGCCACGTTACAGCTGGCGCGCCGCGCGATGCCCTGCACCCGAGCCCCGTGATAACCGCGCAGCGAGAACTCGCCGCGGGCAGCTTCCCACAGCCGCTCCGCGATGGCGGGTCGTACGTTTCGATTGGGGACCATAGAGATGGAGGCGTCCACCCCATGTTTCTAGGCGCCTTGCTTGACCTGCGTCAAGACGCGGAATGCCCACGGCCCGGACGCGTCGGCCCGCCGCACCCAGACCGTGCGTCGGTCCCCTCCGCGTGTCGCTCGGACATGGTGCTAAAAAGGTTAAAAAGGTCAGGTGGGCCCGACGCGCGCCATTCTCCACCTCGATCTGGACGCGTTCTACGCGTCGGTGGAGCAGCTCGATGACCCCGCCCTGCGTGGACGGGCGGTGGTGGTGGCAGGGCCTTCGCAGCGCGGCGTCGTCTGCGCCGCCAGCTACGAGGCGCGGCGCTTCGGCGTGCGCTCGGCCATGCCCACCGCGCGTGCGCGCCGGCTTTGCCCGCAGGGCGTCTTCCTCCCGCCCCGCTTCCCGCGCTACGAGGAGCTGTCCGAGCGCGTCTTCGGTGTCTACCGGCGATTCACGCCGCTCGTCGAGCCGCTCTCGCTCGACGAGGCCTTCCTCGACGTGACCGAGAGCGCAGCGCTCCACGGGAGCGGACGCGCCATCGCGCTCGACGTGAAGAGGCTCGTGCGCGGCGAGGTCGGGCTGACCGTCTCGGCCGGTGTGGCCGACGTGAAGCTCGCCGCCAAGATCGCGAGTGACCTGGGCAAGCCGGACGGCCTCGTCGAGGTACCCGCCGGTGGCGCGCGCGCCTTCCTCGCGCCCTTGCCGGTGGGCCGGCTGTGGGGAGTCGGGCGAGTGACCGGCGACGCGCTCGCGAAGCTCGGCATCCACCGCATCGGCCAGCTCGCCGACGCGACCGAGGCGCTCCTCGCCGGTGCGCTCGGCCACGCTCACGCTCGTGATCTGCGCGCCCTCGCGCGGGGCGAGGACCCACGCCCGGTCGTCGCCGACGAGCCCTCGCGCAGCGTGGGCGCCGAGGAGACCTTCGAGCGCGACCTCGTGGGCGAGGACGCGCTCCTGCCGCGCCTGCTCGCGCAGGCAGAACGGGTGGCCCGCCGGCTCCGGGACGCCGGACTGCGCGGGCGGACCGTCACCGTGAAGGTGAAGTACGCCGACTTCGAGCTCATCACCCGCCGCTGCACGCTCCCGTCCGGCACCGATGACGGGACTGCCCTCTTCGGGGCGGCGCGGGCGCAGCTCGAGCGCGCCGACCTCGGCCGCCCGGTCCGCCTGACCGGGATCTCCGTGAGCGGCTTCGGCCCAGGACCGGCCGAGCAGCTCGGGCTGTTCGAGGCCCGCGCTCCCGCCGCCGGGGCGCGGCGCGCCGCGCTCAACGCGGCGGTCGATCGCGTCAATCGCCGATTCGGCCAGGACGCGGTGCGGCGCGCGACGCTGGCCGAGGACGCCGAGGACGTCGAGGACGATGAGGGGGGTGAGGGCGGGTGATGGGGGCGTGGGGCCGGGCGCCCCCTCCCCCTGGCCCCCTCCCCGCCGGGGAGAAAGGTGGGCGCGCCCTGCGGCCGATGGTCAGTTTCTAGAGATGAGACCGTGGCGCCAGGGGGAGGAGAGCGCGATGGAGAAGCGCTCCGCGGGTGAGCTCGACGCGCGGGCCGAGGCGCTGCGCGCGCTCGTCGCGGAGCGGGTCCCGTTCGTCGTGGCGGGCGCATATGCCTTCTTCGAGTACACCGGCATCTTCCGCGACACGAAGGACCTGGATGTGTTCCTGCGCCGCGAGGATCTCGAGCGGGCCTTCGGGGCGCTCGACGCGGCCGGGTTCCGCACCGAGCTCATCGACCCGATCTGGATCGGGAAGGCCTACCGCGGCGAGTGGTACGTCGACCTCATCTTCTCCTCCGGGAACGGCGTGGCGGTCGTGGACGACCTCTGGTTCGAGCACGCCCAACCGAGCGAGGTGATGGGCGTCCCGGTGCTCCTCGCCCCGCCGGAGGAGATGATCTGGTCGAAGGCGTACGTGTGCGAGCGCGAGCGCTACGACGGCAACGACATCACGAACCTGCTCCGTGCCCGCGGCGCGGAGATGGACTGGCAGCGACTCCTCGCCCGGTTCGACCGGCACTGGGAGGTGCTGCTCTCCCATCTGCACATGTACCGCTTCGCCTTCCCGTGCGACCGCTCCCAGGTGCCGGACTGGGTCATGCGCGAGCTCCTGCGGCGGACGTGGGAGGGGATGCTGGAGGGCGACTGGGAGCGGCGCGTCTGCCGCGGCGCGCTCGTCTCGAAGGTCCAGTACCGGCACGTGCTCGAGCACCTCGGCTACGAGGACGGACGCGCCTTGCGAGAGCGCGGGGCGGAGGAAGGGGGCGGCGATGGCGCGGTCGTTTCGTCTGGCGGCCCTGGGTGATCTCCACTGCCGCGAGGACCAGCACGGCCGCTTCCGCGAGCTCGTGCGCGCCATCAATGGCGAGGCGGAGGGGCTCGTCCTGTGTGGCGACCTCACCGACCGGGGCCTCCTCGAGGAGGCGAAGACGCTGGCCGAGGCGTTCTCCGAGCTGCGGGTGCCCTGCGCGGCGGTGCTCGGGAACCACGACTACGAGGCCGGCCACCAGAAGGACATCTGCCGCATCATGCGCGAGGCGAAGGTGCACCTCCTCGACGGCGAGTACACCATCTTCGACAAGCGGCTCGGGGTGGCGGGGGTGAAGGGCTTCGCCTGCGGCTTCGACAAGGCCACCCTGCAGGCCTTCGGGGAGCCCGCCATCAAGGCCTTCGTGCAGGAGGCGGTGAACGAGGCGCTGAAGCTCGAGGCCGCCCTGAGCCAGATCGACACCCCGCACCGGGTGGTGGTGATGCACTACGCGCCCATCGCGGCGACCACCGAGGGCGAAATACCCGAGCTGCGCCCCTTCCTCGGCACGAGCCGCCTCGCCATGCCCGTGGATGCCTTCGGCGCCCAGGCGGTCTTCCACGGCCACTCCCATCACGGCACGCTGGAGGGCCGGACGCCCAAGGGCGTGCCCGTCTACAACGTGGCCATGCCGCTCCTGAAGAGGGTGTTCGACCGGCGCTTCCGGCTCGTGGACCTGGAGGAGCCGGAGGCGAGCCCGTACGCCTCAGGCGAGGCGCGGCAGGCGGTTCACTAGTGCCGCATGGGCGGCGGCCCCGCTGCCTTGCGGACGCGGTCCAGGATCTCCTCCATCCCGACCGACTTGGGGATGTAGCCCTGCGCGCCGAGGAGCTCGGCCTCCCACTCGAACCCGTAGGCCGACAGGATGAGGATGGGCACTGCCGCGCTCTTCGCGTCGCCGCGCATCCGCTCCATCACGCCCCAGCCGTCGAGGACCGGCATCTTGAGGTCGAGGAGCACGATCCCGGGCTGCTCGTCGCCGACGCGCGTGAGGGCCACCTCGCCGTTCTCGGCCTGCTGGACGGGGTAACCGGCCGAGCCGAGCACCTCGGAGAGCGCTTCGCGGAAGTCGTCGTCGTCGTCGACGACGAGGATGTACTGGCCAGGGGTCATGCCGCGGTCTCGCTCCTGAGCATGGTAGCGATCTCCCCCGCCACGCGGCGCGCGTCAAGGAGGCGTTCGGGTTCGAGAGTGACCGCCCCCACGACGGGGTGGCCTCCGCCGCCGAATTTCTCGCAGATCCGGGCGATGTCGTGGGTCCGCGGGACCTTCGCCCAGGGATTCGACCCGACCGACACCTTCGCGCGCTTCGGGTCGCGAGAGACCACGACCGTGTAGCGCGCGTCCGGGAACAGGTCGTACGCGATGAACTTGTTGGCGCCCTCGATGCCGGTCTCCGAAAGGTCGATCTCGACCACGCCGCGGTCCACCCTGGCGAGTTTCCGCACGGTGTCGATGGAACGGAAGTGGCTTTCGAGGATGGGCTCGAGCGGTCCCTTCACCCAGGGCTCGGCCGCGATCTCGGAGAGCGGGCGGGTGCGCAAGGCCTCGATGAGCCTCGGAGGCAGGGCGGGATCGCGCGTCGCCTCGAGCAGCGCCATCAGCCGGAGCGCCGGCTCCTGCAGCCGCACCGCCATCGCCGCGGTGGGGAAGCGGGCGGCGTCGATGATGTCCGCCCACCGCAGGAGCTCCCCACGATCGGGGGCGGTCCAGCCGTAGTGCTCCTCCAGGACGCGGGCGATGAAGCCGGTGCAGGAGGGGGCGGTCGGATCCCAGAACTTCTGGCCGGACCGGTCGCGCTCGAAGACCGCGCGGTGGGTCGAGGGCTGGAACGCGCTCGCGTGGTGGTCGAACCACCAGTGCAGGTCGGGGGACGGGGAGAAGCGGAAGTCGACGCAGGCGTTCACCTCGCCGTCGAAGGCGCCCGGCGGGAACGGATCGCCCTGCTGGTGCTGGACCGGAGCGTGGGTGATGTCCAACCCGTCGCGCGCGACGCGCTCCGCGTAGAACCGCCCGAAGAGCGCGGCCGAGGCGCAGCCGTCGAAGCAATTGCCGTGATAGAGGATCTTGAGCCGCATGGGAGCGGCCCGAATCTAGTCCGTCGAGATGACGGAGGCCACCCTGCGGGTTAGACTGCGCCCCGCATGGACGCCACCCGCGTCGGGGCACTCCTCGACGACCGCAAGTTCGACCTCCGCCTCTCGCTCGTGGCGGGCAAGAAGGGGCTCTCGCGCAAGATCACGAGCTCGCGCATCCAGAAGCCCGGCCTCGTGCTGTCCGGGTTCATGGAGTACCTGCACAAGGAGCGGCTGCAGGTCTTCGGCAACACCGAGATGAGCTATCTCGGCACCCTGCCGAAGGGGCGCGCGCAGGAGGTGCTGCAAGCCTTCTTCTCCCAGGACATCGCCTGCCTGGTGGTGACGAAGGGGCTCCCGGTGCCGCCCGACCTCGCCGCCGCCGCCGAGGAGCACGCGGTGCCGGTCCTGCAGACGACGCACCTCTCCTCCACCTTCATCGAGAGCGTCCAGAACTATCTGGAGGACATCCTCGCGGCGCAGACCTCGATGCACGGCGTGCTGCTCGACGTCTTCGGCGTCGGCATCCTGCTCCTGGGCAAGAGCGGCATCGGGAAGAGCGAGATCGCGCTCGACCTCGTCATGCGCGGGCACCGCCTGGTGGCCGACGACATCGTCGACGTGAAGCGCGTCGCCCCCGAGTCGGTCTACGGCGCCGGCTCCGAGATCATCAAGCACCACATGGAGATCCGCGGCCTCGGCATCATCAACATCAAGGACCTCTTCGGCGTCGCCTCCATCCGCGAACGGAAGAAGATCGAGATCGTGCTCGAGCTGGTGGAGTGGGATCCGGGCGTGGAGTACGACCGGCTCGGCGTCGACGAGAAGAAGTTCCGCATCCTCGACGTGCAGGTGCCGATGCTGATCGTGCCGGTCCGGCCCGGCCGCAACATGACCACCATCATCGAGGTGGCCGCTCGCAACCACCTGCTGAAGCTCCAGGGACACCACTCGGCCAAGGAGTTCCAGGAGCGCCTCAACCGGGCGATCGCGCTCGCGCCGGGCGGCCGGGGCGGGGAGATGGACGTCGAATGAAGCGCGCGGGACCGGACGGCCTCCACGGCCTGCGCCCACCGCCCGAGTCGCGGGTGGTCATCCTGACCGGCGTGTCCGGCTCGGGGAAGTCCACCGCCCTCCGCGTGCTGGAGGACGCCGGGTTCTACTGCGTCGACAACCTCCCCATCATCTTCCTGGAGAAGCTGCTCGAGCTCTCGGCCCACACCGCCGGCGAGATCACCCGCATCGCCCTCGTCGTCGACGCGCGCGAGGGGCGCCTCCTGGCCGAGGCGCCGCGCGTCATCGACGAGGTGCGCCGGACGGGCACCCGGGTGGACGTGGTCTTCTTCGACGCCTCCGACGACGCGCTCCTCCGCCGCTACTCCGAGACGCGGCGCCGCCATCCGCTCGGCACCGGCTCGGTCCCGGAGGGGATCGCGGCCGAGCGCAAGGAGCTCGAGGGCCTGAAGGCCATCGCCAACGAGGTGGTCGACTCCTCGTCGCTCAACGTCCACGAGCTGAAGCGGCTCGTCCACGCCCGCTTCGTGGAGGGCGAGGTCGAGAAGATGGGCGTGACCGTGGTCTCGTTCGGCTTCCGCTATGGCCTGCCGAGCCACGCCGACCTCGTGCTCGACGTGCGCTTCCTCCCGAACCCCTACTTCGTCCCGGAGCTGAAGCCCTTCCCCGGCACCGACGCCCGCGTGAAGGACTTCGTGCTCTCGCAGCCCGACGCGCGCGCCTTCCTCGACCGAACGGTCGACCTGTGCAACTTCCTCCTGCCCCGCTACCGGGCGGAGGGCAAGAGCTACCTCACCATCGCCATCGGCTGCACCGGCGGTCGCCATCGCTCGGTCGCCATCGCGACCGCGCTCGCGGGGCGGCTCGAGCCGGGCGGCGCCGACGTGCGCCTCTGGCATCGTGACGCCGAGAAGGAGTAGAGAGTCCCGCATGGTCGGACTGGTCGTGGCGACGCACGGAGGGCTGGCGGAGGAGCTCATCCGCACCGCCGAGGGCGTGTGCGGGAAGCTGGAGCAGTGCCGGGCCGTCTCGGTCGGCGCGAGCACCGCCATCGACGAGGCGCGGACCCTGCTCGCCGACGCCATCAGAGCGGTGGACTCGGGCGACGGCGTGATCGTCCTCACCGACATGTTCGGCGGCTCGCCGGCCAACCTCGCCCTCACCTTCCTCGACGACAAGATCGAGGTGCTGACGGGAGTGAACCTCCCCATGCTGGTGAAGCTCTCCACCTGCCGGTCGGAGGGCGCGCCGCTGCGCGAGACCGCGCAGATGCTGACCGGTTACGGCCAGAAGAACATCACCCTCGCCAGCGAGCTGCTCCGCATCCGGGCGCGGCCGCCGCGCGCGTAAAACGCGAGCGAAGCGAGCCTCCGCCGGGCGCGAGGGAGGCGCCCGGCCCGCGGCCCGCTTACACTTCGGAGCCGTGATCCTCCTCGTCCGGATCGACAACCGCCTGCTGCACGGCCAGATCCTGGAGACCTGGGCGCCCCGCCTGCACATCGGGCGGGTGGTGGTGGCGGACGACGAGGCGGCCGCGAGCCCGCTCGCGCGGTGCGCCATGACGCTCTGCCTGCCGCCCGAGCTGCGGGCGGAGGTGCAGCCGGTGGCCGACGTGGACTTCAAGGACCTGGCGGCGAGCCCGGTCCCGACGCTGCTGCTCTTGCGCGACGTGGCGGCGCTGGCGCGTGCCGTCGAGCGCGGCCTCACGCCGGACCTGGCGCGCCGCATCAACCTGGGAAACGTGCACTACGCACCGGGCCGGCGGCCCGTGACACCTTCAGTGTATCTCGACGCTGGGGAGGTGCAGAAGCTGCAGCAACTGGCCGCGCTCGGCTTCGAGGTCGAGGCGCGGGCGGTGCCGACGGACCCCCCACTGGGAGCAGGCGCGCTCGCGGAGAAGTACGCGGCCGCCGGTCCCGGGCGGTAGTGTAGATTCGAATGGTGTCTTACCTCGCCCTGGGCCTGGTGGCCGGTCTCGCCGCGGTGGAGCGGAAGGGCTTCCTGCAGGCGATGCTTTCGCGCCCCATCGCGCTCGCGCCGCTAGCCGGGCTGGCGGTGGGCGACGCCGCGGGCGGGCTGTTCGTGGCGGCGCCGCTCGAGCTGCTCTGGCTGGGCGCGGTCAACCTGGGCGCAGCCGTGCCGGTGCACGAAGCGCTCGGGACCGCCGCCATCGCGGCCGGCACCGTGCTCGCGCTGCGCGGCCTCGACGGGGCAGGGCTGGCCGGGCCGGCGCTGCTCCCGGCGGTGGCGGCGCTGGCGGTGGTGCTCTGCGCGCCGCTGGCGCTGGTCGGACGGCGCGCGGACCGGCTGGTCGAGCGCCTCAACGAGCGGCTCCACGCGCGGGCCGAGGCGGACCTCGCCGAAGGCAACCTCGACGGCGCGGCGCGCATGAACCTGTACGGACTGGGGCTGCCCTTCGCCATCTCCTTCGTGCTGGCGCCGCTCGGCGCGGCGCTCGCGGCCGCCCTCATCCCGCCGCTCGTGGCGCGCGTACCGGCGGCGCTCCCGCCGCTCGCGGTGGGGTGGGCCGCCTTCGCCGGCTTTGCCTGCGCCGCGGGCGCGAAGGCGCTCCGGGCGGCGCAGGTCCGGCGCCACTACCTCGGCGCGTTCGCAGCGGGGCTGGCCTCCCTCGCCATCCTCACCGGGCTCGGGGTCGGGGTGGGCCGGTGAGCGCTCCGGCCGCCGCGCTCGAGCTGCGCGTCCCGGTGGCGACGCTGGCGCGCTGCTTCGTCCGCTGCCTCTTCTTGCAGGCGGCGTGGAACCGGCGCGGCATGCAGAACCTGGGCTTCGCCTATGCGATCGACCCGGCGCTGAAGGCGCTCTACCCCGACCGCGCGCGGAGGCGCGAGGCGCTCGGGCGCCACCTCGGCTTCTTCAACTGCCACCCGTATGCCGCGGCGGCCATCCTGGGCGGCGCCATCTACCACGAGGAGCGGGTCGCTGCGGGGAGTGAGCGCGACGCCACCCCGGTCGTCTACAAGGCGACGTTGCAGGGGCCGCTCGCGGCCATCGGCGATGGCTTCTTCTGGACGGCGCTCCGCCCCTTCTTCGGAGCGCTGGCGGCGCTGGGGGCGCTCGCGACCGGCTGGCCCGGGGTGGTGGCCTCCCTTACGATCTACAACGCCATCCACCTCACGCTCCGCATCGGACTGTTCCGGGCCGGTTACCGGGAAGGCGACGCCGTCGTGGGCGCCATCGCCCGCCTCTCGCTGCCCGTCCTGGCCGATCGCCTCCGGCTCGCCGGAGCCGCCGTGTGCGGGTTGGCGGCGGCGCTGGTGGTGACGCGGCCGTTCGGCCCCGAGGCCGCGCCGCTCGTCGCCCGCGCCGCGGCGGGGGTGGCGGCGGTGGCCGGCTACCTCGCGCTGGCGGGGGGCGCGCGCCTCTTCCCCGCGACCTACGCCGCCCTGGCGGTCGGCTTCGGCGCGGCCGTCCTGGTCGGCCGCTTCCACGGGAGCCTGTGACGAACATGGCGCGCCACGAGCGAACCTTCCTCATCGTGAACACCCTCGGGCTGCACGCCCGGGCCGCCGCACAGCTCGTGCAGACCGCCAACCGTTACCGCGCCGAGGTGCACGTCCTGAAGGACGGCGCGGAGGTGAACGGCAAGAGCATCATGGGCGTCCTGACCCTGGCGGCGGCGAAGGGGACCGAGATCCTGGTCTGGTGCGAGGGCGACGACGCCGAGGCGGCCATGGGCGCGCTCGCAGCCGTGATCGAGAACGGCTTCGGGGAGAAATAGCCGACGCGATGGGCTCCTCCACCTCGACCACGCTGATGGGGCTGGCGGCCAGCGCGGGGATCGCGGTGGGCCGCTGCTGGCTGGTCGACCGCCGCAAGGTGCGGACGCCCAAGCGGCGCCTCTCGCCGGAGGAGGTCCCGACCGAGCTGACGCGCTTGCGCACCGCCCTCGAGGCGTCCGATCGGCAGCTGGAGGAGGTGCGCGTCAAGGTCGAGCGGCTGGAGGGTTCCGAGCACACCGCCATCATCGACATGCACCGGCTGATGCTGAAAGACGAGATGCTGGTGTCGGAGGCGCAGCGGCTCATCCGCGACGACCAGGTGAACGCGGAGTGGGCGGTGAAGCGCGCCGTTCGCAAGATCAAGAGCGCGTTCGCCGAGGTCGCCGACGAGTACTTCAAGGAGCGCCGCTCCGACGTCGAGTACGTCGGCGAGCGCATCATCAAGAACCTGATGGGCGAGGCGGTGGAGGTGCAGGAGCCGCCGCCGGAGGGCGCGATCATCGTCGCCCACGACCTGTCGCCGACGGACACGGTGCTGCTGCTGCACGAGCGCAAGGTGGCCGCCTTCGTCACCGACGCCGGCACGAAGACCTCGCACACCGCGATCGTGGCGCGCGCGCTGGAGGTGCCGGCGGTGGTGGGGGTGGGGCGCATCAGCGCGCTGGCCGACCGGGGCGACTGGATCGTCGTCGACGGGCAGCGCGGGATGGTCGTGCTGAACCCCACGCCCGGCGAGCGGAGCGACTACGAAGCGGCCCGGGAGCGCTGGCTCGCGCAGGAGCGCGCGCTCATGGCCACGAGCGACCTGCCCGCCACCACGCGCGACGGCGTGCAGGTGCGGCTGGTCGGGAACATCGAGTTCGCGGAGGAGGTGAAGAGCCTCCTCGACCATGGCGGCGAGGGCGTGGGTCTCTACCGCACCGAGTTCCTCTACATGGGCCGGAGCGACCTCCCTAACGAGGAGGAGCACTACCAGAACTACAAGCTCATCCTGGAGACGCTCGCCCCGCGCCCGGTCACCATCCGCACCTTCGACCTCGGCGGCGACAAGCTGCCGCTCGGCGTGCGCAACAACGACGAGAACCCCGCGCTCGGCCTGCGCGCGCTCCGCTATTGCCTGCGCCACCCGGACATGTTCCGGACCCAGCTCCGCGCCCTGCTCCGCGCGAGCGTGCACGGGAACCTCAAGATCATGTTCCCCATGGTCTCGGGGGTGGCCGAGCTCCGCGCCGCCAAGCGCGCGCTGGCCGAGGCGAACGAGGAGCTGCGCCGCGAGGGCGTCGAGACCCGCCTCCCGCCGATCGGGATCATGGTGGAGCTCCCGTCGGCGGCGCTCATCGCCGACCGGCTGTCGCAGGAGTGCGACTTCCTCTCCATCGGGACGAACGACCTCATCCAGTACACGATGGCGATCGACCGCCAGAACAAGGACGTCGCCTACCTGTACCGGCCGCTCCACCTGGCGGTGCTGCGCACGCTGCGCCTCATCTGCGACGCGGGCCGCCAGGCGAACATCCCGGTCTCGATGTGCGGGGAGATGGCGGGCGAGCCGCTCTACGTGCTCATCCTGCTCGGCCTTGGCATGGCGGAGCTCTCGATGAACAGCGCGAGCATCCCGCTCGTGAAGCGCGTCGTCCGGGCCGCAACTGCCGAGGATGGGAAGCGCCTCCTCGATCGCCTGATGGATCTCACGGCCGCCGATGAGATCGAGCGCGAGGTGCGCTCCGAGATGGCCCAGCGCTTCGCCGGTCTCCTGGACGACCAGGGCGCGGTGGGGCCGGTGGGGGGGTAGGCCGTGTAGGCGGATGCCCCGGGGTCGGTTTTCGACCGCCGTCGCGGAGCAGTCTGCACAGAGCGCCGCGCCGGCATGTGCCTCCGGCGCGGTGCTACGCGCCGAAGTGGTGCGAATGGCCGGGCCGCGCGCCAGCGGCTCGCACGGCGCGGCTGCGGAATCTTGATCCGCGCCGCTGCGCGCCGCGGATCTTCGGTCAGTCCTCGCCGCGCGCCAGTTCACGCTCGGCGCGGTCCGGCGACCGTGGCCCCCGCTGCGGCGCTCCGCAATCGCGCCTTCGGCGCACGCCGGCGCGGCGCTCGGCGGGTACACTGACCGAATCTATGGCCATCCCCCTTCACAAACTCCTCGCTGACTTCACGGTTGCGCCCCCGGGGTGCGAGCAGGATCTCCAGAGCGTCGAAGCAGCGTTCGCCAAGGAACTGCCGAGTGACTATCGGGCTTTCTTACTGCTGTACGACGGAGGCGAAGGGTCAATCGGTACGCACTACTTGATCCTGTGGAAGACTCGGGACTTGGTCCGATTCAACGCGGGCTACGAGGTGCACAAGTATGCCCCGGACTTCATCTTCTTTGGCTCAACTGGAGGCGGAGACGGGTTCGCCTTCGACGCGAGAACCCGACCGTACCGGGTCATGCAGGTGCCGTTCGTCGGGATGAGCCCGGAGGATGGGTTCCTTGTCGCCGACAGTTTCACCGCGTTGCTTGAGCGAATGAGCCACACGAACGGACCGTTATTCTGACCGGCGAAACCGGAAACAGGAGACCACTCCGGCGGAGCTGGTCGGCGTCAGCCCGTGGCCGCGCCGCGCCGGGGTACGCGAAGGGCGCATTGCGGAGCGCCGCCGTGCGCGACACGGTCGCCGGAACGCGCCACGCGCGACATGAGGGCGCGGCGAGGACTGACCGAAGCTCGGCGCTGCGAGAGCAGCGCAGAGCAAGATTCCGCAGCCGCGCAAAGCGAGCCGCGGCTGCGCGTTCCGGCCGCGAGAGCCAAGCCGGCGCGAAGCACGGCGCCCGCAGCGCACCCCGACGTGGCGCGGCTCGCCAGAGTTGGGAAGAGCCCCTCACCCCGGCCCTCTCCCCCGCCGGGGGAGAGGGAGAAAAAAAGAGCGCGATGCAGACGGGAAGGAATCCCGGCTCGACCGCTGTTGCGAGGTGAAGCTGCCGGGCGGCGCCCCGGCAAGCAGGAGGGTCGTCCGCCCGCCCGCCTGCTGCGTCCGCTTTGGCGGCGGCGGTGTGCAACTCTCCGCCATATTGACAGGTTAGCCAGGCGCCGCGTAGCTTCACTGCCCCTCTGAACCTCCTTCCCTGGGAACCACCCGCATGCCCGCTAGCGACTACCTGTTCACGTCCGAGTCCGTCACCGAAGGCCACCCCGACAAGATGGCCGACCAGATCTCGGACGCCGTCCTGGACGCGGTCCTCTCCCAGGATCCGAAGGGGCGGGTGGCCTGCGAGACCTTGCTCAAGACGGGCTACGTCATGCTCGCGGGCGAGATCACGACCACCGCCAGGGTCGACTACACGAACCTCGCGCGCCGGGTGGTGAAGCGCATCGGCTACACCTCGGGCGAGATGGGCTTCGACGGCAACACCTGCGCCGTCCTGGTCGCGGTCGACCAGCAGTCCCCCGACATCGGCCAGGGCGTCGACACCGGCGGCGCCGGCGATCAGGGCATGATGTTCGGCTACGCCTGCGACGAGACGTCGGAGCTCATGCCGGCGCCCATCCACTACGCGCACGCGGTGACGCGCCAGCTCGCCAAGGCGCGCAAGAACGGCCTCGACTTCCTGCGCCCCGACGGCAAGAGCCAGGTCTCGGTCGAGTACAAGGGCGGAAAGATCCTCCGGCTCGACACGGTGGTCGTCTCGACCCAGCACTCGGCGGAGGTCTCGAACAAGAAGCTGCACGCCGCCGTCCGCGAGGAGGTCATCGCGAAGGCGCTGCCGAAGAAGCTCATCGACCGGAAGACCAAGATCTTCATCAACCCCACCGGCCGGTTCGTCATCGGCGGCCCCATGGGCGACACGGGCGTCACCGGTCGCAAGATCATCGTGGACACCTACGGCGGCATGGGCCGCCACGGCGGCGGCGCGTTCAGCGGCAAGGATCCGTCCAAGGTCGACCGCTCGGCCGCGTACATGGGCCGCTACATCGCGAAGAACGTCGTCGCCGCGGGCCTCGCCCGCCGCTGCGAGGTGCAGATCGCCTACGCCATCGGGGTGGCCGAGCCGGTCTCGGTCATGGTCGACACGTTCGGCACGGGCACGGTGGCGGAGGATCGGATCGCGGCCGCCGTGCGGGAGGTGTTCATCCTCACCCCACGCGGGATCATCGAGCACCTCGACCTGCTCCGCCCCATCTACGAGAAGACCGCCGCCTACGGTCACTTCGGCCGCTCCGAGAAGGAGTTCAGCTGGGAGCGGATCGACAAGAAGGACGCGCTGCGCGACGCCGCCGGCGCCTCGAAGGTGCGCGCGGTCGTCGCGTAGCGGCCGTTCGCGAGGGCGCACGGACCGGAGGCCCACGTCACCACGCGTGGCGAGGTGCACCTCCGCCGCATAAGATGCCGCACCCATGAGCCTCCTCATCGCGGCGGTGCTGGGGGTGGTGCAGGCGCTCACCGAGTTCCTGCCCGTCTCCTCGACCGCGCACCTGCTCGTCTTCGGCGAGCTCTTCGGCCAGCGCCTCGGCGATGACCGGTTCCGCGCCTTCGTGGCGATCATCCAGCTCGGCACCACGCTCGCGGTGATCGTCTACTTCCGGGAGGAGCTGTCGCGCCTCATCCAGGCGGCGCTCCAGGGCCTCGCCGCGGGCAAGCCGCTGGGCACGCCTTCGGCGCGGCTCGCCTGGCTCATCGTCCTCGGCACCGTCCCGGCGGCGGTGGCGGGGAAGCTCCTCGAGCGGCGCATCGAGGCGCTCGGGAACGTCACCATCGCCTTCTCGCTCGTGGTGTGGGGCCTCATCCTGCTCGCGGCGGAGCGGCTCGCGCGACACCGGAGAACGATCGCCGACGTCGCGCTCGGAGACGCGCTCGCCATCGGCTGCGGCCAGGCGCTGGCGCTCGTCCCCGGCACCTCGCGCTCCGGCGCCACCATCACCACGGGCATGGCGCTCGGCCTGAAGCGCGAGGACGCCGCCCGCTTCAGCTTCCTGCTCTCCGTGCCGATCACGCTCGGCGCAGGCCTCTACAAGCTGCGCAAGGTGCTGCCGGCGCTCTCCGGCCATCGCGACTGGGCGCTCGCCACCGTCGTGGGCACCGTGGTCGCGCTCGGCGCCGGCTACCTCGTCATCGGCTGGCTCCTCGCCTACCTGCGCTCACGGACCACCTACGTGTTCGTCGCCTGGCGCATCGCCGCCGGTCTGTTGATTGGCATCCTGTTGTGGCGTGGCGTCCTCCCGACCACCGGAGACGAGGCGCCCGCGCCGTCGCACGCGCCCTCGGCGCGCGCCTCCGCGCCATGACGCTCGACCGGCTGCGCACCCTCCTCGCCGCCCGCGTCGCGGGGAGCTACCCGTTCGAGCTGCTTCGCGCCGACCAGCTCCCGCCGGGCGGGCTCTCGCGCGCGGCGGTGCTCGTGCCGCTCTACGCGCACGCCGGAGATCCGTACGTCCTCCTCACGCTGCGGCGGGCCGACCTGCGCCGCCACGCCGGACAGGTCAGCTTTCCCGGCGGCCGGATCGAGCCGGGAGAGGCGCCACGCGACGCGGCGCTGCGGGAGGCGCAGGAGGAGATCGGCCTCGATCCGGCGCGGGTGGAGATCATCGGTCAGCTCGACGAGACCCTGGTCCTCGCCACCGGCTTTCGCTTGACGCCGTGGGTGGGCGTGGTGCCTTATCCATACCCGTACCTGGCTCACCCTGGAGAGGTGGAGGCGATCCTGGAGGTCCCGATCGCCTCGCTGGCGCGTCCCGGCGCGCACCGCACCGAGGAGGTGGAGGCCTACGGCGAGCGCCACCTGGTCCACTTCTACGATCTCCCCGCCGTGACGATCTGGGGCGCGACGGCGCGCGTCCTCGACCAGCTCATCACCCTCTGGAGTGCATGATGAAGGTCTATCCCGTCGTGATGGCCGGCGGCTCCGGCACGCGCTTCTGGCCCCTCTCCCGCCGAGCGCGCCCGAAGCAGTTCCTGGCGCTCGTCGGCGGCACCCCGCTCCTCGCCGCCACCGTGGCGCGGCTGCCCCCGCTCGCGAAGCTCGATCGCACCTATGTCGTGTGCGGACCGGCCCACGCCGCCGCCGTGCGGCGGATCCTGCCCGAGCTGCCGAAGGACAACCTCATCGTCGAGCCGTGCGCGCGCAACACCGCGCCCTGCGTCGGCCTGGCCGCGCTGCACGTGGCGCGGCGCGACAAGCGCGGCGTGATGGCCATGCTGCCGGCCGACCACCACGTCGCGCGGCCGGCCGCCTTCCGCGAGGCGCTCGCCACCGCCGCCGCCGCCGCGGAGGGCGGCGCCATCGTCACCATCGGCATCCGTCCGTCTCGGCCCGAGACCGGCTACGGCTATCTGAAGGTCGGCGAGCCGCTCTCGGGCGGACCGGCCAAGGCGAGCGCCCGGCCACCGCCGGCGAAGCAGAAGGGGACGAAGGCCGCCCCCGCGGAGCAGGCGAGGGCGGTGCCGGGCGTGCACCGCGTCGAGCGCTTCGTCGAGAAGCCCGACCGGGCCACCGCCGAGCGCTACCTGCGCGACGGCAGCTATCTCTGGAACAGCGGCATCTTCCTGTTCCGGGCCGACGTCATCCTCGACGAGATCCGGCGCACCATGTCCGACCTCGGCGAGCAGCTCGCCCGCATCGACGGCGCGCTCGGCACGCCCCGCGCCGCGCGCGTGCTCGGCGAGATCTTCCCCCGCTGTCCCTCCATCTCCATCGACTACGGCCTGATGGAGAAGAGCGACCGCCTCGCGGTGGTCCCGGCCGATTTCGGCTGGAGCGACGTGGGGAGCTTCGACGCGCTGGCCGACGTCCGGGAGCAAGACGCGAAGGGCAACGTCTCCGAGGGCGAGGCGATGATCTTCGACGGCAGGAACAACGTGGTGCTCGGGCTGCCCGGCCGCCCGCTGGCCGTCATCGGCGTCGACGACCTCGTGGTGGTCGACGCGGGCGACGCGGTGCTCGTCTGCCGGCGCGACCGAGCTCAGGACGTCCGCAAGGCGGTGGACGAGCTCCGGCGTCGCGGGCGCGACGAGATGCTGTAGCGCCCGCCGGGCGGCCGGATGGCGGCGCGCCGTCCGGGGCGTGCTCCAGCCGCGGCGCACCCGTTAAGCTCGACGAAAGCGAGGGTCCGAGGCCCATGGCGACGAGCATCTCCCCCACCATCTTCCGCGAGTATGACATCCGCGGGCTCGTCGATCGGGATCTCACCGAGGAGGCCGTCCACGCGATCGGGCAGGGGCTCGGGACGCTCGTCCGGCGCGCAGGCGGGACGCGGGTGGTGGTGGGGCGGGACTGCCGGCTGTCTGGCGAGCGCTTCGCGCGCCAGGCGATGGCGGGGCTGAACGAGACCGGCGTCGACGTCGTCGACGTCGGGGTGGTGCCGACGCCGCTCACCTCCTTCGCCGCCCAGACGCTGCCGGTGGATGGGCTGTGCATGATCACGGGCTCGCACAACCCGGCCGAGTACAACGGCCTCAAGGTCGCCGTCGGCAAGACGACGCTGTACGGCCAGGGGATCCAGGAGCTGCGGCGGCTCGTCGCGTCGGGCCGCTTCCAGCGCGGGCAGGGCAAGGTCGAGCAGTACGAGATCGTCGGGCGCTACCGCGCCTACGTGAAGGAGAACCTCCGGCTGGGCGGCCGTCGCCTCAAGGTGGTGGTCGACGCCGGCAACGGGACGGGCGGGGTCGTGGCGGTGCCGCTCTTCGAGGCGCTGGGCCTCGAGGTGGTCCCGCTCTTCATCGAGATGGACGGGAGCTTTCCGAACCACCACCCCGACCCGACCGTCGAGGAGAACCTCGAGCCGCTGAAGCGGAAGGTGAGGGAGGTGAAGGCCGACCTGGGCATCGCCTACGACGGCGACGCCGACCGGGTCAGCGCGGTCGACGAGCAGGGGAACGTCCTCTGGGGCGATCGGCTCATGATCCTCTTCTCGCGCGCGCTGCTGGAGGAGAATCCGGGCGCCGCGATCGTGGCCGAGGTGAAGTGCTCCATGACGCTCTTCGACGACATCGCCCGCCGCGGCGGCCGGCCCGTCATGTGGAAGGCGGGGCACAGCCTCATCAAGGCCAAGATGAAGGAGGTGGGCGGCCTCCTCGGCGGGGAGATGAGCGGGCACATCTTCTTCACCCACCGCTGGTTCGGCTTCGACGATGGGATCTACGCGTCGGCGCGCTTGCTCGAGCTCCTCTCGCGCACCTCCGCGCCGCTCTCCTCGCTCCTCGCCGACGTGCCCGAGACCTTCGCCACCCCCGAGCTCCACCTCGCCTGCCCGGAGGAGGCGAAGTTCGAGGTCGTGAAGCGGGCCCAGGCCTTCTTCGCCGAGAGGTACGAGGCGGTGACGGTCGACGGGGTGCGCGTCACCTTCCCGGACGGCTGGGGGCTCGTGCGCGCGTCGAACACCCAGCCCCTGCTCGTGCTGCGGTTCGAGGCGACGAGCGCGCCGCGCCTGGCCGAGATCCGGCAGCTCGTCACCGAGAAGGTCGAGCAGCTCACCCGAGAGGTGGTCGGTTCGTGAGCCGGCGCCGGGGGCAGCCATGAGGTCGCTCGCGCTGGGGGTGGACCTGGGTGGCACCAACGCCCGCGCGGCGATGGTGGACCGCGACTCCGGCGAGATCGTCTCCTCGCACAAGGCGATGCACCAGGACCGCAGCCCGGCCGCGGTGGTCGAGACCGTCGCGCGCCTCGTCCTGGAGGCGCTCGGGGGGCACGGCCTCGACCCGGGCGGCTTCGGGCGCGTGGGGGTGGGCGTCGCCGGCCAGTGCCTCGGGCGCACCGGAGTGGTGCTGTGCGCGCCCAACCTCGGCTGGCGCGACGTGCCGTTCGGGGCGCTGCTCGCGGCGCGCCTGGCGGTGCCGGTGCGCATCGCGAACGACCTCTCGACCGCAGCCTGGGGCGAGCGCCGCTTCGGCGCGGCGCGCGGGTTCGACGACGCGGTGCTCGTCTTCGTCGGCTCGGGTGTCGGGTCAGGCCTCATCCTGGGCGGCCGGCTGCACGATGGGCACCGCGGCCTCGCGGGCGAGCTCGGGCACGTGAAGGTGCGGCCGCTCCGCGGCGGCGCCCCGCGCCAGTGCGGCTGTGGGGAGCTGGGCTGCCTCGAGGCGTACACGAGCGGCATGAACATCGCCGCGCGGGTGCGCGAGGAGCTGACCGCCGGCGCGTCCTCGCGGGTGCTGGAGCTCGTGCAGGGCGACCTCTCCCGGGTGAGCGCCACCGTGGTCGACACCGCCCACGCGGCCGGCGACAGCTATGCCCGGGCGCTCTGGGAGGAGGTGTCGGACCTGCTCGGGAACGCCATCGCCAGCGTCGTGACGCTCCTCAACCCGGCGCGCGTCATCCTCGGAGGCGGGGTCATCCTGGGCTGCCCCGAGCTGCGCGGGCTCGTGCTGTCCGCCTTCGAGGCGAAGGTCTCACGCAGTGCCGCGGTCGGGGTGACCGTCGAGCGCGCCTTCCTCGGCGACGACGCCGGGGTCATCGGCGCGGCGCTGCTGGAGTGAGCCCCCTCTCGCGGGGCGCTACAGCTCGAACCGGATCGTGTACGCGATCTCCGTCGCCACCGTCTGGCCATCCTTCCGGGCGGGGCGGAAACGGCAGTAGGAGCGGGCGCTCCGCGCCGCCACCGCGCCGAAGCCATGGCCGGGGTCGCGCACCACCTTCACGTCCTGCACCCGTCCCTCCTCGTCGACGACGAGCCGGAGCCTGACCTCGCCCTCGAGGCCGAGCCGCCGCGCCTCCTCCGGATACTCCGACTTCGGGATGTCGCAGCCGAGTGGCTCGGGCAGGCTCGTCACCTGCGTCGGAGGCGCGTACCGGTCGCTGCGGTATGGCTGCACCGTGGCGGGATCCTCGGCGCTCGCGGGGGGCCGTCCGTAGAGGCTGTTCCCTACCGGCGCGGCGACCCCCCCGGCGGAGGTGGTGGAGGACATCGAGACGCCGATGCGGATCGGGGCCGACCTGGGCGCCTCGGGTGGCGCCACGGTGTTGGGCGGAGGCGGGGCCGTCGGCGACGGGGGAGGTCGGGGGGCGTCGGCGGGGAGGGGCACCGGCCGCGGCGCGCGCGCGAGGCGCGGGACCGGCGCCGGTCGCGCCGGAGGCGGCGGCGGGGGCTCGGGCGCAGGCGCCCTGGGCGGTGGAGTCTCGACGAGGTCGATCTCGACCGGCGTCGCCCGCTGCTCCCGCGGCGGGTGCACGCCGAGCAGGCCCGCGAAGAGCAGCCCATGCAAGGCGAGCGACGCCCCGTAGGCGGCCGGCGGCCGGAGCCTGCGCGAGCTCACGGCTCCTTCTCGATGTTGATGGCAAACCTCGAGACGCCCGCCCCCTTCACCACGTCGATGACCCGCACCACGGCGCCGTGCAGCGCCCCCTTGTCGGCGCTGATGATGGCGCGGGCGTCCCGGTCTTTCGCCACGACCTCGCGGGTGCGGGCGCCGAGCTCCGCCTCGGTGCGCTTCACGCCGTCGAGATAGATGACGCCCTCCCGGGTGAGCACCACCGCCAGCGTGGTGCCGGTCGCCTCGCCGCCGTGCGCCGCGCGTGGGAGGTCGACCTCGATCGCATCGCGCACGATGTACGTGGCGGTGACCATGAAGATGATGAGGAGGACGAGGACGATGTCGACGAGCGGCGTGATGTTGATGCCGCTGATGAGCTCGTCGTCGCCGCCGTTCGCGAAGCCGGCCAAAGGTCACCCCGCCCTGGGTGCAGCGCGCAGCCAGGCCACCACCGCGTGCCCGAGCACGGACGCGCGCTGCGTCGTGCGCCGGACCCAGCGCTGGTAGAGGTTGAACATGACCACCGCCGGCAGCGCGACGAACAGGCCGACCGCGGTGGCGATGAGCGCGTCCGAGATGCCCTGCATGACCGTCCCCGCGCCCGCCGCGCCCGGGTGCGCCGCCAGGTCGGCGAAGGCGCGGATGACGCCCAGGACCGTCCCGAACAGGCCAATGAACGGGGCATTGTTGCCAAGCGTGCCGAGGAAGGCGAGCCGCTCCTCGTAGTCGAGGCGGGAGCGCTCCAGCTGCCCGTTCACGACCTCCGCCACTGCGTCGGGACCCTTCGCGGCGTGGTCCACCACCGCCCGCACCACGTCGGCCTCCATGCCGTGGCGGCCCTCGACCGCATGGCGGGCGCCGGCGAGGTCGCCGGAGAGGAGCAGGCGGGAGAGCGCGTCGGGGTTGGCGATGCGGCGGGCGAGGAAGAAGGCAGCTCGCTCCAGCATGACGCCCACCGAGACGACGGAGAGCGCGATGAGGAGCCAGAGCACCCAATCGGCGCCGAGCTGGGTCACGGCGAGGAGCTTCTGCGTCAGCATGGAGAGATCTCGTGGTGGTGAGGCGGGTCATTAAGGAGAGGGCCGGTCGGCGAGTCAAGACGGGAAAGCCGCGCGGCTGAGGCGCTCGGCGCGGCTCCTCCGCGCGCGTCGACGCCCACGTGCGCCGCGGGTATGAGACACGAAGCGTGAAGAATGCGTCGTGGCCGTGAGGCGCGGAACGCGACGAGTGCCATCCGATCACGTGCAATTTCATGCATGCCAACTTGCGAGCGCGATCCGGGCGCGATAACGTGCATTCGTCTGCACCGGTGCACGGCGTCGAGCCGGCCCGAACACGAGACTCCTCAACGGAGGGAGACACGATGGCGCCGAAGAAGAAGACCGCAACGAAGAAGATTGCCGCGAAGAAGCCCGCCGCCAAGAAGACGGCCAAGAAGACCACGCGGAAGTCGGCCAAGGCCTAGCTTCTAGGCTCGAGCCTTTCCCGCTCGGTGCCGCGGCCGCCTTCGGGCGGCCGTCGCATTTTTGGGGTGCCGTATTTCGCTCCACGCCAGCGAGATCGCCGCGGTCGTCCAGGAGCTGCAGCCGCTCGTCGGCGCGCGCGTGGACGCGGTGCGGGTGCATGCGGAGCGGGCGATCACCCTCGAGCTCTTCGGCCGCGCCGGCGGCGCGACCGTGCTGCTCTCCGCCGAGGCCGACCTCACCCGGCTCCACGCGGTGGAGCGCCGTCCACCGCCGCCGCCTGCGCCGCTGGCGCTGCAGACCCTCTTGCGGCGCGAGCTGGAGGGAGCGCGACTCGCCGCGATCTCGGCGCGGACAGGCGAGCGGGTGGTGGAGCTCGGGTTTGACGCTCCGGCGGGTCCGCTCCGGCTCGTCGCGGAGCTGACCGGGCGGCACGGAAACATCTTCCTGGTGGGTGCGGACGGGATCATCCGTGCGAGCGCGGGCCGGAACCTCTCGCAGCGCCGGGAGCTGGTCGTCGGGAAGCCGTACGCTCCGCCCGCGGATAGAGCCCGTGCGGCCGACTCCTCCGAGGTTGATCACACCCCCTCGCCCCGCGTTAGCGGGGAGAGGGCTGGGGAGAGGGGTGGGTTCCCCCTCTCGGCCGCCCTCGAAGCCCGCTACGCCGTCATCGAAGCCGACCGCGCCGCGGCCGAGGGCCGCAAGCGTCTGCGCGAGCCCGTGCGCGCCGCGCTCGCCCGCGCGCGGCGCGCGCTCGAGAAGCTGACCGAGGAGGCGGCGCGCGTGCCGGCCGCCGAGGAGGACCGGCGCCGGGCGGACCTCCTCAAGCAGCAGCTGCACGGCCTCACCCGCGGCGCGCGCGAGGCGGTCCTCACCGAGTGGACCGCGGAGGGCGCGCGCGAGGTGAGGGTGGCGCTCGACCCGGCCCTCGGCCCGCGCGAGAACATGGAGCGCTACTACCGGCGCTACCGCCGCATCGCGGAGAGCGCGGCCCGGGTCGCGGCCCGCGCTGCCGAGGTCCGGGGGCGCGAGGGCGAGCTCACGGCGCTCCTCGCCGAGCTCGAGCGAGCGCCGCAGGACGCGCTGCCCCGGCTCGAGCGTGAGGCGCGCCGGCTCGGCGCCGCCCCCCGCGCCGCGCCGCGGCCGCGCTCGAAGCGCGACCTGCCGCTGCCGCCCTACCGGCTCTTCCGCTCGATCGCCGGGACGGCGGTCCTGGTCGGCCGCAATGCCGAGGCGAACGACGCCCTGACCGTGAAGCACGCCCGCGGCAACGACCTGTGGCTCCACGCCCGCGGGCTCGCCGGGTCGCACGTGGTCGTGAAGCTCGAGAAGGGCCGGGCTCCCGACGGCGAGACGCTCCTCGACGCAGCCCACCTCGCCGCATGGTTCAGCGACGGACGCGGGGAGCCGCAGCTGGAGGTCGTCTCGACGCGCGCGAAGTACGTCCGGAAGGTGAAGGGCTCCGCACCCGGAGCGGTCAACTTCAGTCAGGAGCGCACCACCCTCCTGCGCGTGGACAGGGCGCGGATCGAGCGCCTCCTCGCCAGCGAGGAAGAGCAAGCGCCATGAAGAACAGGCGGCGAGCGGCCGAGCGCTCTGCCCCCCCTTGAAAGCACGCCGCCCTCTTCCGTAGCATGCATGCCTCGTGGGCACTCGCCAGCTCGATCGTCAGCTCGACCTCCTGGGTGCGCGGCTGTGGAACCAACCCCGCCGGCTCGCCGCCGCGTCCGAGCTGGCCGACCACCTCTCCGACCTCGTCGGCGAGCGGGTCCGCCTCATCGTGCACGACAACCGCTCGACGATGGTCTCCTTCCGCCGGCTGGAGCGGCTCCTCCACTACCGGATCCATCACATGTTCCTCGACGCGCCGCGTGAGGTCGTGCACGCGCTGGCCAGCTTCGCCGGGTCGGGACGCGGCCAGGCCGCCCGCCGGCGCCAGGCCGGCGAACGCATCGACGCCTACGTCCGCGAGCACCGCGCCCGGATCGGGGAGCCGCATCCGTCCCAGGTCGACCCGCGGGGGCGCGTCCATCAACTCGAGGCGATCTTCGACCGGCTCAACGAGAGACACTTCGGGGGACTCGTCGACGCGCGGATCGGCTGGGGCCCGAACCGGTGCACGGGGCGCAGGAGGCACACCATCAAGACGGGCGTCTATGTCCAGGATGCCCGCCTCATCCGCATCCACCCTGCCCTCGACCGCCCTCAGGTCCCGGAACACTACGTGGCGGCCGTGGTCTTCCACGAGATGTTGCACCAGGTGATCCCGATCGTGGAGCGGAACGGCCGCCGGGTGGTGCACGGCCCCGAGTTCCGCCGCCGCGAGCGGCAGTACCCCGAGTACGAGCTCGCCAAGCGTTGGGAGGAAGAGAACCTGTCCTTCCTGCTCTCGGCCTGAAGGCGCGCGGCTGGGCCCGGAACGGGTCTTCCCGGCTGACCGCCCGCGAAAGGACGCGCCCCCGTCCGGCGCTGCGTCATAATCGGCCGGCCCGTGACCTCCACCCGGACCAGCGCCGCGCTGGCACTCCTCGCGCTGTGCGCCTCGGGGTGTTTCCTGTGGCCGCAGCCGAGCGGCAC
>DASPZP010000290.1:0-18039 GCA_035636195.1 Anaeromyxobacteraceae bacterium
CGCCCGGCCGGAGGACGTGAGGCGAGCGGTGGAGTCTGGCTTCGACGGACACCTCGCGAAGCCTGTGGACCTGGCGGACATCAAGCGTCTGCTGGGCTAGATCCGCGCTGGTCGCCTCCCGTCGCGCGCCAGCGCGACGACGCTGGCCGCGAGCGCCAAGGCGGCGCCCGTGAAGAGCGCAGCCCGGTAACCGCCCAGGAACCGCTCGGGCGGGCCCGCGACCTCGCCGGCGCGGGCCCGGAAGAGCGCGCTCGCCACCGACACGCCGACCACCATGCCCAGATTGCGCGCGGTGGCCAGCATGCCACCCCCCGACCCGAGCTGGGTGCGCGGCAGGGTCCCCATCACCGCGCTGTTGTTGGGTGACTGGAAGAGCCCCATCCCCGCCCCGCACAGGCCGAGGGGCAGCGCGATGGCAGCCGATGGCGTGCTCTGATCCGCCAGGCCCACCAGGACGAGTCCCGCCGCGAGCACCACCATGCCCAGCGGGCCGAGCGCCCGCGGGCCGAAGCGATCCGACAGCCAGCCCGCCACGGGCGAGACCACGGAGAGCGCCAGCGGCACCGAGATGAGCATGGCGCCCAGCGCGTCGGCGTCGAGGCCCCTCACCCGCGTGAGGAAGAAGGGGGTGAGGAACGTGGAGGAGAAGAGCGCGGCATAGGAGAGCAGCCCGCTCGCGATGCCGGCGGAGAAGACGCGGCTGCGAAAGAGGGCGAGGTCGATCACCGGCGCCGGCGCGCGCCGCAGGTGGCGGACGAGCAGGACCCCCATGGCGAGCGCGACCAGCATGAGCGCGGCGGCGCGGCCGGCGGACTCGGGCACGGCCTGGATCGCGGCCACCCCCGCCGCCAGCGTGGCCGCCTGCATGAGCGCGCCGCGCCGGTCGAGCGGCGCCGCTCGCGCCGGCCGATCCCGTGGGAGGACGCGCCGGGCCCACGTCACACCCGCGGCGCCGACCGGGAGGTTGACGAAGAAGATCCAGCGCCAGGAGAGGTGCTGCACGATGAAGCCGCCCAGCGGCGGTCCCGCGGTCAGCCCGAGCGCGACCACGCTCGCGACCATCCCGAGCGCGCGCCCACGGTGAGGCGCCGGAAAGATCGAGGTCACGATGGCAGGGCCCATCGCCATCATGGCGCATGCCCCGAGCGCCTGGACCGCGCGCGCTCCCACCAGCGGGGCGAGGCCCGGCGCGAAGCCACATAGCCCGGAGCCCACCGTGAACACGAGCAGCCCGCCGGCGTAGACGAGGCGATGACCGAAGAGGTCGCCGAGTCGCCCGGCGGTGAGCAGGGCAGTGCTGATGACGAGCAGGTAGGCGGCGACGATCCACTCCACGCCCGCCAGCGACGCATGCAGCTCGCGGGTGATGGTGGGCAGCGCCACGTTGACGATGCTGCCGTCGAGCGTGGCCATGAAGGTACCCACCGAGACCGCCGAGAAGCCGATCCACGGAGAGCGGGCGGGCGTGGCGGCGACGTCGTTCAAGAGGCTCCCCAGTTTACGGCCCGCGCGGCCCGCCGCTGCCCTCGAGCAACGATCCGACCATCGCTGCGAGCTCCTCCGACTGCCCCGATGGCGTGAGTGTCTAGCGGAGGCATGGAGCCACCGCTATCTCCCGGGCACATGGCCTCGCCACCGAGCCCAGCAGCGACGAACGACGGCCCATCCGCGACCCTCGTGGTCAGGCGCTGCTGGACAGGGCTGAACGCGAGCCCCCTCATGCTCGACTACCATGACCGCGAGTGGGGAGTGCCGCTCCATGGAGAGCAGCAGCTGTTCGCAAAGCTCGTGCTCGACGGATTCCAGGCGGGGCTCTCGTGGTCGATCATCCTCGACAAGAGGGAGAGGTTCCTCGAGGTCTTCGACGGGTTCGATCCGGAGCGCATGGCGCGCTACGACCGCCGCAAGATCGCGCAGGCCCTGAGGGACCCCGGCATCGTGCGCAACCGCCAGAAGGTCGAGGCGGCGGTGACCAATGCGCGGGCGTTCCTCGAGCTCCGGGAGAGGGAGTCGTTCGATACCTTTCTGTGGAGCTTCGTCGGCGGCGCGCCCAGGCAGCACGCGCGCCGCTCGTTGCGCCAGCTCCCGACACGCACGAAGGAGTCCGACCGCATGAGCGCGGCCCTCGTCGGCCGCGGGTTCCGCTTCGTCGGGCCGACCATCTGCTACGCGTTCATGCAGGCGGTCGGCATGGTGAACGACCACCTCGTCACGTGCTTCCGCCACGCGGAGCTGCAGCGGCTGGTCAGGTGACCATCCGGGCTGTTCCGGCCGGCTGCCAGATTGTCAGGCCGCCACCTGCAGCGGATTGCCATTTCGTCCGCCGCGCCCCTGCCCGCGTGTAGATCCGCTCACTTCCAGGACTGGCACCTCCATTGCTGACCGGTGGGCATGCGCCCGGATCCGGCAGCTTCACACTTCGACATGCAGGAGCAGCAAACCCGGCAAGCGACGGCCGTAGCTTCCCGCGTGACTCTCGGATGGAGGCATCACATGGTGCAGCGCCAGCGCGGTCCCACCATCAACGTCCTGCTGGTGGAGGACGACGAGGGGCTCCGCAAGGCCGTCGAGCGCGGGCTGACCAAGGCCGGGTACTCGGTGGCGGCCGCGGGGAGCGGTCGCGAGGCGCTCGAGCTCGTGCGAACGAGCACGCCCGACGCCGTCGTCATGGACGTCCTCCTCCCCGACTCGGGTGGTCTGGGGATCGCGCGTGCGATGAGGCAGCACCGGGAGCTGCGGTCGTTGCCCATCCTGTTCGTCACGGCGCTGTCGCCCGCCGCCGTGCGCGACACCCTCTTCCCGGCACCCGTGCTGTTCAAGCCCTTCACCTACCGGCAGCTGGTGGCCTCGGTCCGCGACCTCGTCCGCGGGTCTCGCCATCCCTGACGGCCGACCGAGGCTGCTGGCCCACCTCCTGCCAGCCTCTTCGAAGAGGCGATCCTTTCATGACGATGTCGACCACGAGACCTGGCAGTGGGGAAGTCGCGGAGCTGGCGCCGTACCTCAGGGCCGCCCGGCGGTTCCCGCCGCTCACGCGTGACGAGGAGTACGCGCTCGCTTTGCGCGCCCGCGAGGGCGACGGGTCGGCGAGGCAGCAGCTCGTCCAGCACAGCCTCGCCTTCGTGGTCCTGTTCGCGCTCAAGCAGCGCCGCGGCGCGGTGCGGCTCGACGACCTCGTCCAGGAGGGGAACCTCGGGCTGATGCGGGCGGCGGAGCTGTTCGACCCGCACGCCGGAAACCGCTTCCTGACGTACGCGACCTGGTGGATCCGAGCGTACATCGGGAGATACCTGAAGCAAGCGCGGTCGACCGTTCGCCCGCGGAGCGGGACCGTGGCGCAGGCCGATTTCTCGCTCGACACCCCGCTCGGCGAGGACGGGGACGAGGACTGGCTCGAGCGCCTCGAGGACGAGTGCCCGGGCCCTGAGGACGCCTGCAGCTCGGCCGAGGCCGATCGGCAGATCCGCGGCGCGCTCGACGTCGCTCGTGCGCGCATCGGGGAGCTCGGTTGGGAGATCGTCCGCGACCGGCTGCAGTCGGACTCGCCCACCACCCTCCAGGAGATCGGCGACCGCTGGGACATCTCTCGCGAACGTGTCCGCCAGGTCGAGCTGAAGACCAAGCGGGTCCTGCGCCGGCGCCTCGAGCCGCTCTTGGCTTTGGCCACGCGCGACGCAGCCTGAAGGCTCAGAAGCGATCGACGACCGTCACCCCTACCCCGGGGAACCTGTTCATGCCCACGAGCGCATCCACCGACTCGTCGAGCGTGATGCGCCGGCCGATCAGGCGCTGCGGCTCGAGCTGGCCGCGCTGGATCATGCGCAGCAGCTCGGGGTACGCGTGTGACGGCATCCCGTGCGCGCCCAGGATCCGGAGCTCCTTGGCGATGACGGCGTCCATCGGGATCGGCGGGTGCCGGTCGCCAGCGAGCATGAGCCCGACCTGGACGTGCCTGCCGCGCTTCCTGAGGCTCTGGATGGAGTTGAAGCAGGTCGTGGGATGCCCCAGCGCGTCGATGGACACGTGGGCGCCGCCACCGGTGCGTTCCTGGATGGCTCGGGCGACGTCCGCGACCTGCGCCCCGTTCAGCGTCACGCTCGCGCCGATCGCCTCGGCCATCCGCAGCTTCTCGTCGTCGAGGTCGATCGCCACGACGTTCGCGCCCAGCGCGTGCGCGATCATGATGGCCGAGAGCCCGACGCCTCCGCAGCCATGGACGGCGAGCCATTCGCCCCCCTTCAGCTCCCCCTGGTGGACGACCGCGCGGAAGGAGGTCGCGAAGCGGCACCCGAGGCTCGCTGCCGTGACGTAGCCCAGCTCGTCCGGAAGACGGACGAGGTTCCCGTCGGCGTACCGGATCGCGACGTACTCGGCGAACGACCCCCAGTGCGTGAACCCGGGCTGGAACTGGTGGTCGCAGACGTGCTGGTTTCCGCTCGCGCACTCCGGGCACGCTCCGCAGCCGCACACGAAAGGCAGGGTGACGCGATCTCCCTCGCGCCAGCGGCGGACGTCCTCCCCGACCCCGACGACCTCTCCCGCGAGCTCGTGTCCGGGGACGTGCGGGAGCCGGATGTCGGGGTCGTGGCCCATCCAACCGTGCCAGTCGCTCCGGCAGAGTCCCGAGGCTCCGACCCTGATGACGACCCCGTCCCGGCTCGGGCTCGGATCGGGCACGGCCTGGATTCCGGGCCGTCCCTGGAAAGTTTCGTACACGACGGCTCTCATGGGGCGATCCTTTCCTGGACTGCGTCCTGCGCCACACTGCACTGCGGGTGACCTCGAGGACCCCGCAGGTTACCACGCTGCGTCCGTTGCTCGCGGTTCTCGACACTCGACACTTGCGGCGAGAGCGCTCACCCTCGCGGCATGGCACTGCTTCGCGCGGAGCGCGACCACGCCGCCGTGCTCGAGCAAAGCGTCGTACTCGAGGCGATGGGCATCGCGCACGAGGTCCAGCCGATGCCGGACGGGCGCTGGGGACTCGTCGTCGACGATGGGGAGGCCCCAGCGGCGGAGGCGGCGCTCGCCGCGTGGGAAGCCGAGAACCTTCCGCGACCCGAGTCGTTCGCGAGGCCGGACTACGGCAGGTCACTCGCAGGCGCGGCCGCAGGGCTCGCGATCCTCGGCTTCGCCGCCCACGTCGGCCTCCCCCCGGCGGAGAGCTTCGGCGCGCTGGGGAGCGCCGACGCCGCGCGCATGCTCCAGGGGGAGTGGTGGCGCGCCGCGACCGCGCTGACGCTGCACACTGACCTGGCGCACGTCGCCGCCAACGCCGTGGCGATCGGCATCTTCCTCAGCGCGGTCGCGCGCCGGCGCGGCCCGGCGCTCGCCACCTGGCTGGCGCTCGTCGCCGGCGTCGCGGGAAACGTGCTCACGGCGTGCGTCACGCGCGGCGGCCACGTGTCCATCGGGGCCTCGACGGCAGTCTTCGGCGCGCTCGGCACGCTGAGCGCCCTCCAGGTGCCGCGTCGCCGCGCGTGGCTCACTCTGGGGGCCGGCGTGGCGCTGCTGGGATTCCTGGGCACCGGCGCGCGGGCCGACCTCCTCGCGCACCTCTTCGGCTTCGCCGTCGGCGTGACGGAAGGGCTGGCCGTGCGCCATCTGACGCCGCCGCGACGCTCGCTCCGCCAGCCGGCCATCGCGCTGCTGGCCGCGGCGCCCGTCGCGCTCGCCTGGTGGCGAGCGCTCGCGCGGTGAGTGGAGGCTCGTGGACGCGGCGTCCCCTACGTGCGGCGCGGGATCCCGGTCGTCGGGCTCGAGCCCTCGTGCCTGCTCACGCTACGCGACGAGGCCAAGGCCGTCTTGCCGGTCGCCTGTTAAGCAAGGGCGATGAGCACGGCGGACACTGTGACGAGCGGCCTCGCGCCAGGCTTCCTGGTGGCATCGCCCCGCCTCCGCGATCCCAACTTCGCGCGCTCGCTCGTCCTGATGGCGGAGCACAAGCCGGAGGGCTCGCTCGGGTTCGTCGTGAACCGGCCCTCGCGGGTGACCGTGGGCGAGGTGCTCGAGCAAGTGGACCCGGCGCTGCGAGCGGTTGCGGAGCGCAATGAGCGGGCCGGGGCGTCCGTCATGGTGGGCGGTCCGGTGCAGCCGGAGCGGCTGTGGATCCTTCACCGGCCGGACTCCGTCCCGGCGGACGAGGGCGGGCTCGTGATCCCGGGAGCGCTCGCGGTGGGCGGCTCGCGTGAGCTGCTCGAGGCCCTCGTGCGCGCGCCGACGCCGGACCCCTTCGTGCTCCTCCTCGGTTACTCCGGCTGGGGGCCGCTGCAGGTCGAGCGCGAGGTGGGGGCGGGCGGCTGGATCCCGCTCCCGTTCGTGGAGAGCCTCGTGTTCGACGTCCCGCCCGCGGCACGCTGGGACGAGGCGGTGAAGCGGCTCGGGCTGACGCCCGGCGGGTTCTCAGTCGGCGGCGGAGGAGCGCAGGCGTAGCCGCCAGGAGACGTGGGCCATGCTGACCGCGCTGGTCACGGGAGCGAACCGGGGAATCGGGCTCGAGGTGTGCCGCCAGCTCGCAAGTCAGGGGCTTCGTGTCCTCCTGACGGGCCGGAGCGCGCCCGCCGTCTCGGACGCCGCGAAGTCCCCGTCGAGCGCAGGACTTCACCTCCGCGGTGAGGTCCTGGACGTCGCGTCGCTGGAATCGGTCCTGGCATGCGCCTCCCGGCTCGAGGCACGCGGCGAGCACGTCGACGTCCTCGTCAACAACGCCGGCATCTATCCGGACGGAGATCTCCTCTCGGTCGCGTCCGAGGTCCTGACGGAGACCATGGCCATCAACTTCTACGGGGCGCTCTGGACCTCGCGCGTGTGGATGCCCGCCATGATCCGACGTGGCTACGGCCGCATCGTCAACGTGACCTCGGGCTATGGCTCGTTCTCGGAGGGCCTCGCAGGGCCACCGGCATACGCCATCTCGAAGGCCGCCCTGAACGCCCTGACCGTCCGTCTCGCGGCGGAGGCGCGGGGAGACGTGAAGGTGAACGCCGCGTGTCCGGGCTGGGTGCGGACGCGCATGGGCGGCAGCGCCGCGCCTCGAAGCGTCGAGCAGGGAGCCGACACCATCGTCTGGCTTGCGACGCTACCTGCGGATGGCCCCTCGGGTGCACTGTTCAGGAGCCGACGGCAGGTGGGGTGGTGACCGCCTCACGGACCGGCGTGGGTCCGCCCTGCGCCGATGAACTCCTCCTCCGTCAGCTTGTCGTCGTGGTTCTTGTCCATCTTCTCGAACATCTGCTCGTGGAACTTCATGTAGTCGCTCTTCGTCACGTACCCCTTCTTGTCGGGGTCCATCATGTGCATCACCGACTTGGGCTTCATCTTCATGAGAGAGCCATAGCTGGCCGGCATCATGTCCTGCGAGGTGTCGGCGGCCTGCGCGTCGGGAATGGTCGCCAGGACAGCGATGAGGGCGGCCGCGAGAGCTGCCCGCGTGAACGACGACGTGCGGTGGGACGGTCCGGTTGCGGACATGGCGCGTTCTCCTTGCAAGACGTACCCTCGATTGAGCTTCGATCGCTCCGACGGCGTGAGCGGAACACGACCGCCGCGGGGCATGAAGCTGATCATCCTTGAACGCGCGCGGCAGGGGTGCGCCCGTGAAGGGATGCAAGCCTGTGCGCGCTCGCGAGGCCGACCATCGGTCGTCGCCGGAGGCCGGCCAGGGGTCCGGGCGTTTGCTGAGGGTCCGGCAGGTGGGCTCGGCGGGCTACCCGAGAAACGCGCTGGATGGCCCGCGGGCCCGCGTTAAAGGACCCGCCGCAGGGAGCGACGACAGGGGACGGCCCAGCCCGTCACGAACACGGAGGCACGAGATGAGATTGGCAGCGGATGTCCACGTACATGCGGTCGCACTTCTGGCGGCCCTCGCATTGCTACCGGCCACTGCGTCCGCGGCGGACGTGCAGACGAGCGGTCCATTCAAGGGAGACAAGGTGCAGCAGGGCACCGTCACGCACACCGTCCGCGGCGGCCAGAGCGTGCTCGCGCTGTCGGACGACTTCAAGGTCCCGGAGGCGTCCGATCCTCATTGGCGCATCATCGACTCGCACGGAACGGGCTACTTGCTGCAGCGCGTGGTCGTGAAGCCGGACAAGGTCAACCGGATGATCGTGCTCCCGCCGTACATCAAGGACGTCGCGAAGGTGCAGATGTGGGACGCGTTCGCCGAGACGTTGCTCGGGCAAGCGTCGTTCGGCTCGCCCGTCGCGATGCGGCACAACCCGGCGTCTGCCAAAGCCATCGTGGCCGAGGGGGTGGCTTACGACGAGAGCCGGATGCGCCCGCGAGACGACGCCTCGGTGCAAGGCACCGGGTACCAGCCCGTGGAGTACGACGACGCCAGGATGCGTCCCAAGGAGACGAAGGGAAAGGCCGACCAGAGCAAGGGCGCCGATCAGGTCGAACAGGACGAGAGCAGGATGGAGCCGAAGTAAGCAAGCGCCTCGACCCGACGCGAGGATCGTCCCGGGCCCGCCGTGATGCGAGCCCGGGACGTTGACGTGCTTTCGGGGCCGGCCCACACGACGGATCAGCCGAACGTGAACACAAACGCCTCCACGCCTGGATCGAGAAACTCGATCTCGAACTGTCGATCGGCGATGGGCTTCCGCTGTCTGATCAGCTGATACAGCCGCTGCTCGGTGACCGAGCCGCTACCTTGCTCGTCGACGTCACCTCCGTGATCGGCTCGAGGCGCCTGTCCATCGACGCGCACGCGAAATCGCACGGACGCCCCTCGCGCCGCCGGCCCCATGACGAGATGGAGATCGCGGGCATGAAAGCGGTAGGCGATTCGCCCGTTGGGCCTGTTCAGCACGGCGAGCTGCTTCCCCACGGTCCACTCGCCCGACAGGGCCCAGTCATTGAGCCTCAGTTGCGCAGGGGCAGCGTAGACGTGAGGCTTGTCCGCCACCACGCCGCGCGGAGACGCAAAGTTCTGGGCCTGCTCATAGCCGACATAGGTTTCCGGAGACTTCAAGCTGTCCCAGGCGGCGGCCGCTTCCGCACCGCGGGCATCCACCGCCACCAGCGCATGCCCGACGCCGCTGCTTCCGGCCTCCGCCAGCAATTGCTGAATGACCCGTTCGGACTGGTCGTATCCGCCCTCGCCGAACTGATGATGCCGGATATGCCCCTGCGCGTCGATGAAATAGAGAGCCGGCCAATATTCGTTCTTGAACGCTCGCCATACCGCATAGTCATTGTCGATCGCGATTGGGTACTCGACCCTCATGTCCTTCGCCTCTCGTCGCACGTTGTCGACATTGCGCTCGAATGCGAACTCAGGAGCGTGGACGCCGATCACCACCAGCCCTTGTTTCTTGTACTTTTCGCCCCATGCGCGGACATAGGGGTGCGAGCGCAGCCAGTTGATGCACGTATACGTCCAGAACTCGACCAGGACGACCTTCCCGCGCAGCCCAGCCGCCGTCAATGGAGGCGAGTTGAGCCACGCGGTCGCACCGCCCAGAGAAGGCAGGTCACCTTCGATGGGCAGTTGCGACGCGCCAGGGGCGCTCCTGTCGTCGGCAAGTGCCACGACCGCAGCCCCGATCGCGCTGGCGAGTATCGCCGCCAACAGCTGCTTGTCTGCTCTCATGATGACCCCCTGATCCTGAACCCGCGTGTCTTCGTGCGCCTGGACCGCGATGGGCCGCAGGCGCGCCCGGTCGCGACGGAAAGGCTGATCAATACTGGTCGACTGCGACGACAGCGTCGGCGAAGGCCTGCGGGGCCTCTTGCGGCACGTTGTGACCGATGCCCTTCAAGATCCGGTGCCCATATCTGCCCGAGAAGCGTTCACGATAGGCTGAGCCGTCCGCAGCCGGACCGTCGAAATCACTGGCGATGGTGATCGCCGGTACGGTGACGATGGGTCCCTTGAAGAGTTTCTGTTCCAGATCGTCGTAGCGTGGCTCGCCTTTCGCCAGGCTCAGCCGCCAGCGGTAATTGTGGAGGACGATCGCGACGTGATCCGGGTTGTTGAACGACGCTGCCGTCCGTTCGAACGTGGCATCGTCGAAATCCCATCGCGGCGAGGCGTTCTTCCAAATGAGCTTGTTGAAATCGTGCCGGTATTTGTCATAACCCGCTCGGCCGCGCTCCGTGGAAAAGTAGTACTGGTACCACCATCCGTATTCGGCTGCCGGCGGCAACGGCTGCAAGTTCGCCGCGAGACTGGTGATCAGATAGCCGCTCACGGCGACGATGGCCTTGCAACGCTCAGGCCAGAGCGCCGCCATGATGTCGGCCGTCCGCGCTCCCCAATCAAACCCGGCGATGATCGCCTTCTGGATCTTCAGAACATCCATGAGGGCGATGACATCGAGCGCGACCGCCGATTGCTGGCCGTTGCGGAACGTTTCACTGGAAAGAAAGCGCGTCGTGCCATAGCCCCTCAGATACGGGACGATTGCCCTGTAGCCCGCCCCCGCCAGCAGCGGGGCGACCTCGACGTAGCTATGAATGTCGTAGGGCCAGCCGTGCAGCAGGATCACGACAGGACCGTCGCGGGGGCCGGCTTCGGCATAGCCGATGTTCAGGACCCCAGCGTCGATCTGCTTGAGAGCGCCGAACGATGTGTGTTTCCCGGGCTCGCTCGAAGGAACGACTGCCGGAGATGCCCCGCTGGATTGCGCGCCAGCAGAACCGCGCATCCCGAACTGGGCGGCGGCGATAGCGATGGCTGCGGTGCCACAAAAGCGGCGGCGATCATGGTCGATGTCTTCGGACATTCCCCCCCCCCGGTGGCCGTGTCGTCCGTCCCTTCCGGCAGGGTGCTGTAACGCGCGGCCGCGGGCGGTCCAGCGTCTTTCACGGGGCGCGAGGCGAAACGGTGTGGCAAGCGAATGGGCGACCATGCGTTCGGCGTGAGCGTGAGCGTCCACGGGGCAGGAAGGCCCGCTGCCCGGGGTTCGGCCGCCAACTCGCAGCCGCATCGAAGAGCGGCGCTGTCATCATGGCCGCGGGAGGATTCTGCGGCCGGGAGGAGAAGTAAGGGGCGCTGATGTACGGCCTCTTCGTCGCGAGCGTGGTGGACAAGTACGCTCGGAAGGAGAATCCCAGCCTCTCCGGTTGAACCGAGGCGGCTCCGCGATCAGGACGCCATGCTCACCAACCAAGAAGAGGCCATTGGTGAAGACGGCGTCCCGGGCTCTCGCCTGGAGCCACCGATGGGCACGCCCGGCGCGGGGCCGCGCTCCGCCAGCATCCGCTGTGGCCGCGTCCTAGATTCCCGGTGCCATGGCCGTGTTCGAGCTCGTCATCGGGCTGCTCTTCGTGGGCGCGCTCCTGTCGGCGTGGGCGCGGCGGCTGAGCGCTCCTTATCCGGCGCTGCTGGCGCTCGCGGGCGCGGCGCTGGCGCTCCTCCCCAGCGCGCCGAGCGTGACCCTCGACCCACAGCTCGCGCTCACCCTGTTCGTGGCGCCGGTCCTCCTGGACGCCGCGTTCGACTCCTCACCACGTGACCTCAAGGAAAACTGGCGCGCAGTGACGGGGCTCGCGCTCGTCGCGGTGGGCCTCACCGTGGCGGCCGTGGCCGTCGTCGCGCGCTGGGTGGTGCCACAGCTCCCCTGGTCCGCGGCCATCGCGCTCGGCGCGATCGTGGCCCCACCCGACGCGGCCGCCGCGACCGCGGTGCTCCGGCAGGTGCGACCGCCGCACCGCGTGCTGGTGATCATCGAGGGCGAGAGCCTCTTCAACGACGCGAGCGCCCTGCTCGTCTATCGCCTCGCGGTCGCCGCGGCGCTGACCGGCAGCTTCTCCGGCTGGCGCGCGCTGCCCACGCTCGCGCTCGTCACCGCGGGCAGCATCCTCCTCGGAGCCGTCCTGTCGCGCGCGACGCTTTTCCTCGCCTCGCGCGTGGAGGACGTGGCGACGTCCGTCATCGTCCAGTTCCTCTCGACCTTCGCGGTGTGGATGGTCGCCGAGCGCCTCGGCCTCTCCGGGATCATCACGATGGTGGTGTTCGCCATCCTCGTCGCTCGCACTTCGCCGGCTCGCATGCCAGCGCGGCTCCGCATCCCGTCCTACGCGGTATGGGAGGTGGTGGTCTTCGTGCTGAACGTGCTCGCGTTCATCCTGGTGGGCCTGCAGCTCAAGCCCATCCTGCAGCGGCTCGATCGCCCGCAGCTCATCGGGTATCTCGTCACCGCGGCGGCGGTCAGCGCGGCCGTCATCCTGGTGCGGTTCGCGTGGGTGATGGGGTACGCGGTCGCGGGGCGCTGGAGGCGCGGCGGCTCGTCGGAGCAGCCGCGACCCGCTCGTTCGCCCCCGCTCAGGTCGGCCGTCGTCATCGCGTGGTGTGGGATGCGGGGCATCGTGACGCTCGCCGCCGCGCTCGCGCTTCCGCCGGAGTTCCCGTACCGCGACCTCGTCCTCTTCACCGCGTTCGGCGTCGTCCTCGGCACGCTCGTCCTCCAGGGAGGCACGCTCAGCCCGCTCATGCGCGCCCTCGCGCTGGAGGACGACGGCGCGGTCGACGGCGAGGTGCGGCTCGCCCGGGCCGAGACGGCGCGCGCCGCGCTCGACGCCGTGAGCGGCGCGGGCGCCGAGGAGCTGACGCTCCTGCTTCGCCGCAAGTACGAGGCGCGCCTGCGCCACGCCGAGCGCGTGGCCGCCCACAGCCACGCCAGCGGGGGCGATGGCGCGCCCGAGTACACCTCGTACACCTCGGTGCTGCGCCTCGCTCTCGCGACTGAGCGGCGCGTGCTTCTCGAGCTGCGCGCCCGCGGCGTCATCGGCGACGACGCGTTCCACCGCGTCGAGGAAGAGCTGGACTGGGCCGAGCTGAACACGGAGACGATGGCGCGGCGGGAGTAGCCCAGGCGTCGCGGGTCCCTCGCGGGGCATGGCGCAGCCGAAGCCGTCCCAAAGCGGCGGAAATGGGCGGACCACCCGGTACGCCGAGCCCGTGCAAGCCGTCCGACCTCTCGCCGTGTGGCCCTGGAAGTCGAGACATGAGCCGCGAGGCCGGATACCTAGATCCAGGGAGGTTGACCCATGACGCGATTCCACGGCCATCTGACGCTCTCGCTCGCCGCACTGGCGCTGGTGCCCGCGTTGGCTTTCGCGCAGGTGCCGGCGGGCTACCCGGCGAGTTATGCCGACACCATCGCCGCCGCCAAGACGGAGGGCAAGGTGGTGATCTACAGCACGACCGACACGGCGGCCGCCAACTTTCTGATCAAAGACTTTCAGGCGCTCTACCCCGGAATCTCGGTCGAGTACAACGACATGAACTCCACCGAGGTCTACAACCGCTACATCGGTGAGCGCGCCGCCGGCGGCTCGGCGGACGTGCTGTGGAGCTCGTCGATGGACCTGCAGATCAAATTGGTCACCGACGGCAACGCCATAGCCTATGCCTCACCCGAGATACCCGGATTGCCTGCATGGGCGGTGTGGAAGAACGAGGCCTTCGGCACGACCTACGAGCCCATCGCGATCGTCTACAACAAGCGCCTGCTCGCCGGCGACGAGGTGCCCCAGAGCCACGCCGACCTGATGCGAGTCTTCACGACGAAGGCCGACAAGCTCAAGGGCAAGGTCACGACCTACGACATCGAAAAATCGGGCGTCGGCTTCATGTTGATCACGCAGGACAGCCAGCAGAACCCTGCGTTCTGGGACTTCGTCAAGGCGCTCGGAAAGATCGGGCCACGCTTCCAGTCGAGCTCGGGCACGATGATGGAGCGCATCAGCTCCGGCGAGAACCTGCTCGGTTACAACATCTTCAGCTCCTACGCCGCGCTGCGCGCAAAGCGGGACCCGAGCATCGGCATCGTGCTGCCGAAGGACTACACGCTGGTGATGTCGCGCGTGATGTTTGCGTCCAAGGGCGCGAAGCACCCGAACGCCGCGAAGCTCTGGGTCGACTACATCCTGTCCAAGCGCGGTCAGACCCTCATCGGCAAGGAGGCCGAGCTCGGCTCGATTCGCGCCGACGTCGAAGGCGAGATGACGCTGGCGGGCTTCACGAAAGCCTTGGGGGCCACCCTCAAACCGATCCCGGTCAGTGGCGAGCTGCTCGGCTTCCTCGACCAGACCAAGCGCCTGGAGTTCCTGAAGCAGTGGCAATCGGCGATCAAGTCCGGCAAGTAGATGCGCGCCGTCCTGCCGCGCGTGGGGGTCATCTCGCTGACGGCGCTGGCGGTGTTCCTGCCGCTCGGGCTGATCTTCTACCAGAGCCTGCTCGATGCGCCGTTCTTCATGCCCCACAAGGTGAGCCTCGGCGCGTTTGAATTCATCTTCGCCGAATCGGACTTCTGGGATGCGCTGAAGAACTCGCTGATCATCGCCTCCAGCATGGCGATCATCGCGGTCCCGTTGGGCGGCATCCTGGCGTTCCTGATGGTCCGCACGGATCTGCCGGGGCGCCATTGGCTGGAACCGTTGCTGCTGATCCCGGTCTTCGTGTCACCGATGGTGCTCGCCTTCGGTTACGTCGTGGCTGCCGGACCGGTGGGCTTCTATTCGGTCTGGGCCAAGGACTTGATCGGCTTCGTACCCTGGAACGTCTATTCGCTGACGAGCATCGCCATCATCGCTGGGCTGACCCATGTGCCGCACGTCTACCTGTACTCGTCGTCGGCCCTGAAGAGCCTCGGGTCCGACGTGGAGGAGGCAGCGCGCATGGCGGGTGCGTCGCCGCTGCAGGTCGCCAAGGACGTGAGCTTGCCGATGGTGACGCCATCGCTGCTGTTCTCCGGCGTGCTGGTGTTCTTCCTCGGCTTCGAGATCTTCGGCCTGCCGCTGGTGCTCGGTGACCCCGAAGGCCACCTCGTGCTGGCCACATACCTGTACAAGCTGACCAACAAGCTCGGCATACCGTCGTACCACCTGATGGCCGCCGTGGCCGTCTGCATCGTCGCGGTCACGTTCCCGCTGGTGATGCTGCAACGCCGCCTGCTCGCGAACGCAGGCAAGTTCATCACCGTCAAGGGCAAGGCTGGGCGCCAGCGGCCGCTGCCGCTGGGCTGGTGGCGCTGGGTGGCGGCGGCGATCCTCGCGCTGTGGCTCTTCCTGACGATCCTCGTACCGCTGTCGGGCATCGCGCTGCGCGCTTTCGTGACCACCTGGGGCGAAGGCGTCAGGCTGGCCGACGTGCTGACGCTGGAGCATTTTCGGGCCGTCTTCGAGCAACCGACCCTGATGCGCGGTATCGTCAACACGGTGCTGATCGGCGTGATCGGCGGTGCGCTGGCCGTGGCCTGCTACACCGCGATCGCGCTGTCCACGCACCGCAAGCCAGACGGCTGGACGCGCTTCGTCGATTACCTGGTGCTGGTGCCGCGCGCGGTGCCGGGGCTGCTGGCCGGTCTGGCGTTCCTGTGGGTGTTCCTGTTCTTCCCACCCCTGGCGCCGCTGCGCTCGACCGTCTTCAGCGTGTGGATCGCCTATACCGTCGTATGGCTGGCCTATGGCATGCGGCTGGTGTCGAGCTCCCTGCTGCAGGTCGGCCCGGAACTGGAGGAGGTGGCGCGCACCACCGGCGCCAGCCGCGGCCAGATCACCCGCGACGTGACCTTGCCGCTGATCCGCTTCGGGCTGCTGGCGAGCTGGCTGCTCGTCTTCATGATCTTCGAGCGCGAGTACTCGACCGCCGTCTACCTGCTCGGCCCCGGCACCGAGGTCATCGGCGCGTTGCTGGTGTCGTTGTGGTCCACCGGCGGGGCGGACCTGGTCGCCGCGTTGTCCTTGATCAACGTGGTGCTGGTGGCCATCGGCCTGGGCGTCGCGCTGCGATTCGGAGTGAAACTTCATGACTAAGCTGACGGTGCAGGATCTGCACCTCTCCTATGGCGACAGCGCCATCCTCAAGGGCGTCTCCATGAAGCTCGAACAGGGCGAGGTGGTGTCCCTGCTCGGCCCTTCGGGCAGCGGTAAGACCACGTTGCTGCGCGCGGTGGCCGGGCTCGAAGTGCCGCACCGAGGCACGATCGGCATCGAGGACAAGCCGGTGTTCGACGCTGGCTCGAAGCTCGAGGTGCCGGCGGAAGAGCGCAACCTGGGGCTCGTGTTCCAGTCGTACGCGCTGTGGCCGCACAAGAAGGTGTTCGACAACGTCGCGTACGGCCTGAAGCTGCGCTCGGTGGCCGGCGTCGAGATCAAGCAGCGCGTCGAAGCGGCGCTGAAGAACCTGGGCCTCGGCCACCTCGGCGAGCGCCTGCCGCACCAGCTCTCCGGCGGTCAACAGCAGCGCGTGGCGATCGCCCGGGCACTGGTCTACAACCCGCCCGTGATCCTGATGGACGAGCCGCTGTCCAATCTGGACGCCAAGCTGCGCGAGGAGGCGCGCGCGTGGCTGCGCGAGCTGATCCTCAAGCTGCAGCTGTCCGCGCTGGTCGTGACCCACGACCAGAACGAGGCCATGGCGATGTCGGACCGCATCCTGCTCCTCAACGACGGGGTGATCGAGCAGGAGGGCACCCCCCAGGAGATGTACGGAAAGCCCAGGACCTTGTTCACGGCCGACTTCATGGGCAGCAACAACCGCATCGACGGCACGGTCAGCGAGGTGCGCGACGGCGCAGCGCTGCTGTCCGGCGCCGGGTGGAGCCTGTGGGGAGTGTCGCGCGGCAGCGCCAAGGCCAGCGGCGCAGCTGCCACCGCCATGATCCGGCTCGAGCGGGTGCGCTTGGCGGATGGGCCGGGGGACAATCGCGTCAGCCTGCCGCTCGTGACCTCGATGTACCTCGGCAATAAGTGGGAGTATCTGTTCCACCTGGGCGAGACGCGGCTCCGCGCCTATGGCCCCGCACCGCTGGAGCCAGGGAAGCACTGGCTGGAGATTCCGCGGGGCGATCTATGGGTATTTTGAGTCGGCGACGCTGATCCGGGGGGAGCACGCCTCGCCAACGCTCGCGAAGCCGTGGCTCGTGGCCGCTGCGCGGTGGGTTTGTCCCGAGGCGTTCGCCGCGGGTACACTCGGCCCCGCGCCTCTCATGAAGATCGCGAAATCGAAGCTGCTCGGGTTCGCCCGTCGAACCTTCGAGGATCTGCCGCCCCGGCTCTCGTCCTGGATCGGCCTCGCCCTCTTCGCCTCCGTGAACTTCGGGCTGTGCAGGGTGGGCCTGGCCCTCGGCCCGACCCCGAGCCGCGTCGCCCTGTTCTGGCCGGCGGCGGGGCTGGTGCTCGGAGCGCTCCTCCTCTCGGATCGTCGCCGGTGGGCCGCCATCCTGGTCGCGGCCAGCCTCCCCACCACCGTGTTCAACGCCACCGCGGGCCAGGCCCCGGTCGTCGTCGCGACGTTCGCGGCTTCCAACGTCGCCGCGGTCCTGGCCTCGGCCTGGCTCACGCTCCGGCTGTGCGGGGGACGTCCCTGCCTCACGAGGCCGAGCCACATGGTCGCCTTCATCGCCGCCGGGCCGCTCGTCGCGACCGGCTGCTGCGAGCTGCTGCCCGCGGCTGCGCTGTCGGCCGTCTATGGCGCGCCCATCCTGCAGATCTGGCCGCAGCTGTGGGTCGGCTCCGGACTTGGCATACTGACGGTAGGGGCCCTGCTCCTCGCCTGGGCCGATCCGGCCGGCAAGCCCTCCCTCCTCGCGCGCCCCAAGGTGCCCGAGGGCCTGGCGCTCCTGGCGCTCTTCTGTGTCGCGGTCTGGCTCGTCTTCCTGCGCTCGGAGCGCGGGGCCCTGGTGAACGAGATCCTGCTGCTGCCGCTGCTGGTATGGGCGGCGCTGCGCTTCGGCATCCGGGGCGCCACCACCATCGGCCTGCTCATGACGCTGGCGGCGCTCTACGCGACGGTCGCCGGACGCGGGACCTTCGCCCTGGCGGCGACGACCCCGGCGCGGGCTGCGGTCTCCGCCCAGCTCTTCTGCTTCATCGTGGTCCTGACCGAGCTGTTCATGGCGAGCGTCGTCGAGGACCGCCGCCGTGGCGCCGCGGCGCTCAGCCAGAGCGAGGAGAAGTACCGGCTGCTGGTCGAGAACCAGACCGACCTCGTCGTGAAGGTGGACCCCGAGGGGCGCTTCCTCTTCGTGAGCCCGAGCTACTGCCGGATGTTCGACAAGAGCGAGGCGGAGCTGCTGGGCCACG
>DASPZP010000291.1:0-26146 GCA_035636195.1 Anaeromyxobacteraceae bacterium
GAGCTGCGGCTGGTCGCGGTCGCCGCGCGCGGCGACCGTGGCGCGTTCGCGCGCCTCGTCGATCTTCACCAGCGCACCGTCTATGGGCTTTGCGTCCGCCTCCTCGCCGACCGAGAGGAGGCGCGCGACGCGGCGCAGGAGACGTTCGTGCGCGCCTGGGGGGCGATCGGCACCTACGACCCGGTGAACCCGTTCGCCCCCTGGCTCCTCCGCATCGCGCGGAATCACTGCATCGACGTCCTCCGGCGGCGGCTGCCGGCGGCGCGACGGCTGGAGCTCGACGCCGGGACGGACCGCGACGGCACGGGAGCGCTCGACCTGCCCGATCCGGCGGCGGTCGCCGCGGACGACCAGCTGGCCGGCGCGCAGCAGGCGAGCGCGGTGGCGGGGGCGGTGGCGGCCCTCCCCGTCCACTACCGCGAGGTGGTGCATCTCTTCCACGTCGAGCACATGAGCTACAAGGACATCGCGGCCACGCTGGAGGTGCCCATCGGCACCGTCATGACCTGGCTGCACCGCGCCCGCGCCCGGCTGCGCGAGCGCATGCGGGAGCAGGAGGAGCAGCCATGAGCGGGCACCTCGGGGACGAGCAGGCGCAGGCCTTCGTGGACGGCCTCCTCGGCGGAGCGGAGCGCGAGGCCTGCCGTGCTCATGCCGCCGCCTGCGCCGACTGCCAGCTCCTCGTCGACTCCTACCGCGCGCTCGCCGCCGCGCTCGACGATCTGGACGCGCCGGCGCCCCCGCCCGACTTCACGGCCGCCGTCCTGCAGCGCATCGACGTCGCCGAGGCGCAGCGCGCCTGGGAGCGCCGCCTCGCCCTCGGCATCCTCGGGGCCGCGGCGGGCCTGGCGGTGCTGCTCTTTGCGCTCTCCGGGGCCGGCGCCTGGACCCCGCTCGCGGCGCGCCTGGTCGACGCGCTCGGGGCCGCGATCACGACCACCACCGTCGTGCGCGAGGTCGCCTCTCCGCTCCTCCACGCGCTGCGCCTCCAGATCGTGCTCGGCTGCGCCGCCCTGGGGCTGCCCCTTCTCTTCGCGCTCTCGCGGCTCATCCCGCGCGGCGCCCAGGCGACCGCCTGACCGGCGGCGCCCGAGGACACCATGCTCTTCCCGACCCTGCTCGCCCTGGCCCTCGCGGCCCCGCCCGCGCCTCCCGCAGCTCCTGCGCCGGGCGCCGCTGCCGTGGAGGCGCACCGCCTCGGCGAGTGGCCGACCCGCCCCTCCGGCAAGCTGGTCACCCTCGCCGACCAGGGCCTCACGCTCGACGACGCCGTGCAGCAGATCGCCGCCGCCGGCGGCTGGAACCTGGTGGCGAGCACTGGCACCTATGGCGATCGTGAGCTGCGCGTGGCGCTGCGCCAGGTCCCGGTGGAGGAGGCGCTCGACGCGGTGCTGGAGGGGACGCCGCTCGTCGCTACCCGACGCGGGAACACCGTCACCGTCTCGCCGGGGCGGGCGGCGGCCCCGGAGCGGCCGGTGCTGGCGGGCTTCGAGCGGCCAACGGGGAAGCGCTTCAGCGGCGACTTCGCCGACGCGCCGGTGGCGCGCGCGCTGACCGAGGTCGCGGACGCGGCCGGGCTCTCCCTCGTGCTGCCGTCTGGCCTGCGCGGCGCCGTCAGCGGGCACTTCCGCGAGGCGCCGGTCGAGGACGTCCTCCGGGCGCTGCTCGCGCAGGCAGGACTGACCGCCCGCCGGGACGGCGCGATCCTCACCGTCGCCCGCGGCGCGGGGGCGCCGAGCCTCGTCATCAAGGGCGGCAAGCGCGGCTTCTCCTTCGACGTGCAGGTCCCCGACGTCGGCGCGGAGGTGGAGCGGGCCGAGCGCGAGGCGGCCCGCGCCGAGCGCGACGCCAAGCGTCCCACGCGCGGCCTCTCGCGCCGGAACGCCGACGGGCACGGTGCCGCCCACGTCACGCGAGGTGACAAGGTCCTCGGCCCCGGCGAGCACGCCGATCAGGTGGTCGCCATCGGCGGGAATGTCCGCCTGGAGGAGGGCGCCACCGCCGATCAGGTGGTGGCGGTGCTCGGCTCGGTGGACCTCGGCCCCGGCGCCGCGGTCGCGAACGAGGTGGTGGCGGTCGGCGGCGACATCCACGTCTCGCCCGGCGCACGCGTCGGCGCGGAGGCGGTCTCGGTGGGCGGCAAGATCGTCATCGATCCCTCCGGCGTGGTGGAGGGCGACCAGACGAGCGTCGACGTCCCCGGCCTGGCGGGCATGCTGTCGTTCCTCGGCGCGCGGCCGCGGCTCGGTCCCCGGACGCCGCTCCTCGGCGCCGCCGGCGCGCTGCTCCAGTTCATCGTGTTCTTCGCGCTCGGCCTGCTGCTCCTCGTCCTCTTCCCGCGCCGGGTCGAGACGCTCTCCGGCGCGCTGGTGCACGCGCCCTTGAAGGCGGTGCTGACCGGCATCGTCGGCACCCTCGCGCTCCCCATCCTCGCGATCCTGCTCGTCGCGACGGTGGTCGGGATCCCGCTGGTGGCGGTGGTGGTGCTGGGCGCGCTCGCGGCGGCGATCATGGGCTACACCGCCCTCGCCCTGCACCTCGGGCGGCTCGTCCCCATGCACCTCGAGCGCGGCGCGCCCATCCTGCAGCTCGCCATCGGGACCGCCGTCCTGGTGGCCCTGGGTCAGCTCCCGGTCCTGGGCGTGCTCGCCTGGCTGGCGGCGTGGCTCTTCATGTTCGGGGTGGTGCTGCGCACCCGCTTCGGGCGACCGCCGACGGCGCCGCCGCCGGTCTACGGCACGACCGCGACGCCGCCGATCCCGCCGCCCCCGCCCGTCACCGGGACCGACGGGCGCTGAAGCGCGGCTTCTTGTCCGAGGGCCGCGAGCGCTCACCAACCTCCCTCTTCCCCGACGGGGGAAAGGGAGGCTTGCCTCCCGCAAGGGGTGAGGGTCGGGGCGAGGGGGGCGCTGGAGGCCCGTGCCCGTGCCGTCGCGCAGCCTTCGGCAGCGGCCGCCGCACCACCTCGACCGGGCGATCGCGATCGCTGCTCCCTTCGCCGGCCAGCCCGATCATCCGCTGCATGGCGGCGACCTCCTCCGGCTCGAGCGGCCGGAACCTGCCGGGCAGGAGCCCCTCGACCGAGATGCCGCCGAACTCCGGCCGGAAGAGCCGCAGGACTTGAAGTCCGACGGCCTCGCAGAGCCGCTTCACCAGGTGATAGCGCCCCTCCCCCACCACCATGCGCAGCCAGGTGTTCTTCTCCGCCTTCTCGTGCACGTCGACGGCGAGCGCCTTGGCCGGGCCGTCCTCGAGCCGCAGCCCCGCCACCATCCGGGCGAGCTGCTCAGGGTCCGGATCGCCCTTCACCTTGACCAGATAGACGCGCTGGTGCCCGTAGCGTGGGTGGGCGAGCCGGTTCGCCAGCTCGCCGTCGGTCGTGAACAGGACCGCGCCCTCCGCGTCGTAGTCGAGCCGGCCCACCGGGAAGACCCGCTCCTTCACGTTCCCCAGGTACGAGGCCGCGGTGGGCCGCCCCTGCGGGTCGGACAGCGTGGTCACGCAGCCCGAGGGCTTGTAGAGGAGGAAGTAGCGCTGCTCGTCGCGCGCCGAGACGAGCTGCCCGTCGACGGCGACGAGGTCCCGCTCGTCGACCTTCGTCCCGAGCTCCGTGACGCGCTTCGAGTTGACGGTCACCCGGCCGCTCGTGATGAGCTCCTCGGCCTTGCGCCGGGAGGCGACGCCGGCCGAGGCGAGGAACTTCTGCAGGCGTTCGGTCATGGTTCTCTCTCCCTCTCCCCCGCGGGCGGAGAGGGCTCTTGGGGAGGAGCGGACGCGTCGGACGGCAGCTTGGGCTCGAGGGCGTCTTCGGCCGCCCGGGATCTCTGATCGGCGCTCTCGATGGCCGCCTCCAGCTCGGCGAGCGCGGCGTCGCTCTCGGCCTGCTTCGCCTCCAGCGCCGCGCGCAGGTTGGGATCGGCCAGCTCCGCCACCAGGCCCTCCAGCTTCGGCCCCTCCTCCGGCGGCGCCTCCTTCTCCACGATGTCGCGGTGCTCCTCGGACAGCTCGTGAAACTCCCGCAGGGTGGGCAGCGAGGCGAGGTCCTTCAGCGCGAAGAACTCGAGGAACTCGCGGCTGGTCCCGTAGAGCATGGGCCGGCCGGGCTCCTCCTTCTTGCCCAGGATCTTGATGAGCTTGCGCTCGAGGAGCGCCTTCACGACCGCGCCGCAGTCGACGCCGCGGATCTCCTCGATCTCGGGGCGCGTCACCGGCTGGCGGTACGCGATGATGGCGAGCGTCTCCAGCGCGGCGCGGGTGAGGCGCTGCGGCTTCACCTTCAGGTAGCGGCGCGTGTGCTCCGAGACGTCTGGCGCGCTGCGGAGCTGCCAGCCGCCGGCGACCTCGTGCAGGACGATGCCGCAGACGCCCTCCCGGTAGTGACCGGAGAGCTTGTCGAGCGCCTTCAGCACCACCGCCACCTCGATGCCGGTGGCGGCGCGCACCTCCTCCGGCGTGAGCGGCTTCTCGGCCAGGAAGAGCAGCGCCTCGACGATGGCGCGCACGCGCTCGGCCGGCAGCTTCTTCGCCTTCTGGGTCAGCTTGTCGAAGGGCTCCTCCTTCTCGCCCTCCTGCACCTCGATGCTGGCCGCCTCGACCTCGTCCAGGGCGGGGTCTCCCTTGGCTTCCTCGGCGGACTGGAGCGCTGCGAGCTCCGCGGCCAGGACATCCGGCGCAGCCCCCTCACCCCGGCCCTCACCCGTTGCGGGAGGCAAGCCTCCCTTTCCCCCGGCGGGGGAGAGGGAGGTGGGGTCCGCGCCCGCTCCTGCGGCGTGGGAGGTACGGTCCTTCACGTCTTCACTCACCGGTAATCCTCCGTGGCCGCCACCGGGCCCTCGCCCAGCGTGTCCTTCGCCTCGACCACGATCTCCGATCCGGGCCCGGCCTCGTCGGCCGGCGCCTGGTAGATGCGGACGAGCTTCAGCTTCGCCATCTCGAGCAGCGCCAGGAAAGTGGCGAGGATGGTGCCGCGGGTGGCCCGCTCGCCCTCCCCCGCCCCGAGCAGCTCCTCGAACGAGATGCGGCGCCGCACGCGCAGGAGCTCCGCCACGCGGGAGATGGCGTCGGTGATGGAGAGGCGATCCGTCACGACCTCGTGGCCGAACTCGGGCCGGGCGTGCTGGAGGGCCCGGTCGAGCGCCTCGATGAGCTTGAACACCGAGACGTCGGCCAGGCCTTCGGGGCCGTCCGGCACCTGGGTCGCCGGGGCGCGCACCCGCCGGGCGAAGACGTCGCGCTCGAGCAGATCGTGCCGGGCCAGGTCCTCCGCGGCCGCCTTGTACTTCTGGTACTCGAGCAGCCGTCGCACCAGCTCGGCGCGTGGATCGCCCCCCGCCGCCTCGTCCACCGCCGGGTCCTCCGCCACCTCGGTGCGCGGCAAGAGCAGCTTCGACTTCATGAGCAACAGCTGCGCCGCCATGTGCAGGAACTCGCCCGCGATGTCGATGTCGAGCTCGCGCAGCGCCGCGAGGGTCGCGAGATAGCTCTCCGTGATGCGGGCGATGGGGATGTCGAACAGGTCGACCTGGTGCTCCTTGACGAGGTGCAGGAGCAGGTCCAGCGGGCCCTCGAAAGGCGGCTCGCCGGGCTTGGCCGCCGGCAGCGTGACGCGGAAGGCCTCAGCCGTGGCGCGGGCGGGCGCCACCTCGCGCGCGTCCTCGCCAGCCGCGGGGCCGCCCGGGGCGGCAGCCTGCTGTGCCGGGGCCTTCGCCATGTGCTCCCGCGTGCGTCCGCTACAGCTTCATCGCGGCGCGGACCTGCTCCATGGTGGCCGCCGCCGCGCTGCGCGCCTTTCCGATCCCGAGCTGCACCAGCTCCTCGAGGTCCTGGGGACGGGCCAGGATCGCCTCGCGCCGCGCGCGGAGGCGCTCCTGGTCGGGGCCGAGCGTCTCGAGCAGCTTCTTCTTGCAGTCGACGCAGCCGATCCCCGCCGAGCGGCAGCCCTGGTAGACCCAGGCCATCGTCTCGGGCGTCGAGTAGACCTTGTGCAGGAAACCGATGCCGCAGACGTCCGGCTCGCCCGGATCGGTCCGCCGCTTGCGGGCTGGATCGGTCGCCATGGGCATGATCTTCTTGGCGGTCGCCTCGGCCGACTCGCCGAGGTCGATGGCGTTGCCGTAGCTCTTCGACATCTTGCGGCCGTCGGTGCCCAGGATCTTGGGGGCGGCGGTGAGCAGCGGCGCCGGCTCGGGGAAGACCGGTCCGTAGGTGGCGTTGAAGCGCCGGGTGATCTCGCGGGCGAGCTCGAGGTGCGTGACCTGGTCGGCCCCCACCGGCACGCGCGTCGCCTTGTACAGGATGATGTCCGCCGTCATGAGGACCGGGTAGCCGAGGAAGCCGTACAGGGCGAGCTCTCGGTCGGTGATGTTCTCCCGCATCTCCTTGTAGGTGGGGGAGCGCTCGAGCCAGCCGAGCGGCGTGATCATGCCGAGCAGGAGGAAGAGCTCCGCGTGCTCCTTCACCGCGCTCTGCACGAACAGGGTCGACCGCTCGGGGTCGACGCCGGCGGCGAGGAAGTCGACGAACATCTCCCGCTCGGCCTGCTTGATGACGTCGGTCTGGTGGTAGTTCGTCGTCAGCGCGTGCCAGTCGGCGCTGAAGAAGTAGCAGGTGTTCTCCTCCTGCAGCCGCACCCAGTTGGCGAGCGCGCCGTGGAGGTGGCCGATGTGGAGGCGCCCGGTGGGGCGCATGCCGGAGACGACGACGGGAGCGTTCATGCGATGGCGTAGGCGATCTGGCGGACCGCCCCATAGACGAAGTTGATGGGCACCGTCAGGAAGGGCAGCCGGCCGCCCAGCAGGATGAGCCCGAGCAGCGCGAAGGGCGCGAACGTGGCGAAGCGGTCCCAGTAGGGCCGCCAGCGGAAGGGCATGAAGCTGGCCGCCACGTGCCCGCCGTCGAGCGGCGGGATGGGCAGGAGGTTGAACACGCACAGCGCGGCGTTGATCCGCATGAGGCCGTTGAGGAGCACGAGCACGCCGGTGTTCTCCAGCGCGGACGGCACGAAGCGCGCGAGCGACCCGAGGATCACGGCGCACAGGATCGCCAGGAGCAGGTTCGAGATGGGCCCCACCCCGCTGATGAGGAGCTCGGCGGTGGAGACCTTGATCCCGCGCCGGACCCTCGACACGTTGGTCGGGACGGGCTTCGCCCACCCGATGGGCGCGTTCATGAGCGGCAGCAGGATGGTCCCGAAGAGGTCGATGTGCGGGATCGGGTTCAAGGTGAGGCGTCCGGCGCGGGCCGCCGTGTCGTCGCCCAGCCGGAACGCCATCCAGGCGTGCGCGAACTCATGCACCGTCAGCGACAGGACGAGCAGGATGACGTTCGCCACGGACTGCATGATCGAACCGCTGTCGAGCATAAGCCTCGGAAAGGAAAGAGGGTTCATTTAGCAGCGCGACCGGAGGCGGTCAACGCTGGCGGTCGCGGCGCGGGCGCGGCTCACGCGCGCGGGTGGTGCCTGTCATACACCCGCTGCACATGGCTCGTCTCGACGTGCGTGTAGATCTGCGTCGTCGAGATGTCGGCGTGTCCGAGCATCGCCTGCACCGCTCTCAGATCGGCGCCGCCGGCGAGCAGGTGCGTCGCGAACGAGTGGCGGAGCTTGTGGGGCGAGATGCGGCGCCGGATCCCGGCCGTGCGGGCGTGGCGGCCGAGCAGCTTCCAGAAGCCCTGCCGCGTCATGCGGCCGCCGCGCGGCGTGACGAAGAGGTCCTTCGAGACCCGCCCGTGGAGCAGCCGTGGGCGGGCCAGGTCGAGGTACGCCTGCACTGCCGCAGCGGCCGGGGCGCCGAGGGGCACGATGCGCTCCCTCGAGCCCTTGCCGCGGGCGAGCAGCATGCGCGTCTCGAGGTGGACGTCGTTCACGGAGAGCCCGATGAGCTCCGTGACGCGCAGGCCGGTCGCGTAGAGCACCTCCAGCATGGCCCGGTCGCGGAGGCCGGCGGCGGTCCGGCCCACCGGCGCCGCGAGGAGCCGCAGGACCTCCTCGCGCGAGAGGAGCTGGGGCAGCTTGCGGCTCGCGCGGGGGCTGTCCACGTCCTCGGTCGGATCGAGCGGGCAGACGCGCTCCGCCACGAGCAGCCGGTGCAGTGAGCGGATGGCGGAGAGCGCCCGCGCCTGGCTGCGGGCCCCGATCCCGCCCGCCAGCAAGTGGTCGAGGTGGACGAGCAGGTGCGCGCGCCGGACGTCCTGCCAGTCCGCGATCCCCTGCTCCGCGAGGTCGTCGAGGTACCGACGAAGATCTCGCCCGTAGCCGTCGACGCTGTTCGGCGACAGCCCCTTCTCTACCCGCACGTGGACGAGGAAGAGGTCGAGGGCGGGGTCGAGGGGCGAAGGCACGGAGCGACGATAGCGCGCGGGGAGCGGTTATCCACTTCGCGGCGGGGGACAAGCCCCCGCCCTACACCCGCACGAAAGTAGGGCGGGGGTTCATCCCCCGCCGGTCGCCTCACTGCAGCAGGTCGCTCGTGTCGCCCTTGCCCTGGCGCACCACCACCGGCTCGGGGCCGGTGAGGTCGATGACCGACGACGGCTCGTTCGGCTTGTAGCCCCCGTCGAAGACGAGGTCGAGGCCGTGGCCGAGCCGCTCCTTGATGTCCTTCGCGTCGATGAGCACCTCGCCGTCGGGCGTCGCGGCCGAGGTGCTGATGAGCGGGTGCGCCAGCTGGCGCACCAGCGCCAGCGCAATGGGGCTGTCCGGCACGCGGATGCCGACCGTCTTCTGACGCCGCAGCACGAGGTCGGGCACGAGCCGCGTGGCGGGCAGGATGAAGGTGAACGGACCGGGCGTCTTGCGGCGGAGCACGCGGTAGGCGGCGTTGTCGACCACCGCGTAGCGCGCCACCTCGGCCAGATCGAGGCAGATGAAGGACAGCTCGTGCGTCTTCGGCAGCTGCTTCAGCTGGTAGATGCGCTCGATGGCGCGCTTGTCGAAGAGGTCGCAGCCGATGCCGTAATACGTGTCGGTCGGGAAGGCCACCAGCCCGCCGGAGGAGAGCACCTGCACGGCGCGCTCGACGAGGCGCGGCTGCGGGTGCTGCGGGTCGATCTCGACGATGGGGGCGGCCGTCATGACGCCCGGCGTTGTAGCACGCCGCAGCGCCCCCGGCACGATTCTGACCGTCAACTCGGCTGGTAGGCGAGCCGGAAGACCACCTCGCGCGACGGGCCCGGGAGCGGCGGATGGATCTCGCCGTTGGCGCGGTAGGGCACCACGTAGACCGTGCCCTGGCCGAGGAGATCGTGGACGCCCACCCCGAAGTCGAGGCCCGGCATGAACGCGTCGCGCCAGGCGGCGAACAGCCCGAGGTCGAGGCGCGGCGCGATCCGCCCGATGGTCGGTGCGCCGCTGGCGTCGACGGCGACCGAGCCGTACCGCTCGGAGAGCCAGCTGGCGGTGGCCGTCAGGTCCACGCGCCGGGGCAGCCGCACCGTGGCCCGAGCGGACACCTTGTGCGCCGCGAAGCCGAGCAGGAGGTCGTCTCTCCCGGGTAGCCGGTACAGGTCCACTCGGTTGAGCCCGGCGGCCGAGTAGAGCGCGTAACCGAGCGAGGCGGAGAGGCGCTGCGATTGCCAGCGGAGATCGGTCTCGAAACCGGCGGAGCCGGTCCGGGCGAAATTGCGGTACGCGTCGCCCGCCAGCGGGCTGCTCTCGTCGCTCGTGTAGACGATGGCGTCGTCCACGGCTGCCCGGAAGGCGTTCACGGCAGCGTAGAGGTTCTCCGAGACCTGCCAGCCCAGCTCGGCCTCGAGCACCTCGGTTCGCTCGGGGCGGATGTCCGGGTTCGAGACCAGGTTGTCCACCGTAGGCGCGCGAAACGCTCGCGACCAGAGGAGCTTGAGGTGGACCGGCGCGAGGAGCTTCGTCATCGCCAGGCGCGGGACGAACGAACTCCCGAACCGCTCGTGGTGCTCCCAGCGCGCGCCGGCGAGGACGTTCCCGAGCGGCGTCTCCCAGCTCGCCTCGCCGAAGGCGGCCACGTTCGAGTACCCCAGGCTGGAGGGTCCCCCCAGGTCGCTGCCGCCCACCGGCACCGGCTGGTTGAGGAAGGCGTGCTCGAGGTAACCCTCACCGCCCATGAGGAGGTCGAGCCCGGGGAGGGCGCGCCACGCCAGCGCGACGCGCCCGGTGAACCGCTCGGCCGTCTTGTCGTAGAAGCCAAACGGGACGTCGAGCAGCTGCTGCCAGGGCGTGCTGCGGACGTAGGAGACCCGCGGGGTCAGGGTGAGGCCCTCGGCCAGGGCGAGCTCGTCGCGGAGCTCCAGCCCGAGCGTGCGCCACCGCTGCTGGTAAGTCTGCGGCGTCACGTCGCCGTACCCGTCGCGCGTCTGGTTGTGCCAGTCGTCGTAGAGCAGGCGCAGCCGGACGCCGCGCCAGGCTGCGCCCGCCGTCAGCATGAGCGGGTCGGTCGCCGACGCGCCCGCCATCGAGAAGGAGGCCCCCGTCGCGTCGAGGTAGCGGGCGTCGCTGCGCTGCGCCTGCGCGACCGTGATCTGGGCCGAGGCGCTGGCCTCTCTCCCCTGCCAGCCGTAGCCGGCCGTCGCCGCCCGCGCGCCCGCGGTGCTCCCCATCTGGCCATAGCTCGCGGCCGCGGCGCCCCCGGCCAGCGCGGCGGCCGCCCGGGTGGTGACGTTCACCACGGCCAGCTCCGCGAAGCCACCATAGACGGCGGACCCCGGACCGCGCACGACCTCGACCGTCTGGATCTGCTCCACCGCGATCGCGTCGACCTGCACGTTGCCGCCGAGCAGATCGTTCATGGGGATGCCGTCGACCAGGACGAGCACCTTCCCCTCGCTGCCCCACAGGCCCCGGAAGCCGAGCCCGGTGGTGTTGCCGACGTCCGCGCCCACCTGGAAGCCGGGCACGAGCTGCAGCACGTCGAAGAGGCTCCGCGCGCCGATGGCCAGGATCTCCTCCCGGGTCACCACCGACACGATGCCCGGCGTCTCGCGGATGGAGCGCGGCGCGCTCGAGGCGACCGTCGTCTCGGCCTTGAGCTGCTCGTCGAGATCGAACAGCGCCAGCTCGCCACCGCCGGAGCGCGCCGGGCGCGGCGCGACGAGGAGCACGGCGAGCAGGCCCGACCACAGCGATCGTGCTCGAATCACTTGATCACCTCGGCCTTCACGGGAAGCGCACCGCCCAGGCGCAGCGCCGAGCGTGTCCGATCGTTGACGTACAGCCGCCCCGCCGCGTAGCGGAACGGCACCCCGCTCCGGTCCGCCGCGGGGCGTGCGTCGAGATCGGCGGCGAGGCGCGCCGCCTCCCGCCCGATCGTCTCCAGATCCGGGGCCACCGCGAAGAGCGCGCCCGCCCGCGCCATGCCATCCAGGAAGCCCGCCAACGCGATGTGGCGCTCCAGGCAGGCCTGGGCCATGAACCGGGCCAGCTCGGGAGCGGCCAGGCGGGGATCGGGGAGCAGCCACACCGCGTCGTGGCGCTGCAGTGCGCCGAGGAACAGCCAGCGGAAGGACGCCACCTCGCCAGCCGTCTCGAGATCCAGCTCCAGCCCGCGCCGCAGAGCCAGCGCCTTCAGCTCAGCGGCCAGCGCGCTCGCCTCCGGAGCGTGGATGGCCACCACCCGGCGAGCGTCTGGCGCCAAGGCCGAGAGCGCGTCCAGCGTGTCGGAGGGCCGCGCCGCGAAGGGCACGGCGGTGACGTCCTTGCGCGTCCCGCGCTCCGGGTTCAGCACGGCCGCCGCCACGATGGCGGAGCGCAGCGCGCGGGCACGCGCCACCTCGAAGGCGCGGCCGCCCACGGCGACCACCACCGCCGGCGGGTGCGCCAGGAACGCCTCGAGCGCGGACACGTCACCCACGTCGATCACGAGCGGCTGGCCGCCGGCCGCTCGCAGGCCGTCGACCACCCGCGCGTACTGAGGCACCTCGCGCTGCGTCAGCACCGCCACGTCGGCGCGGGCGGGCACGGCGAGTGCGCAGGCGACGACGAGCGCGGCGCCGGGCGCCGCCCACCTTCGCCGTCCCTGTGAGCCGCCTCGCGACATGCCGAGCCCTCGCTGGTCCCGAGGGCAACGGTTGCACGGCTCGTACCTGGGTTCGTGGAGCGCGCCCGTGCAATGCGCGAGCGCGCAGCACGGTGATCAGCACCCCGGGTCCCGGCGGCGGGTCGCGGGGACCGGGAGGTGCTCGCCAGGAGGTCGGTGGGTGTCGGAGATCCGGCTCGTCAGCCTCGCGCCTTGCCGCGCTCGATCAGCTCCCGGACGCGCTGCCCGCCCTTGCGGCCGATCTCCTCGTAGAAGGCATGGCCGCGCTCGTCCCGAACGGTGATGCCGCCCTTGCGCCCCGCCTCGGACACGGTCATGGCCCTGCGCGGTGCCGCCGTCCCGTCGCCGTCCTTCCGCGGTACACCAGCCCCCGTCCCCTTCCCATCGTAGTCCATCCTGCCCCCCCTCGCCGGTTCCCCGGTCGTCGTGCTGCGGCCCACTGCTAGCGGTGTTCGCCGGTGCCTTCACCCTCGATCCGCGGCCCCTCGGCCTTGCCCTTCTCGATGAGCTCGCGGACCTTGTGGCCGCCCTTGCGGCCGATCTCCTCGTAGAAGGGCGTGCCGCGCTCGGCCTTGATGGTCTCGCCGCCCTTCTTGCCGATCTCCTCGTAGAAGCGCGGGCCGCGCTCGGCCTTGACGGTGTCGCCGCCCTTCTTGCCGATCTCCTCGTAGAACTTGCGCCCACGCTCGGCCTTCACCGTCTCGCCGCCCTTCTTGCCGATCTCCTCGTAGAACTTGCGCCCACGTGTCTCTCGCACGCGCACGCCGCCCTTGCGACCGGCTTCCGACACCGTCATCGCGCCCTTGCTTCCGCCCTTCTTCTCTTCAGCCATGGTTCGCTCCTGCGTGCTCGTGTGTGAGGCTCTCCACGTCTGCCCGCCGCTGCACTCGAGCCCACACGTGCTCGGCGATCGGCTCTGCCATGTCCACGCCGGTGGCAGCGAGGAGGCCCTGCCAGCTCGGGTTCCCGTTGACCTCCAGCACGGTCGCGCCCGCAGGACCCGCGACCACGTCCACCCCGGACCAGTCGAGCCCGAGCGCCCGCGTGGCCCGCAGGGCGAGGGAGGCCAGCGCACCGTCACACCGCAGCGCGCGAACGGTGGCGCCGCGCCCGACGTTCGTCCGCCATTCACCCGCGGGCGCGACGCGCTCCATCGCGCCCTCGACGCGGTTCCCGACCACGAAGAGTCGTGCGTCGCGGCCCGGGTGCGGCACGTACTCCTGCAAGTACACGGCGCCCGTGCGCTCGATCTGCTCCAGCGCCGCCTTCCGGCCGGCGCGATTGGCGCGCACCCGCACGAGCCCGTCGCCGAGCGAGCCGGCGATCGGCTTCAGCACCGCCTCGCCCATCGCGCCGAGCGCCGCCATCGCGTCCCGCGGCGCCTGCGCGACCGCCGCCCGCGGCGTCGGGACGCCGGCCCGGCGCAGGAGCCACGAGGTGCGGAGCTTGTCCTGCGCGGCGAGGAGCGCGTCGATGCGGTTTGCGACGATCGCGCCGGTGCCCTCCAGCGCGCGGTAGATCTCGAACTGCACGTCGGGATCGCCGGCGCGCCCGAGGCCGCGCGCGATGAGGAGCGCGTCGAAGCTCGCCCCGGAGCGGCGGCCGAGGTGGAACTCCACCGCGCCGTGGCCGACGAAGGCCCCCAGCGTCGACGGCTCCACCGTCGCGGCTTCGCCGAGGCGCGCGCAGGCCTGCACCAGCCGCTGGCTGTGCCAGTCTTCATCCGGCCAGGCCGTCACGACTCCGAAACGGACCTGGACTGCACGCTTCGCCAAGGGCCTGCTCCCCTCCCTCTCCACCGATGCTGCGCCTAACGCTGGGCACGCGGCCTCTGCCAGACAAGGGAGCGGCGATCCGTATGCTTTTTTGCCACCTGACCAGGGCGCGCTCGGAGGCGGGAGCGGCCCGGACCGGGCCCTCGGGACTACGGTCCGGGGCGTGCCAGCGCGGCACGGATCGTCTCCAGCACCCGTTCGGCGCGCTCCCCCTGGAGCCGTCCGCCGTCGGCCGTGCGCACGTAGAACGCGTCGGCGGCGCGGTGGCCCTCGGTCGTGATGCGCGCCAGGTCGACCGACAGCCCCAGCTCGTACGCCGTCCGCGAGAGCGTGTGCAGCAAGCCCACGCGATCGGCGGTGAAGACGTCGATGACGCTGTGCTCACGCGACGCGTCATTGTCGAGGTGCACCTTGGTCGCGACGCGCGGCAGCGGCTTCGCGGGCAGGCTCGAGCTGCGCAGCCGGCGCGCGAAGAGCGCATCGAGCGACTCCTCGCCCGCGAGCACGCGCTGGAGATCGCGTCGCGCTGCGCGCCAGCGGGCAGGCTCCACCGCGCCCTCCTCGGGGCCGCGCACCTGAAAGAGGTCGAGCGCCCGCCCTGCGAGCCAGCCGACGGACCGCTCGTCGGCCGGCGTGGAGAAGACCTCGGCACGCTGGATGTCGATGCGATGGGCGGCGAGGACGCCCGCGAGGAGCGAGAGGAGGCCGGGCCGGTCGGGCGCGGTGATCGCGACCTCGGAGAAGCCGTGGTCGCGCTCGTGACGGATGACGGCCGCGAACCGCGCCGCCCGGCCAAACCGGAGGAGGCGCAGGTGGCGCGGGGCCGCATCGGCGGCGGCGCTGAAGAAGTAGCGGGCCGGCATGGCGGTCAGGAACTGCTGCACGAGGCGCTCCGGCGCGCGACCGGCGAAGGTTGCCGCGACGTGAGCCCGGGCCGACGCCTCGGCCGTCCCCGGCTCGGGCCGGCTCCCCACCCCCTCCTCCATGACCTGGCGCGTCTTCACGTAGAGCTCGCGGAGGAGGCGCGCCTTCCAGTCGGTCCACGTGCGCGGGCCCACGGTCGCCATGTCGGCGTAGGTGAGCACGTACAGCTTGTCGAGCCGGTCGACGGTGCCGCACTCCTCGGCGAAGGCATGGATGAGGTGCGGGTCCGAGAGGTCTCGCCGCTGCGCGATGGCGGAGAGGCGGAGGTGCTTCAGGACGAGCCACTCCACGTCCGCCGCGTCGGCCGGATCGATGCCGAGCCGCACGCAGGCCTGCGCGGCGATCTCGGCCCCCTTGACCGAGTGGTCGCCGCCGAGGCCCTTGCCGATGTCGTGGAAGAGCGTGCCGAGGTAGACGCCCATCGGGCGAGACAGGCCCTGCATGAGGGTGGTGAGGGTCTCCTCCTGCACGTCGCCGCAGCGGAGCGCGAAGAGCCGCCGCACCGCGAACAGCGAGTGAACGTCGACCGTGTACACGTGGTAGACGTCGATCTGGCGCCGGGCGATGACGCGAGCGAACTCGGGGATGAGCCGCGGCAACACGCCGAGCTGATGCATGAGGGTGAGGAAGCGGCCGTGCGTGCCCGGTCGGGAGAAGCAGGAGAGGAGCTCCTGGCTCACCTCCGGATCTGCCGCCGCGTCGGGTGGGAGCTCGGCGGCGGCGGCGGTAGCCTGGTCACGCGCGTACGGGTAGAGGTCGAGCTGCTCGCGGTCGGCGGTGGCGAAGAGCCGCACCAGCGCCGCCGGTGAGCGACGCAGCACGTCCTTCTCGGCGATGGTGAGGCGGCCGCGGAACACCTTGAACTCGCCGCCCGGGAGATGCCACTCCGCGCGGGGCGGGGCGTCGGTGCGCTCCGCGCCGGTGAGCGCGGCGGGGGGCGCGACGCGCCGCCAGCCGCTCGCGTTGAGCGGCTCGAGCGCGCGGTCCACGATGGCGTCGCAGGCGTTCAGGACCACCTGTGCCGCCAGGTAGTAGTGGCGCATGAACTGCTCGACGTCGCTGCCGTCGGGGCCCTCGACGTACCCCATGAACCGGGCGACCTGGGGCTGCACGTCGAAGGTGAGCTGGTCCCACTTCCGGCCAGCCAGATAGTGCATCTCGTTCCGGACCCGCCACAGGAAGTCGCGCGCCCGGCGGAGGTCGCCGATCTCGCGCTCGGGCAGGATGGCGCGCGACAGGAGCTCCGTCACTCCCGCCACCTTCCAGCGCGCGCGCGCGATCCAGAGCCCCGACTGCAGATCGCGCAGCCCGCCCTCGGACTCCTTCACGTTCGGCTCGAGCAGGTAGAGCGAGTCGCCGAACCGCTCGCGGCGGCCGCGCACCTCGGCGATCTTGTCGGTGATGAAGCCCTCCACCCGCGCCTGCGACAGGCCATGCAGCTGCTCGCGCTCCAGCTCGCGGTAGAGCGCAGCGTCGCCGCCGAGGAGCCGCAGATCGAGGAGCGCCGTGCGGGCGGTGTGGTCCTGCTCCGCCAGCGCCTCGCAGGCGACGAGGTCGCGGACGCTGTAACCCACCTCCAGGTTGAGGTCCCACAGCTGGTAGACGAGCCGCTCGCTGGCGAGCTTCACGAACGCTGGCGGCTCACCAGTCGCGTGCAGGACGAGCAGGTCGACGTCACTGAAGGGGGCCAGCTCGCGGCGGCCGTACCCGCCGAGCGCGACGAGCGCGATGGGCCGGACGGGGTGGCTCCGCGCCGCCTCCGCCAGCGCTCGCTCCCAGAGGATCGCCACCACCCGATCCATGGCTGCGCTCTGCAGCCGCACCACGGTGTGGCCGCTCGCGCCGCCGCGGTGCAGCTCTTCCAGGAACCTCCGCCCGGCGGCGAGGTCGGCGCGCGGGTCGCCGCCGAGCGCCGGGAGCTCTGGCAGGCGCTCCTCGTACTCGTAGGGCGCGGGCTTCGGGAGGCGGGCGATGAGCGCGTCGGGGAGACCCATGCCCGGAAGCATAACCTCAGCGAGCCGAGGCGACCCGCGCCTCTCGCGAGGCGAAGCGCTCGACCGCCCGGGCCACCGAGTCGGCCACCTCGTCCTGGAAGCGCGAGCTGCGCAGCCGCTGCTCCTCGACGCGGTTGGAGATGAACGCGGTCTCCACCAGCACGGCCGGCATGCGCGCGCCGAGGAGGACGTGGAACAGCGCGCTCTTCACCCCGAGGTCGCGCACCTCGCCCACCCGGCCGCGGACGCCCGCGCACACCTCGCGCTGCACCTCCAGGGCGAGGCGGCGCGAAGGGGACGCGCTCGCCTGGGCGTCGAGGTCGGCCAGGATGCGCCGCACCTCTTGACCCTCGTCGGCGTCGTCGTCGAGCGCTCCGTTCTCGCGCGCCGCCAGCCTGCGCGCGTAGCGGTCGCCCGCCACGTCGAGCACGAACGTCTCCATGCCGTGCCGGTCGCGGCGTGGGTGGGCGTTCGCGTGGAGCGACACGAACAGGTCGCCGCGCCGGCCGTTCGCGATGGCGGTCCGCTCCTCCAGCGGCACGAACGCATCGCGATCGCGGGTGAGCACCACCTCGAAGCCCCGCCCGCGCAAGCGGGAGGCCAGCCGGCGCGCGATGGCGAGCGTGACGTCCTTCTCCCGGACGCCGGACGGGCCGATGGCGCCCGTGTCATGGCCCCCGTGCCCGGCGTCGACGACGATGCGCCGGACCGGGCGGCGCGGACCTGCCTCCGGCTCCACCTCGGGCGGCGCCGGCGCGTGGACGACCGGCGCCGATGGCTCGCGCCGAGCCTCGCGCGCGCCGACGTCGACGATGAGCCGCGGCGGGTCGTCGAGGCGGAGGATGGAGACCTCGTCGCGCCCGGTGAGGTCGAGCACCACCCGGACCGTGTCCCGGTCCCGCTGGGCGGCGCGGACCTGGTGCACCAGCGCGTCCCCCACCGGCCGCGCGAGCTCGCGGTCGAGGACCGCCGGCGCGAGGTCGAGGGCCACGCGGCGCGGCAGCGCCCCCTCCGCCGCGAGCTCCTGTCGCTCGAAGGCAACGCCACGGGAGAGATAGATCGCGATGCGCGTGTAGTCCCCGTTCGACCAGGTCTTCACCTCGCTGACGCGCGCCGGGGATCCCTCACGCCCGACGGCCTCGGACGCTCCCGGTACGCTCTTCAGCGCCTCGGCGAGCACGGGATCGGTCGACGGCTCCTCGTCCCCCCGTCCTCCCTCGCCCCCTGCGGGGGAGAGGGCCGGGGTGAGGGGCGCGCGGTCGCGGGTCGTGTTCGAGGTCGCAGTCGCGGTCGGATTCGCGGTCGAGCGCGCCGCCGCCTTCGGACCGGCCGGTTGCACCCGAACCGCCGCGACCCGACGCTTCTTCGTCGGCGCGTCCTCCTCGCCCATCTCCTTCCGCACCGCGGCGGCGAAGACCAGCGCCTCCTTCGCACCGGCGCGCCGCGCCCGCTCCGCCAGCCGGAGCGCAGCCTCGCGATCGGCCTCCACCTGCGAGAAGCGGTAGAGGGAGTAACGCGCCCGCGCGGCCTCGAGCAGCGCCGGCCCCGCGTCGCGCCCGCGCGCGGCCGCCTCGAGCGCACCGATGGCCCGCTCCCAATGGTGTCGGTAGCGGCGGCGGCCGGGATCGCGCTTCACCTCCCGCAGCGTCACCCGCGCACGGTCGAGCGCGGAGGGCGGCTTCGCGGTGGCGACGCGCCCCAGCGCCGGTGCGGCCCTGTGCGCGGAGCGAGCCTGCGCCCTGGCCGGGACGAAGAGGATCAAGGCGAGGGCGGCGGCCTGTGCGAGCATGGTCGCGCCACTGTAGGTCCAGCGATATCACCGTCCATTTTTCGACCGGTACGCCCCCACATCGCCGCACATGCGGCACGCTGTCGCAGCGCGGATTTGTTTTTGAATGTCCCGGGAGCTGGGCCGTATTGTCCGCGACCGCGCGCGGCGCCTCCCGCTCCGCGCCCCATTGACGAGGGGTAACCCCATGATCCGTATGCTCTCTGTCGCGCTCGCCGTCAGCCTCTTCGCCGCTCCGGTCCTGGCCGCCGAGCCGCCGAAGGACGCCATCGTCCTGAAGTCCGCCAAGCAGGGCGACATCACCTTCAAGCACGAGACGCACAAGGCCGTGAAGTGCGAGGTTTGCCACGGCGCCGGCGAGCCCGCCAAGATGGCGCTCGACATGAAGAAGGGCCACGCCGTGTGCCAGGACTGCCACAAGAAGCAGGAGAACAAGGCCCTCGCGAAGTGCGACAACTGCCACAAGAAGGCGCCCAAGTAGGCTGACCTTCCGGCAAAGGCCGAACTCGGAGGGGCTGGCTTCGGCCGGCCCCTCCTCTTTTTTAGCCGAGCCGTTGCTTCCAGGCGGCGAGCAGGTTCAGCGCCTCGAGCGGCCGGAGCGCGTCCAGGTCGAGGAGGCAGAGCTCCGCCCGCAGCGCCGCGAGCACCGGGTCGGGCGCCGCCGCGAAGAGCCCGAGCTGCGCCGCGGGGGCAGGCGCGCGGCGGCCGGGCGTGCCCCGCGCCAGGGTGGCGTGACCCCGCTCGTCCACCTCGAGCGCTTCGAGGTTCTTCAGGATCTCGCGGGCGCGGGCGAGCACCTCCCGCGGCAGGCCCGCCAGCTTGGCGACCTCGATGCCATAGCTGCGCGAGGCGCCGCCCGACACGAGGCGCCGCAGGAACACCACCTGCTCCCCGACCTCCCGCACCGCCACGGTCAGGTTCCGGACGCGCGGCCTCTCGCGCGCGAGGTCTTGCAGCTCGTGGTAGTGCGTCGCGAAGAGCGTCCGGCAGCCGATCACGTCGTGCAGGTGCTCGGCCACCGCCCAGGCGATGGACACGCCGTCGAAGGTGGACGTGCCGCGTCCGATCTCATCCAGCACCACCAGCGATCGCCGGGTGGCGTTGTGGAGGATGGCGGCCGTCTCGGTCATCTCGACCATGAAGGTCGAGCGCCCGCGGGCCAGGTCGTCGGACGCGCCGACCCGGGTGAAGATCCGGTCGACGAGGCCGATGCGGGCCGAGCGCGCCGGCACGAAGCTACCCATCTGCGCGAGGAGCGTGATGAGGGCTGCCTGGCGCAGGACGGTGCTCTTGCCGGCCATGTTCGGCCCGGTGATCACGAGGAGCTGGGCGGGATCGTCCGGCTCGCCGCCCGAGGCGACCTCGAGGTCGTTCGGCACGAAGCCGCCCGAGTCGGAGGGCAGCATCGCCTCGACCACCGGATGGCGCCCCTCCACGATGTCGAGCCGCTCGGAGCGGTCGACCACCGGCCGGACGTAGCCGCGCTCGGCCGCGACACGCGCCAGCGCGAGGAGCGCGTCCGCCGTGGCGACCGCCGCCGCCGCCGTGCGCAGCCGCCTCCCCTCCTCCACCGCACGCGCCCGCAGGGTCTCGAAGAGCTCCGCCTCGAGGGCATGGCGCCGCTCCTCGGCACCGAGCACCTGCTCCTCGTACGCCTTCAGCGCGGGGGTGACGAAGCGCTCGCCGCCGACGGTGGTCTGCCGCCGCTCCCAGTCCGCGGGGACGAGGTGCAGGTTCGGCTTCGTGACCTCGAGGTAGTAGCCGAACACCTTGTTGTAGCGCACCTTGAGGGAGCCGATGCCGGTGCGGGCCTTCTCCTCGGCCTCGAGCCGCGCGATGTAGCCCTTGCCGTCGTCGACCACGGCGACGATGCGATCCAGCTCGGGAGAGTGGCCGCGGCGGATGAGCCCGCCCTCCGTGAGCGTGGCCGGCGGCTCCTCGGCGACGGCTGCATCGAGCAGCGCCGCCAGATCGTCGAGTCCGCTCGCGCCCGCCCCGGCCTCCCGGAGTATCTGCGCCCGCGCGGCGCCGAGGAGGCCCGCCAGCCGCGGCAGGGAGAGGAGCGTCCCGGCGAGCGCGCGCAGGTCCCGGGCGTTCCCCTGCCGGAGCGCGAGCCGCGAGAGCAGCCGCTCGAGATCTCCCACCGGGCGGAGCGCCTCGGCGAGGTCCTCGCGCAAGAGCGCCGAGCCGACGAGCTCCTCGACCGCATCCAGCCGGGCCCCGATCGTGCGCGGGTCGACGAGTGGCCAGCGGAGCCATTCGGCGAGCCGCCGCCCGCCGAGCCCGGTCACGCTCCGGTCGAGGAGCGCCAGGAGCGAGCCCTTCCGCTTGCCGCCGGTGAGGGTTCGCTCGAGCTCCAGGTTCGCCCGGGTGGACTCGTCGAGGAGGAGCGCGTCGCCGCTCGGGAGACGGGAGAGCCGGTCGACGTGCACCGGGGCCACGCGCTGAGTGTCCTCGAGGTATGCCAGCGCGGCGGCGGCGGCCGCCTGACCGCGGGCGAGGTCGCCCACGCCGAAGCCGTCCAGGCCCGCCACGCGGAGGTGGCGGCACAGCTTTTCCCCCGCCCGCTCGAAGTCGCTCTCCTCGCGCTCGGCGAGCGGCGCCCCCACCGCTCGGACGAGCGCGCTGCCACGGGCGGTCGCCGCGGCGCTGCGGGCGAGGAGGAGCTCGCGCACCCCGGCTCGGCGGAGCTCGTCGACGAGCTCGTCGTCGCTCGCCACCTCGCCCAGCCTGAGCTCTCCGGTGGAGGCGTCGAGGAGGGCCACGCCGCCGCCCTCCTCGCTCGCCGCCAGCGCCACCGCGCCGACGTAGGCGGCCTGGCGCGGGTCGAGCACCTGATCATCGAGGACCATGCCCGGCGTCACGACGCGCGTCACCTCGCGCCGGACCAGCGCAGACTTGCCGGGCTCCTCCACCTGATCGCAGATGGCGACCTTGTGCCCGCGCTCGAGCAGCTTCGCGATGTAGCCCCGGGCGGCGTGGTGGGGCACGCCGCACATCGGGACCTTGTCATCGCCCTTGGCGCGGGCGGTGAGCGTGATCTGGAGCGCCTCCGACGCGGTGACGGCGTCCTCGAAGAACATCTCGTAGAAGTCGCCCAGGCGGAAGAAGAGGATGGCGTCCGGGTAGCGCGCCTTGGCCTCGAGGTACTGCCGCATCATCGGCGTGAGCGCGGCCGAGATGCGGGGACCGGCTGTGGGATCGGCTGCGCCTGGACGCGGAGGGGTAGCGGCAGCTTCGGGCATCGTCGCGCGGCAGCATAGGGCCCCGGTCTGACGGCCGTTTCCGAGGTTCAGCGCGGCAGCGCCGGCGCGTCTACAACGGCTGCATGGATATTCCCACGCTCACGACAGAGCGCCTCGTCCTGCGGGCGTTCCGGAGCGAAGACCTCGACGCGCACGCCGCGATGAACGCCGACTCGAAGGTGATGCAATTCATCAACGAGGTCCAGGACCGCCCCGCTGCGTTTCGCTCGATGTGCTCGTACATCGGCCACTGGTATCTCCGCGGATACGGCCCGTGGGCCGTGGAGGAGCGCGCCACTGGCGCCTTCATCGGACGTGCCGGTGTGATGCGCTGGGAGCCCTGGAACGACGTGGAGGTGGCGTACGCGCTCGTCTCCTCCGCGTGGGGGAAGGGCTACGCCAGCGAGATGGCGGCGCGGGCGCTGCGCTACGCCCACGAGGTGGTCGGGGCGCGCGGCGTGGTCAGCCACATCGTCGCGGGGAACGACGCCTCCATTCGCGTCGCCGAGCGGCTCGGCGCCCGCTACACCGGCGAGACCCGCGCGCGGGTGAAGGGCATGCCGGTCCGCGTGTACCTCTATCCCGACCCTCGAGGGTGAAGACGTCCTCGAGCGCCGCGTGGCAGCGCCGCGGCCAGGCGCTCGCGCGCCCGCGGTAGCCTGCCTCGGGCCACTCCTCCAGCGGCTGCCCGTGCTACTTTCCGCCCCGTGCTGAAGACCGCCTTCCAGGACCTGAACCGGCTCTCGCAGATCGCGGCGGTGGCGGCCCGGCACGGCTTCGGGGCGTACTTCGATCAGACGAGGCTCGGCGAGCTGCTCGGCGGCGCGCAGGCGGCCGAGGTGCGCGCGGCGGCGGCCGGAGCCGAGCCGGCCGGGCCGGAGCCGGACCGCCGCACGGCGCAGCGGTTCCGCCAGCTCCTGCTCGACCTCGGGCCCACCTTCATCAAGCTCGGGCAGCTCCTCTCCAGCCGCCCGGACATCCTCCCCTCCCACTGGGTCGAGGAGCTCTCCGAGCTGCAGGACGCGGTGCCGCCCTTCCCGCTCGCCGAGGCACGCGCCGAAATCGAGCGCGGGCTGGGCCGCCCGGTCGAGGTCTGCTTCGCCGAGCTGGACGAGGCGCCGCTCGCGTCGGCCTCCATCGCGCAGGTGCACCGCGCGCGCACCCACTCGGGCGAGCCGGTGGTGGTGAAGGTGCAGCGGCCGAGGATCCGGCAGCGCATCGAGGCCGACCTGTCGCTCCTCTACCAGCTGGCGCGGCTGGTCGAGGCGGTGGTGGAGGAGACCGGCGTCTACACGCCGACCGGCATCGTGGAGGAGTTCGACCGCTCGATCCACGAGGAGCTCGACTTCGGCGCCGAGGCCGAGAACGCCCGCGCCATGGCCGAGGCGGCCAGGGACCGCCCGTTCATGGTCATCCCGCGCGTGCTGGCTGACCTCTCCTCCGAGACCGTCCTCACCCTCGAGTACGTGGAGGGCATGAAGGTCTCGGAGGTCACCGCCGAGACGGGCCACGACCTCGAGCAGGTGGCGAAGAACATCATCGAGGCCGCCTTCCGGCAGCTCTTCGAGGATGGCCTCTTCCACGGCGACCCCCACCCCGGCAACATCCTCGTGCTGCCGGGGAACCGCATCGCGCTCCTCGACTTCGGCCTGGTCGGCCGGCTCACCCGGCCCATGCAGGAGGCGCTCGTCACGCTCATCATGGCGACCGCGCTGCGCGATCCCGAGACGGTGGCGCGGGTGCTGAACCGCATCGGCGTGCCCGAGGAGCACACGCCCATCACCGCCTTCCGCACCGACATCCAGGCCATCTTCGACCGCTATCTCGGCCTCAAGCTCGACGAGATCCGCACCTCGACCTTGCTGCGCGACCTGCTCGATCTGGCGGTGAAGCACCGGATCCGCGTCCCCAAGGAGTGGGCGGTGCTGTCGAAGGCCTCCATCACGCTCGAGGGCATCATCCGCCGGCTCTACCCGCGGCTCGACATCCTCCAGCTCGGCCTCCCCTACGCCCGCGAGCTCCTCTTCTCGCGCTTCAACCCGAGCGACGCCTCCGGCACGCTCATGAAGTCGCTGCTCAAGCTGCAGACGCTCGCCGAGGACGTGCCGGCGCAGCTGCAGCAGATCCTGGTCGACCTCGAGGCGGGCAAGTTCCGCGTCAACGTGCGCTCGGTGGAGCTCGATCGCATCGCCGTCAACGTGCGCATGCTCGGGCTCAGCACGTTCCTGGGCCTGGTCGCCTGCGGCCTCACCATCGGCGGGCTCGTCGTGTTCGCGCGCGACTTCGCCGCCTGGCCCCTGCTGCCGTTCCTGGGCGGCGCGGCGCTGGTGGTGGCCGGTTCGCTGTTCGGCATCGGGCTCGCGCTGTATCTGCTCGGCGGGCCGCGGCGGAAGATCAAGCTGCGCCGGCTGCTGCAGCGCGCCGCGCCGCCGCGCTGAAGCCCTCGTCCGCGCAGGCCAGCGCCGCCAGCGTCCCGAGCCTCCACAGCTCGAAGAGCGCCGCCAGGGCAGCCCCGAGCACGGTCGTCATGAGGCGCGGCCCGGCGGCGACGATGAACGGCGCTCCGCGCGCCAGGCCCAGCGCGGCCGCCTCCATGGCCTGCGCCGAACCGAGCAGCACGGTCGCCGCCAGCGCCAGCGAGAGCGCCGCCAGCAGGAACGCCGCCGGCCGGAGCGCCACCCGGCGCGCGGCCTCGAGCAACGCGCGGGTCGGCCGGTCACCGGAGATGGCGGTCCGGGCCAGCGCGGCGTCCGCGGTCAGCGAAGCGAGGAGCGGCGCAGCCACGGCCGTCGTGAGCACCACCGCCGAGAGGAGCGCGCGCAGCAGCGTCAGGGCGGGTCCGGCGCGGTGGAGCGCGAGGCCGAGGATGCCGAGGCCGATGGTGAGCCCGTAGAGCTGCGCCGTCAGCTCCAGAACGAGGCCGAGCAGCGCGGTCCCGAGGAGCGGCGCGAAGCCGAACGCGAGCCCATCGGCGAAGCGCGCGCGCGGGCCGTCGTCCCCGGCCAGCTCACCGCCGAGCGTGGGCAGCGCGCCGGCCAGCCAGGCCACGCGCAGCGCGGCCGAGGCGAGCACGCCGGCGAGGAAGAGGCCGGCAAGGAGCGCGAGCGAGCGCGGCGTGACGAGCGCGTGGATGGCGCCGGCGAGCGCCCCCGCCAGCCCGCCGTGCCGGACGCCCGACAGGGCCCCCGCCCGCAGGAAGCCGAGGGCGAGCAGCGGTGCCGGCCAGGTGAGGCCCCAGCGCAGGAACGCCACCAGCAGCGCCGGCGCTACGAGCCAGGCGTTCCTTCCGGCGGCCCGCGCGCCCATCCCGAGCGCCTGCATGGTGGTCGGCTGCGACACGCCGCGAAGCTACCGGCCACCCGCCGGGGCGGCAAGGGCGGGCTGGCGGGGGCGAGCGCTTTCTTGCCCCTGAACGCCGGACCAGTATACTACCGTTCAGGAGGACACATGGCCATGCTGCAGCTCACCGATCGGCAGCTCGAGGTGCTCCGCTTCATCGCACGCGAGATAGAGTCTCGCGGATATCCACCCACCATCCGCGAGATCGGCGAGGGGCTCGACATCGCCTCGACGAATGGCGTGAACGATCACCTGAAGGCGCTCGAGAAGAAGGGTTACCTCCAGCGCGATCCGGTGAAGTCGCGCGCGCTCATCCCGACCGCGGCGGGCCGCGAGGCGCTCGGGGGCGCGCCCGAGCGGGAGGGCCGCGTCATCTCGCTGCTCGGTCGGCGGGAGATCCGCGGCGGCGGCCGCATGGTCGAGATCCCCATCCTCGGCCGGGTCGCGGCGGGCCAGCCCATTCTGGCCCAGGAGCAGGTCGAGGACACGGTGCAGGTCGACAGCTTCTTCCTCGGGACGAGCAAGAAGGTGTACGGCTTGCGCGTCCAGGGCGACTCGATGATCGGCGATGGCATCCTGTCGGGCGACTACATCTTCGTGAAGAAGCAGCTGCAGGCCGACGAGGGGGAGATCGTGGTCGCCCTCATCGACGACGAAGCGACCGTGAAGCGCATCTACTTCGAGGGCGACCGGGTGCGTTTCCAGCCGTCCAACCCCCGCATGGCGCCCATCTACGTCCGCCGCGAGGACTTCCGGAGCACGATGATCCTGGGCGTCGTGGTGGGGGTGTACCGGAAGATGTAGTGAGCTAGTCCTTCCCTTCACCGGCGCCCGCTCGTTCGCCCGTCCTGCGGCCCTTTCCGGCTCCGCCTGCCACATTTCGTGGCGATCCTGCCCAAGAGGGCCTGAGCTGGAGGGTTACGGTCCTTCTCCAGGATGCCTTACCTTGCCGTCATGATTGTCTTTTTCGACGCCGGGGGGGTGTGGGGATGGGAAAGGTGACCAGTCGTCTCGAAGCGGCGCGGAAGGTGTACAGAGAAGCGCTCGAGGGAGCGCGCGCGCGACCGACGCC
>DASPZP010000292.1:0-10076 GCA_035636195.1 Anaeromyxobacteraceae bacterium
ATACACCCATGGTGCGACGAAGAGCAGCGCGTCGATGCGGTCGAGGAGCCCGCCATGGCCAGGGATGAGCCGGCCGGAGTCCTTCACCCCGGCCGAGCGCTTCAGCATCGATTCGCAGAGGTCACCGAGCGGGCCCAGCACCGCCGCGCCGAGGCCGACCCCGACGCAGCCTGTCCACGAGAGGAGGAAGACCTCGCCCTCCGGCTGCGGGATGACGAGGAACATCGCCTTCACCAGGAGCGCTCCCAGCACGCTGCCCAGCACTCCACCCGCGAAGCCTTCCCACGTCTTCTTCGGGCTCACCCGTGGGTAGAAGGGCGTCTTCCCGAAGAACCGGCCCGCGAAGTAGGCGAGCGTGTCGTTGAGCCAGGTGGTGACGAAGGTGAGGATCACCCATACGAAGCCGAAGCGCAGCCGGACTCCGACCACCATCCCGATGAGCACCCCGCAGTAGAGCCAGGCCAGGGCCGAGGCCGCCACGCGCTGGGGCGCCCCGTCGATGGGGCCCGCCCGGAAGAGGTTCAGGACGAGGAGCGTCATCGCCGCGACGGCGAGGACGAAGGGGATGAAGTTCGGATAGGCGCGCGCGCCTTGCTCGGCCCACCACGGCACGACGGGCAGCAGCCCCGCCACCACCACGCCGAAGACCTCGGGCACCCGCACCCGCGTGAACATGCTGGTGAGCTCGAACGCCGACACCGCCGCCGCGGCGGCGAGGACCAGCGTGAACGGCAAGCCCCCGAGCCAGCTCACCCAGACGAGCGCCGGGAAGAGCAGCAACGCCGAGCCCACCCGGAGGGCGAGGTTGCGGTTCTTCTCGTTCATGTGATGCGGTCGCGTGCAGCGACCTGGGCGCCGGTGAGCCCGAAGCGCCGCTCGCGCGCCTGGTAGTCGCCGAGCGCCTGGAGCAGCTCCAGCTCGCGGAAGTCGGGCCAGAGCACGTCGGAGAAGGCGAGCTCGGCATAGGCGCACTGCCAGAGGAGGAAGTTCGAGATGCGGCGCTCGCCGCTCGTGCGCACGAGCAGGTCGAGCTCGGGGAGCCCCGCCGTCCACAGGTGGGCCTCGATCTCGGCCGGGCTGGCGTCGCGACCGCCCTGCGCCGCGCGCCGCGCGGCCTGCGCGATCTCCTCCCGCGCGTCATAGGAGAGCGCCAGGGTGAGCGTCAGGCCGGCGTTGCGGGCCGAGTCCTGCCGCAGGTGCTCGAGCCGCTCCCGCACGAACCCGGGGAGCCGCTCCAGCTCACCGATGGCATGGAGGCGGATCGCGTTCTCCATGATCTCGTCGCGCTGGGAATCGAGGAACTCGGCCAGGAGCTGCATGAGCCCCGCCACCTCCTCGGGCGGCCGGGCCCAGTTCTGCGCGCTGAAGGCGTACAGGGTGAGCGCCTCGAGCCCGACCCGCCGCGCCTCGCGCGCCACGGCTCGGACGGACTCGGAGCCCTCGCGATGACCGGCCAGGCGCGGGAGCCCCCGCGCCTCTGCCCAGCGGCCGTTGCCGTCCATGATGATGGCGACGTGGCGCGGTAGCGGCCGCGCCCGCACCCTCTCGCGCAGGCTCTCGATGAGGGTCGTCTCGACCACGCGCGGCTCATAGCACGCCGGCTTCACCGAGGCGAGGCGAGTGACGCGCGGTTGCCCGCCCGGATCGGCCCCCGTATGCTCGAAAGGATGCCCCCCCGTGCCGTCGGTCCCTACGAGGTCCTGTCGGTCATCGGCCGCGGCGGAGTGGGCACGGTCTACCGTGCTCGACACCGCGAGAGCGGCGCGGTGGTGGCGGTGAAGCTGCTCGGCCCGCCGCCCGTCTGCGAGCCCACCGCCACGCGCCGGCTGGCGCGGGAGTTCGAGGCGCTGCAGGGCCTGCACCACCCGAACGTCGTGCGCGTATTCGAGGCAGGGGTCTTCGAGGGCTACTCGTTCCTCGCCATGGAGCTGGTGGAGGGGCTCGACCTTCGCAGCTACCTGTCGCCCGCGATCGACGCGTCGCCGTATGCCGGGCTCACCGGCGAGGAGGCCACGCCCGCCGGCGGAGCGGCGCCCTGGTTCGACGAGCCGGACACCCAGAGCCTGCTCACCCCGATGGTGGATCGCGCCGCCGCTCCACCCAGCGCCGGCCCCGAGGCCATCCGCGCCTTCGCGGCGCTGATGGACGAGCCGGAGACGGAGTCAAGCTTCGCGCCCGCCAGCGGAGCGGAGGGGGAGGAGCCGGGCGCGGCGCCGAGCGAGGCGCGGCCGCTCGCACGGGAGGTGCTCGCCGGGCTCAACGGACCGGCCCGGCAGGCCCGGCTCCTGGACGCCCTCCGCCAGGTGTGCGCCGGCCTCGCCTACGTGCACGGACAGGGGCTCGTCCACCGCGATCTCAAGCCCTCGAACATCATGGTGGACGACGCGCGGCGGGTGCGGCTGATGGACTTCGGTCTCGTGAAGCTGGCGAGCGACGCCGCCCATCTGACCCTGCACGGCCGCGTGGTCGGCACGTACCGGTACATGGCCCCGGAGCAGGCGCGCGGCGATGCCATCGATCACCGCGCCGATCTTTACAGCCTGGGCGTCATCCTCTTCGAGCTCCTGTGCGGGCGGCCGCCCTTCGTGTCGCGCCGGCCGGCCGAGCTGTGGCACGAGATCATCTCGCGCCCGCCGCTCGCTCCGGCGACGCTGAACCCGGAGGTACCCGGCTCCCTCGCCGCCGTCGCGCTGCGCCTCCTGGCCAAGGACCCGCGCGAGCGGTTCCAGTCGGCCGACGAGGTCGCGGCCGCGCTCCGGGGTTGAGCGTCAGGGCGGGGCGGCATGATGCGGGCGATGGCGCACCCCCGGTCGACCGAACGTGTCTGAGCTCCCTTCGACCGCGCTCTGCTACGAGACCGTCGTCTCCGAGTACTTCCTCGGCCTGCGCGGCGCAGGGCTCATGCTGTCGCCGCTCGACCTGGACCAGGTGCGCAGCTGGGAGCGGCGCGGGGTCCCGGTGCCGGTGGTCTGCCGCGGGCTGCGCCGCGGGCTCGAGGAAGCGCTCTGCGAGCGGCCTTCGGGCTCGCACCCCCCGCGTGCGCTGCGCGCCTACCGGTCGTGCGTGGAGGACGAGTGGCGCGCCTATCGGACCCAGCGGGTGGGAGATTCGCCCGCGCCGCCGGACGAGGCCGCGGCGGCCGAACGGAGGCTCTCGGACGCCCGCGCGCTGCTCGCCGGAACGCTCCCCCTCGGCCCGTTGGCCGCGGGCCACCGCGCCGCGACCAGCGCCCTCGCCGGTGTCCGCGCGCACGATCTCGCCGCGGTCGAGCGCGCCCTGGTCGAGGCCGACGCGGAGCTCCTGCGCGGCTGGCTCGGGAGCCTGCCGCGGTCCGCCCGCGCCGCGCTCGGGCCGCGCTGCCGGCTGCTCGCCGGCGACCGGCCGGCGTGGACGCGCCGCGCAGCCTATCGCGAAGCGCTGCGGGCGCACCTGCTCGACGCCGCGCGGGAGGCGGGCCTCCTCTGCCTGCGCGGTTCGGTGTAGAGTCCCGCCGCCCATGGCCGAGCCGTCGCAGAGTGGAGCGTGCCGCGCGTGCGGCGGGTCCGGATATGCCGTCGAGCAGGTGCTGGGGCAGCCCGCCCGCGCCCGCCGCTGCACGTGCCAGTCGGCCTGCCCTCGCTGCGGCGAGAGCGGCTACGTGCTCGTGCAGAACGGCCCTTCCGCGGTGGCACAGGTCTGCGCCTGCCGGCACCTCGAGGAGCGCATCGCGCTCTTCAACAAGGTCGGCATCCCCGCGGCGGTGGCGCTCGCCTCCTTCGACGGGTTCCGCGCCTGGTCGCCCGATCACGCCGCGGCCAAGGCCGTCGCCGAGGACTTCGCGCGCAAGTTCCGCTCCGATCAGCCGATGAAGGGGTTCCTCCTCTACGGCCGGCCGGGCGCGGGCAAGACCCACCTCCTCTGCGCGGCGCTCCGCTGGCTCACGCTCGAGAAGGGGGTCGGCTGCCGGTACGTCGAGTTCATGCTGCTCCTCTCGGACATCAAGGCGGGGTTCGAGTCGAACCGCGGCCACATGGAGGTCCTGCGGCCGCTCATCCAGGTGCCGGTGCTGGCCATCGACGAGCTGGGCAAGGAGCGCGGCACCGACTGGGAGCGGTCGATGCTCGACGAGCTCATCAGCCGCCGCTTCAACTCGGGCCTGACGACGCTGTTCGCCACGAACTACTTCCTGGAGGAGCGGATCGTGCCCGAGTCGCCCGGGCGCAGCGTGAACACCCGCTCGCCCCAGTTCCAGCGCGATGCGGAGAGCCTGACGCTGGCCCAGCGCGTGGGCGACCGCATCTACTCCCGCCTCAACGAGATGTGCGTGTTCGTGAAGCTCGACCCCGGGCACGACCTCCGCAAGGACCGCGCCGGCTCGGGCAGCGCCACCGGCTTCTGGAAGGGCTAGGAGCTGCTTGACAGGCGCCCTGGCTGCGCTAATCGGTCGGCCATGATCGAGGTCTCCGGGCTCACCAAGCGCTTCCGCGATCGGCTGGCGGTCGACGACCTCTCCTTCACGGTGCAGAAGGGCGAGGTCATCGGCTTCCTCGGCCCGAACGGCGCCGGCAAATCGACCACCCTCCGCATGCTGACCGGCTTCCTGCCGGCGACGAGCGGCACCGCGCGCGTGGCGGGCTTCGACGTCTTCGAGGAGCCGCTCGAGGTGAAGCGGCGCATCGGCTACCTCCCCGAGAACCCGCCCGTCTACCTGGACCTCACCCCGCGCGCCTACCTCGCCTTCTGCGCCGGGCTGAAGAAGCTGCCGCGCAAGGCGGTGAAGGGCGAGATCGAACGGGTGGCACACCTGGCCCGCGTCGAGGACGTGCTCGACCGCGTGACCGGGAACCTGTCGAAGGGGTACCGGCAGCGCGTCGGCCTGGCGCAGGCGCTCCTCGGCGACCCGGAGGTGCTCATCCTCGACGAGCCCACCGTCGGTCTCGACCCGCTCCAGATCCGCGAGGTGCGCGAGCTCGTGAAGAGCCTGGCCGGCCGGCACACCCTCATCCTCTCCACACACATCCTCTCGGAGGTGGCGATGACGTGCCAGAAGGTGCTCGTCCTGAACGGCGGGCGCCTCGTCGACTTCGACACGCTCGACGGGCTCATCGCGCAGCACCTCCCGGGTCGCCGGGTGACGCTCGACGACTTCGCCTTCCTGGAGGAGATCTACGGGAAGCTCATCGCGCCCTCCGCCTCGTTCGAGGCGCCACCCATCACCGCCGTCCCGTAAGGCGGGGGAACCTCCATGCGCAGCACGCTCGCCATCGCCAGGAAGGAGCTCGTCGTCTACTTCACGACGCCCATCGCCTACGTCGCCTTCATGGTGATGGCCTTCTTCGCCGCCCAGTTCTTCACCGGGTCGCTCGACGCGTACCGGACGTTCGTCCTGCGCGTCTCGCCCTACGAGGCGCAGAGCGTCCTGGAGCGGCTCAACCTCACGGACGTGGTCGTCTCGCGCCTGTTCGGGTCGGTGGGCGTCTTCCTCGTCATCTCGGCGCCCTTCCTCTCCATGCGCCTCCTCGCCGAGGAGAAGCGCGGCCGCACGTTCGAGCTGCTCATGACCACGCCGGTGCGGCCCTTCGAGATCGTGGCCGGGAAGTACCTGGCGGCGCTGGCGGTGACGGCCGTCTCCGTCGCCCTCGTCGCGGTCTTTCCGCTCCTGCTCTCCCTCTTCGCCAGGGGCGCCCAGGGCGGCCCCGCGGTGGAGTGGCAGACCGTCGTCACCGGCCTCGTCGGCCTCTTCCTCCTCGGCGCCATGTGCATGGCGGTGGGGCTCTTCGTCTCCGCGCTCACCGACTCGGTCATCGTGGCGGCCCTCGTCTCGCTCCTCGTCCTGCTCGGGCTATGGGTGGTCACCATGTTCAGCGTGGGCGTGGAGGGGCCGCTGCGCGACCTCGCCCTGGGGGTGAGCGCCTCCGAGCACCTCTTGCCCTTCCTTCAGGGCCGCATCGAGCTGAGGGACGTCGTCTACTACCTCTCCTTCGTGGTGCTCGGGCTGTGGCTGACCGATCGCGCCGTCGAAGGCCACCGCTGGGCTTGAGCCCGCCATGAACAAGAACATCCTCTCCCGCGTGGTGGGCGCGATCGGGATCGTGCTGGTCCTGTCGAGCGCCGTCACCCTGTTCTTCGGGAACGCCCGCTTCCTGGTCGGGAAGCTCGTCCTAGGCCTCGCCTGCGTCGCCATCTCGTTCGCGCTCGGAGAGCCGGGCGGCCTGAAGCGCTTCTTCGCCGGCCGCGCTCTCCACTTCGGCGGGGTGACGGCGGTCTCGGTGGCGGCGCTCGCCGTGGCCCTCGGCGCCGCGAACTACCTCGCCACGAAGCGCCCCCGGCCCTGGGACCTCACGAAGAACCGCATCTACACGCTGCAGGAGGACACCCTGCGCACGCTCGACGGGCTGAAGCAGGACGTCCGGGCGGTGGCCGTCTACCGGATCGACGAGGAGGGATGGGCGCAGGCCGAGGCGCTCCTGCGCCGCTACGCCGCCCGCTCTCCGCGCTTCCGCTACGAGCTGGTGGACCCTTACAAGAACGCGGAGAAGGCGCGCGCGCTGGGCGTGCTCGCGGGCGGGCCGCGCATCCTGCTCATCGCGGGGGAGCAGAAGGCGCCCGCCTCGGCCGCCGACGAGCAGGGGGTTACGAACGCGCTCGTGAAGGTGACGCGACAGGGTTCGCGCAAGGTGTACTTCACCTCCGGGCACGGCGAGGCTGAGGCTGCCTCGGCCGAGCCGCGCGCCTACGGCAAGATCGTGCAAGCGCTCCAGTCGGAGGGGTGGGAGGTGGCGCCGCTCGCGCTCTCCCAGGCGGGTGAGGTGCCGGCCGACGCCTCGGTGGTGGTGGTGGCCGGGGCGCGCAAGCCGCTCCTCCCGGGCGAGGTGAAGGCGCTCGAACGGTACGCGGCGCAGGGCGGCCACCTCGGCGTGTTCCTCGAGCCGGAGGTGGACCTCGGCCTCGACCCGCTGCTGGCCGGGTTCGGCCTCCAGGCCGACGACGACGTGGTGGTCGACCCCTCGCCGGCGGCGCAGGTCCTGGGCTCGCCGGTGACGCCCATCGCCCTCCCCTCGCCCGCGCATCCCATCACCCGCGAGCTCGCCGATACGGCGCTCGTCCTCCCCACCGCACGTTCCCTGGTCGCGCTCACCGGGGAATCCGTCCGTCCCACGCCGCTCGCCCTCACCGGTGCGGAGGCGTGGGGCGAGACGGACCTGAAGGGCGTCTTCGAGCGCGGCGAGGCGCGGCGGGGCGAGGGCGAGAAGGCTGGCGCGCTGCCGCTCGCCATGGCGGCCGAGAAGGCAGCCGCCGGGGAGGGCAAACGCTCCGCGCAGGCCCGCCTGGTTGCGGTCGGGGACGGGGACTTCTTCTCCAACCAGTACCTGCAGCTCGGCGGAAACCGCGACTTCTTCATGAACACGCTCTCCTGGCTGGGCGAGCAGGAGGACCGCATCACCATCCGCCCGCGGAACCGCGAGGCGACGCTGGTCCTGATCACGGACGCTCAGGCGACCGCCCTCAAGTTCCTGGCCATCGACGTGTTGCCGGTGGCGCTCCTCGCCCTGGGGCTCTCGGTGTGGATGGTCCGCCGCTCCCGCTAGCTGATTCCATGAAGGCCCGCGCCCGCAACGCCCTCTCCGCCCTCGCCCTCCTCGCCGTCGCCTCCGGGGCGGTCGCGCTCGCGCTGGCGGTGGGGAAGAAGGACGAGGCAGCCCAGGCGACGAAGGCCGCGGGCGAGCGGCTCTTCGCGTTCGCACCCGCCGACGTCACGGCTCTCACGGTGATCGCGAAGGGGAACACGACGGTGCTCGCGCGGCAGGACGGCGGCTGGCGCATCACGGCTCCCGTCGCGGCGCCGGCCGACGGCGGCGCTGTGGAGCAGCTGGTGCGCCGGGTCGCGGAGCTGCGCCGCAAGGGCGCGGTCCAGCCCGGCGGCGATCCGAAAGCCCGCGAGCGCTACGGCCTCGCCTCGGCGCGAGCCCGGGTCGAGGTCGTGCTGCGCGGCGGGAAGACGGAGACCCTCGCCGTCGGAGACGAGAACCCGTTCGACGGGTCAGTCTTCGTCGAGAGCACTTCCGGCGCGATCGACCTCGTCGGGGCGGAGGCGCGATGGGGCGTCGAGCGGAGCACGGCCGAGCTCCGCGCCAGGGAAACGGACGGGGGACCGGCGGAAAAACCTGTCGCCGCGCCGCCCTCCAGCGGCCCCGGAGCACCGCCGGAATCGAAGTAGCCATTGACCCGAGGCGCCCCCGCCCTTAGAGTCCGCCCCTCATGGCCCGCGTAACCGTTGAAGATTGCCTGCCGATGGTGGACAACCGCTTCGCGCTCGTCCTCCTGGCGACCAAGCGCACCCGCCAGCTCATGGCCGGCGCCCGCCCCCTCCTCCCCGCCTCCAAGAACAAGCCCGCCGTGCTCGCGCTTCGCGAGATCGCGACGAGCAAGGTCCGCTTCGACCGCTCCGTGCGCGATGCCCTCTCCGGCAAGTTCGACCAGGAGAAGGTGAACATCGGCGCCGGGCAGACCCGCACCTTGAAGTAGGGCTGGGGGCCTGTCCCCCGCCGCCGGCGTCACGCGGCCCGGGACTCCAGATATCCCAGCTTCTCCCCCCCGCCCAGCCGGTAGCTCGCGCGCAGCTCACGCACGAGCCCGTCCGCGTCGCACCCCGCCACGTAGCGCCGCTCCAGCCAGCGCGCGTAGCCTCCGGCCAGCCGGTTGGCGAGCCGGTAGCGCTCGAGCTCCTCCGCCCCGAGCTGCGCGCGGTAACGGACGCGCTGGAAGAGCCTCCGCCGCAGCACCGGGGAGAACCGCCGCAGGCCGCGTCGCCACAGGTGCAGGACGAGGAGCGCCCACTTGTCGACCTCGGCCTGCACCTCGAGCTCCAGGAACGAGACCGGCCGCCCGGCAGCAGCCCGGGTGGCGAGGTAGACGAAGTGCGAGACGCCCTCGGCCGCGCAGGCGAGCAGCGGCAAGAGCTCGCGCGCGGTCAGGCGGGGCCGCCGGTCGTGCGGGTCGGTCACGACCGCCGCCAGCAGCACCTCCTCGGCCAGGAAGAGGCCGAGCTCGAGCCCGTCCTCCGACTCCCGGACGAGCAGCACCTCCTCTGCGCGGGGCTCGTTACCATTCGCGTGGGCGCGCGCCCGGTCGATGAGGAACTCTTCCACGCGGGGAGCCCGCACACCGTAGATGGCCTCCAGCTCCGCCTGGAAGAAGGGGATCGTCACTGTTTCAGCCCGTAGCGCGCGCGGCCCGGCCCGGCGAAGAGCGCGACCCCCCGCTCGCGCAGCCGCGCGGCGACGCGCTCGGAGCCGGTCATGAGGAACCGCTCGTACAGCCGGACGAGCCCTCGGTTCGAGCCGAGAGCCGACAGCTCGGAGATCTCGGCGAAGAGGTCGACGAACTCGGAGAAGCGTGTCGCCAGCTCGCCGAAGAGCTCCTGCGCGCCCGAGGGGCCGCGCGGCTCGCCGGAGAGCGTGTCGTAGGCGCGCTCCCCCATGGCGATGTAGTAGCCGACGTCGACCGCCGAGCGGGAGAGCGAGTCGGCGAAGAACCCGGAGACGAAGAGCGAGGTGTCGCCGAGTCGCTTGAGCTGCCGCCAACGCGTGTCGCGGTCGCTCTCGAGCGCCTTCTTGAGGATGAAGGCGAGCGGCTCCGTGAGGCCCTCCACGGCGCCGTCGCCATGGAGCCGGGCCCGCTCCACCTGCTCGGAGAGCAGGTTCACCAGATAGAACTCGGTCGCGTCTCCGACCTGAAGCCGTCGCTGCGACAAAGTGTCCGAGACGAGCTCCCGGAAGAACTCCTGCGCGCTCTTGCCCACGACGATGCGCTCGCTCATTTTCACCGGCCTCCTCGGGCTGGCGTGCCCCCGGCCACCCGTCACCCTACCGTCTACCCGACGACTCGATAATAGTACCCCTTCAAAGCTCTGCCCCGCAACACCCCGTAATCTCGTGCGAAATTAGCAGTCTCACCTTGCGACCGCCAAGCGCGTCGGGCCTCGCTTGACTCTCGATCCTCGGTGGTTACAGTACGCGGCGTCGTTGGCAGTCCATCGACCGGACTGCTAACGACGCTTCCTTTTCCCCGAACCCGGTGCCCCGGTCCGGGTCACC